>NZ_DBMACH010000008.1:0-135893 GCF_057861365.1 Enterocloster sp.
AGAGCAGACTTTTGGACAAGAGGATATCCAAGAGCCTGCTTTTTTACTAAATTAAAAAGAAAAATAATTTACACATCGGAGTGATGTGAAAGATGAGACAAGTATTTTCAAGCATTCCGGGGCAGGTACTGGATTTTATGGTCGTCCTTATAGGCCTTGTAATCATTTTTAAGAAGCAGATCAATACATTGCTGGAAAACATTTTCAAACAGATCAACAGCAAATCCAAAGAGGTTTACTGATGAGGCACAGGGGGGAAGTGACGGTCTTTCTCACGATGATCCTGGTCAGTATCATGACGCTTCTTTTGGTAGTTGTGGAATCGGCCAGAGAGACGGGAGCCAGATTGTATCTGCGGATGGCGGCAGATTCTTCTATGGATTCGGTGATGGCGCAGTACCACAGGGGGCTGTGGGAGAATTACCGGATCCTGGGACTTGAAACAGGGGAAAAGGAAAGACTGGAACAGGAATTCGGCGATTTTTTTGCTCCTTATGCAGAGGCGGAAAACTGGTATCCGGTAACTCTTGTGGACACAGACAGGAAGGATGCAGTAATGCTTACAGAGGGACAGGGAGCCTACTTTGAGCAGGAAATCCTGGACTATATGAAGTTTGGGCTTATAGACATGATCTGGGACAGCATGGATGAAAATGGAGCCAGAGAAATGCTCAGCCAGTTTAAGGATGCAGAGGGGATAAATGGCTGTTCTGTCCGCTATGAAGGCCATACCAGAGAAGCGGTCCGTGTGGAGGCAGCGCTGGAAAAGATAAACGGGAGGCTTGAAGAACAAAGACAGAACTGGGAACAGGGAAAGCGCTGTCTGGACGATCTGGATGGAAGCGGCTTGATCCGCAGGGCAGAGAGCATGATAAAAATATTAAAAAAGCTTCCTTCTCTGGTAACGGCCTATGAAAAGAGAGCGGACCGTTTAAACGAAGCTTTGAAGGAAAGCCGGCAGGATTTTGAGTCAAGAGAGGATCTGAGCGATGGATCAAGAGAGGCTTTAAGGGAGGAATTCGCCCAGTATAAAACATATACCGAAAAGGATGGGCAGAGGCGGATGGAGATTGGGGCTTTACGGGAAAAAAGCCAGGAAAATATCCTTTTTCTGGAAAATATTATCCGGGAAGCGGAGGATGTCATGGATTATATTGACAGCTGGGAGCCGGATGATGAAGATGACGAAATGGATGAAGAAGCTCTGTGGGCCCCGGTGCGCAGTCATTTTTCACGATATCCCATGCTGAGCCTGGGAATGGAATTTGGCGTAAAGGATAAGGAAAAGGAGGGATGGCTGGAACGGATCGGCGATCTGGCGTCCAAAGGGATTTTGGAACTGGTACTTCCGGAAGGGACGGTCGTATCAGGGCGCAGTTTAAAGCTGAATGGGTTTCCTTCAAAGGAGAGAACACCAGGTAATCCAGCCGGAGAAGGGAAGCGTAACCTTGGCGTACAAACTCTTTTGGACCGCCTTCTCGTGTCTGAATACGGGATCCGTTATTTTTCTGCCTTTAAGCCAGAGCCGCCATCCTTTTACCAGCTGGAGTATATTCTGTATGGGAAGGAGAAAGACAGGGAGAATCTGGAGGCTTCTGTCCTTCGTCTGACAGCATTGCGCCAGGGGATGAATCTGGCTCATATTCTGAGGGATCCTGTTAAAAGGGAGGAAGCCCGCTCCCTTGCCATAGTGATTGCAGGAGGTACAGGGATGGCTCCGCTTGCAGCGGTATTGTCATTTTTCATTATGACGGTCTGGGCGCTGGGGGAGGCGCTGGCGGATGTGCGCTGTCTTTTGGAAGGCGGAAAGGTACCTCTTGTAAAAAGCAGTTCTCAGTGGAAGCTGGATTTACAGGGCCTTCTTGATCTGGGGGCCAAAGGCCGTCTGCCGGATGGGATAGGGAAAGGGGAGAAAGAGGAAGATGGTCTGGATCACAAAGGCTATCTTCGGCTGATGCTTTTTGGCGGATACAGTGAAGAACGGGTTTACCGTATGATGGATGTGATACAGACAGAACTCAGAACGGAACAACCGGATTTCTGCATGGCAGGTTGTACCTGCATGGTGGAAATGGAAGCGGAGTTTTGTGGAAAACCTGTGTTTTTTTCCGGCGGTTCGTGGAAAGACAGACAAAAAATACGGATGGCTGTTTCTGGCAGCTATCTGGATGATGAATAAAACAGATAATCTTTAGGAAAGGAGGCTCATGAGGATGCTCTTTTTTCGGAATCCAACACAACTTCATATAACACGCTACTCCTTACGATCAATGATCCATCAGGAACATACCTGTCAGAACCATCATTCAATGAAAATCGCACCTCTCCAAGTACGAACAGACACAGATATGCAGAACTATTTAAAAAGGATCCGAGTTTCCGAAAAAAGAGTATCCTCATGGGCCTTTCAGATGAAACGGATTCCTTGTCATATAAAGAAATATCATGCGGGCAACCGAATCCGCGGCAGTCTGACGCTGGAGGCGGCACTGGTATTTCCTTTGTTTGTGTTTCTCTGTGTCATACTTCTGATCCCTATGAGGATGATGGACCGGCAGAGACAGATTCAGGCAGCGGTAGAAACTGTGGGGGAAGAGATCAGCCAGTATGCATACAGTGCCTGGCTTTTGGGAAAGGGAAGAGAGGGGCAGATGGATGAGAGCAGGGATGAGCTGGCCCCAGATGGTATGAAAGATATTTTTGGATTTGCTGCCCAGGCAGGGATTGAAGCAATGGTTTTGGGACGGATAGATAAAAAATGGGTCAGAGATGTTTCATTTATGAGAACAGCTATAGAAAATGACATGGTTCATATTGTAATGACCTACAGGATGCCGCTTCCATTTTCTGTATTTCGTATAGACAGCATAAAGGCAGAAGCGGTGTGTGTCAGACGTCTGTGGACCGGAGCAGAGGGAAACCGAAAGGGAAATTTGCTGCCGGGAGAGGACGAAATGGAGGAAATGGTTTATGTTGGCCGTAATTCGACACGGTATCATAGAAACAGGAACTGTCATTATCTGTTTAATGATTTAAAACAGGTGCAGGCAGGTGAGATGGATGGACTGCGTAATCAGGAGGGGAAACGGTATTATCCATGTCCATCCTGTAAAGCGGCTGATTCAAAAGGGCCTTTTTTTATCATGCCATGGGGAACAAGATATCACAGTACGGGACAGTGCGGGGCGATTCGTGCGTATGTGCAGACCGTGCCCTTAAGCGAAGTGGAGCATCTGGGGGAGTGCAGTTATTGCGGAAGGGGAAGCAAATAATGGAACAGTGGTTTGAAACAGCAATCGTAACAGCTTTCTGGACATTCACAGCTCTGGCGGCCTGGCAGGATTTAAAATGGGGTTCCATTCATATCGGAACGTTCATTGTTGGAGGAGCCACGGGGATTCTCTTGCAGGCAGGAAGATTTGCGGCTGTATCGGGTGCTTTGGGCAGCTGGAGGGCAGTTTGTACTCCGGCCTATGCTGTTTTACAGCTGCTGGGAGCGGCCTGTGTAGGGATCTTTCTTCTTTCCCTGGCCTATGTTACCCAGGAGGCCGTGGGTCTTGGGGATGGTTTTTTCTTTCTGGCTGCCGGATGTTATCTGGGGTTTATAAAGACAGTATTTCTTTTTAGTGCCAGTCTTCTGCTGTGTTTTCCTGTGAGCTCCTTTCTCATGGTTCGTCGGATATGGAAAGGAGATAAAGCAGCAGATCGGGGAAAGGAACGCCTTCCCTTTTTACCCTTTGTTCTTTTGGCAGCGGTGTTTTTACTTTTTTGGTGACAGAGGGGAGGCAGGAAAATGGAAAAGCATTTAAAGGGAAGCTTTACCGTGGAAGCAGCCGGTGTGATGGCAGTGATTTTATTTGGGATTGGTACGATCATTACAGAGGCAGGCAGAATCCATGATCAGGTATCGTGTGCAATGACCGTTCATGAGGCGGCAGAAAAGGCACGTCATGAGAAAACTGTGGATTTAGAAGAAATAGAGGCCTTTTTTCAGAAAAACAAAGGATTGAGGCTCCACATGAAGGATGACCGGCTTTCTCTGAGAGAAGAGGGGAAATGGATTCGTGCGGCAGGGCGGGCAGAAAACTGGGAAAAGGAGATCCGGCTCCGACGCTTTCGCCCGGAAACATTTCTGCGGAAGATTACATTGATAGAGAAACTGGGGGAAGAGGATGAAGATCAGCTATATCCGTGAGATGAAGCGCAGCTATCTTACCATTGAAACAGAAGATGAGGAGCAGAGGGAAAAGGGAGCCTGGGAGGCAGGAATGCTGGAACAGAACAGAATCCGGGGACTGCTTCCCATGAGAGTGCGTTATGAAGAAGGAAGGGAAATTTACTGTTACGATATCACATCCCGCCAGCCGCTGGAGCGGATATTGGAAACTCATGCAATGACAGGGGAGCAGGTCAGAAGTTTGTTCTGGCAGCTTTACCGGGCTTTGGAGGAGATGGAAAAATATCTTTTAGAGAGTGGAGGGATTCTTCTAACGCCGGAATTGATCTATGCGGAACCAGAGCGTTTTGAAATAGGGCTCTGTGCAGTTCCGGGAGGAAAGGGAGATTTTGCAGCAGAACTCAGCCATTTTCTCCAATACCTTTTAAAACATGTGGATCATAGGGACAAGGACTGTGTGGTATTGGCTTATGGTTTGTATCAGGAGAGCTTAAAGGAAAATTATGGGATTGAAGATCTGGTAAAGATTGTGGCTGAGGAGAAAACAGGCCGTCCGCCGCAGGAGGCTGGTCAAAAGGCGGAACGGATTAAGGGGATACAAAAGACCGGGGAGGATGAAGTACGGGATACTTCGGGAGCATTGCAAAAAGCAGAAGGAAGATCGAATAAAACAGCTTTGCCGCGGCAAACTTCCACGGATTTACCGCAGGAGGCTGCCGGACAGACTGAATTATGCGAAAAGAAAAGGCAGTCTGAAAAAAATATTGGAAAACAGCTTTTAAAACGTATGGCAGCCACAGCAGGCATGTTCAGCCTGATCTCTCTGGGAATCTGGTTTCTGAGAGGAATAGAAACACTTTTAAATCTCAGCTTTTATCTGGTCATAGGCGCAGCTGCGGCAGAGGTTTTTACGATTTTGGCAGTCATTTTCTGGGAAAGAAGAGAAAAGAAACCGGCGGATACAGAGAGACAGATAAAAAATACCAGGGATGAAGAGGATCCCTGGCGTATTCTGTATGAAGATGAGGAGGGGGAAGAGGAAGAAATAGAAAACAGCAGTACAGAGTCTTCTTTAAGAACAAACGCTGCTTCAATAGCTTCCCCGCCTCCGGAGGATTTCCAGACTACGGTTTTGTCCGTCCATCCGGAAGCAGAAGAGTGTCACTGCCTTACAGCCCTCCATCCGGAAATATCCTCCATAGAAATTCCCTATTATCCCTTTGTTATTGGGAAGCATAAAGAACTGGCAGATTATGTTCTCGATTATAAAACAGTCAGTCGGTTTCATCTCCGCCTTGACCGTACAGAAGACAAAATTACAGTCACTGATTTAAACTCTACGAACGGAACTACCGTAGCAGGTGTTTTGCTGGCGGCCAATGAAACCGCAGAACTGAATCCGGGAGATGAGGTACGGATTGCGGATCTGCGGTTTGTGTGGAAATAAGCCTGTTTTTACAGCTTCCAACCCTCCGGCAGGTAAGCTTTTGTATTTACAAGCATATCGTGAACCAGTTCCCGGATTTCCTGTTCGGAAGGATTTTTGCCCTTTACGATCGGATCGTTCATAAAGGCGGTTACTACCAGTTCTTCGTCACAGGTAAGGGCAGCCTTTAAGATGCGCTCATGGTTTTCTACATGAGGCATGATCAGAGCTTTCACGTCTTCAGAAAGTGCACCTGCGGCAACCGGATGAATGCTGTCTAAGTCAAAGAGCGCATTCGTTTCCACCAGGGCGTTAGCAGGCAGATTGGGGATCTGAAGGGCTGTATTGGGGATGTTTACATTGCTTACAAAACGATCCAGACCGCAAAGGGCTTTGATTAAAAGGATGCCCTCCTCACCGGTAGGCTCTAAAGTTACTTCTTCCTCAGCATTTGCCAGTCTGTGGCTTCTCTCCAGGCGCTTCTGTAAATCGTTCTTTCTCCAGTCCACGGTAGTCAGGCCGAATTTCCAGGAATGTACGGTTTCTGGATCATTCAGGTATTCGTTTCCGGGCATAAATTCAGCCAGATGGCGGTCGCCTGCGGCAGCAATGAGACCGAAACGGTTAAAGAGATCCATTTTTACCCGGTGAGCGCATTTGAAAGAAGAATTCATCCAGTTTTCACCTTCAAGTTCATAGCCATCTTCAAAGTGTTTGGAAATGTAGTTTTTGTATACGGGGAAAAGATCAACGCCCTTATAATTTGCTTCCGTAAACCAGGTGAAGTGATTGATTCCTACTACATTTACATGAACGTCGTGCCAGTCTTCAATGGTATTTCCTGTTTCTGCTTCATAGATTCCCTTTAATACCTTCTGTGTACCGAATACCTCATGGCAGCAGCCAAAGGCCTTGATCTCCGGGAATACGTGGTAAAGAGTTTTTACGCACAGGGACATAGGGTTGGTGTAGTTGATAACCCAGCAGTCCGGCGCATAATCCCGGATGGCTTCTGCGATTTCAACAAACATGGGAATGGTGCGCAGGGCACGGATCATGCCTCCGGGGCCTGCGGTATCGCCTACAGACTGATAGATGCCGAGGCGTTCGGGAAGATGAACATCGGACGCCATTTCATCAAAGGTACCTGGAAGGATGGAGATAACGGCAAAGTCACAGCCTGTCAGAACATCCTGTAAGCTGTCCTTTACTTCAAATTTCCAGTCACCCTTTGCGTCCTCCCGGCTCATAAGGTGATTTCCGATCACTGCGTTGTTTTCCGCTGCCTGACGGTCAATGTCATAAAGTCTGATGGTTCCGCTGATCTGATCGTCCAGAGCCAGATCCGTCATAAAGGTCCAGGCCCAGCCTCTGGAACCGCCTCCGATATAGGCAATTTGAATATCCGATACTTTGTTATTGCTGTAGTTCATGATCTTACCCTCCTAAAAATCTCTGTACGAATGTTTATAAGTATTTTCTGATTTATATTTTACTCAATGGATGTGGTGAATGCTAATAAAATCAGATGATTTTTTAATGTTATTATCTAATCGGCTACAAAAAGCGTAGAAAATCGGAAGAACTTGCAGTATAATAGCAGAAAAATAAAGTAGGCAGGTCAGAAGATGGGAGAAAATACAGAAAAGGATACGATCTATCTCACCTCCGAACAGTTGGGAGAGGAACCGGAAATTTTATTTCAGGAGGAGATTTCCGGTATTTTTGCAGAAGAAGCAGTGCGCAGGCACAGTTTTTCCATGGTAAGCCGTCACTTTCACCAGAGTCTGGAGCTGTATTTCCTTTTAGAAGGAGAGCGGTTTTACTTTGTAGAGCAGGATACCTATCACATGAAGGAGCAGATGGCGATTCTGGTCGATCAAAACCAGATTCATAAAACCTGTCCGGCAGGAAACGGAAAAAGTCATCACCGGTTTCTTTTACAGCTAGAGGGAGAAGCTTTAAGCTGCCTTTTGAAACTTTGCGGTTTCCGGGGACTTTTGGAGTTTGGAGAGCAGTATCGGGGAATTACCTGTTTTTCGGACGGCGAATGGAAACAGGTGCTGGAGCAGCTGGAAAAGGTAAAAAACGAAATGAGTATGTCCCAAAGTGCACCCGGATGGTCAGATACGGAAAAGAGAACGGCGGAGGGGATGGTGCGGCTGTATACGGCTCAGCTGCTTCTGATTCTGATACGAACCAGAAGCAGGGCAGAGGCGGAAGGATGGAAGGAGCCAGGACAGACCAATATAGTTCATACGGGAATGTATCAGAAGGTTCATGAAATTGCGATTTATCTGCAGAATCATTCCGCAGGAAAACTCTGCCTAGATGATCTGGCAGCCCATTTTTTTATCAGCCGTTCCTATTTGACACGGATTTTCCGAACAGTTACAGGTTTTACAGTCAATGAATATCAAAATATCTGCCGCATTAAAAAGGCCCAGATTCTGCTCAGGGAGACGTCATTGACTATGACAGAGATAGCAATGGAAACAGGATTTGGAAGCCTTCCCTATTTTGAACGGGTATTCCGCAAGGCTACCGCTCAGACTCCTATGCAGTATAAAAAATCTCACCCTTCACCGTGAATGCGGGCTATATAGGAACTGGGGGTCATGCCGGTTTTTTTCTTAAACAGCTGAGAAAAATATTGCGGACTGTTTCCGCAGCCCACCTGCTCTGCTATGGTCTGAATCTTATCGCTTTCGGCAGAGACAAGCAGCTGTTTGGCCCGTTCTATTCGGACATCGGTGAGATAGCTGGAAAAACGGGTGCCAGTTTCCTTTTGAAATTTTTTACTGACATAGTCTGTGTTCATAAACAGATGCTGCTCTGCAATCCGCTTTAGGGTCAGGTTGGGATCAGAGAGGTGTTCGTTTACATAGTCGCAGATCTGCTGGGTCATGGCGCTGATGGAGGAAGTCTGAGGCTTAGCCGATAAGAGCTTTCTCAGCTTTTCTGCAAGGGTAAGCTTAAGCTGCTCTAAATTCCGTTCTCTGTTTACATTTAAAAGCCATTCCGTCAGATCAATGGTGGAAAGACGGTTGTCAGAAGCTGTGATTTTCAGCAACAGGGAATTGGAAAGCTGCTTGAGAAATGACAGATCAGTTACTTCTGAAAGCAAGTTAATCAGACTGTCGGCAGACTCTGTTCGTCCAGTTTGCAAAGCCTCTGACAGCTGTTTTTCCGCTTCTTCCATAATGAAGCTGTAGTTGCAGCTGGATAGGATGCGGAAGTCATTGATATAGTAGATCATACTGAAACGTTTTACTTTATCTAAAACAGTTTCCAGAAGAGTCTGAAGATTTTTAAAGGACAAATCCTCTGTTTCAAGGGAAGGGCTGCGTCCGGGGAATTTTATGCTGGAAAAAAATTGGGACAGATCCTGATAATTTCCTGCAAATTCCTTAAAAAACAGCAGCAGCGTACAGTTGACGTAGATGCCATGTATGGTAACTTCGGGAAAATGGCTGTCAGCATAGGGTTTAAGCTGCTGTAAAAACTCCTCCAGATCCTTCTGTTCCAGAAAATAGATATAGAAAAGATGATAGGATGAAAAATAAAAATCCATATACGGATCATAGGCGCGCATAATTTCATCATAAGGACGGTTTTGGCAGATGGCATTGTTAAGGATTGTAAAAATAACATTGTGCCTTATACTGCTCATAGCGGGATAGGAGCGTTCCAGACTGCTTTTTCGGTAACAATCCTGAGCAATTTCCTGTATGCTTTCAAGAATCTGCACTTCACTGCAGGGCTTGAGCAGATAATGGCGGACTCCATATTTCATGGCCATTTTCGCATATTCAAATTCTCCGTAACCAGAGAGGATAATGAACTGGGTGTTCAGATCTGTTTCGGAAATCCGACGAATCAGCTCTAGACCGTCCATTCCGGGCATTCTTATATCAGTCAATACAATATCCGGCGTTTCATCCAGGATTGTATCATAGGCTTCCAGACCATTTTTGCAAAGGCCTACCAGTTCAATATCATATTGCTTCCAATTGATAATTGTGGAAATGGTTTCACGTATGATGCGTTCATCATCAGCAATAATAAGTTTTAACATGAGACAGTTTCCTCCGTGCGATATGGAATAGTAATGGATGCTACGGCGCAGTCTTCCTGATTAAACAGGGACAAACCATAGTCTTCACCAAATAACAGTTTAATACGTTTGTCAATATTTAAAAGACCAATTCCGGAACGGCTGGGCTGTTTTTTATGCTGTTTAAGCAGTTCCAGGAGATCTTCATCAAAGCTTGAGCCGCTGTTCGTTACAGAGATGCGGATACAGCGCTCCCCGTTTTTTCCTGTTTTATCTGTTTCTGCAGCTAAAATGGTAATATAGCAGGTTTCAGTCATTTCTTCTAAGGCATAGTGTATGGCGTTTTCTACCAGAGGCTGCAGCGTAAGGGGAGGAATCAAGGCATTTTTCAGTCCATCGGGAACCTGTTCCCGGTAGTCCAGGCGTTCCTCAAAACGGATCTGCTGGATCGTGATATAGGACAGAATCAGATTAAGCTCATAGGACAGTGTAACAAGAGATTTTTTGTTGCTTAAAGTAGCTCTCAGAAGAGAGCCAAGGGATTCTGTCATAAGAGAAATCTCCCGATTGTTGACCGCCTTTGCCCGCCAGTTGATGGATTCCAGCGTATTGTAGAGAAAATGGGGATTGATCTGGGATTCTAAGGCTTTAATCTGTGCCTCTTTTGCAAGGATTTCATTAACATAATTTGTATTTACCAGATTTTGGATTCGTGCGGTCATACGTTCAAAACCCTGATGGAGCCGCCCGATTTCATCCTTGCGGTAGGCATATTCGGAATCGTATTTTGTACTTAAAAGCGCTGCTTCATCCCGGCTGAATTTGCTGATGTGTGATAAAGAAGTAGTAGAAGTGTAAAAAATTTTGCCGTTCCTATCCGGCGTTTGCGCATTGCGCCGGATAGGTCGGGCGGTCATTCGGGCAGGTCTACCTTGCCAACGAAAGAGTAATAAATATCAATGTCCTGTCTGCGTGTGCCGTTCTCGTCATAGCTGCACTCATGCACAACGATTTTCTCCACAAACTCACGCAAAAGGGTAGGGGTAAGTTCTTCAAAGCTGGTGTACTTGCGGACAACATTCATAAACTTTTCTGCGTTTACCGTGGCTTCCTGCGCTTTGGAAAGCTCTGCCCGGATAGCGGCGGCTCTCTCTTTCAGTTCTTTCTGCTCGGCTTCATAGTCTGCCGACAGCTCCGTGAAACGCTCGTCTGAAATGCGCCCGGTCACGCTGTCCTCATACAGCCGCTTGAAGATAGCGGATAACTCGCTGATACGCTTCTCGGCGGCTTCCAGCTCCTTTTTCCTTGCGGCGTTCCTGCGCTTGCCCCCGTCCTCGTTCTGCTCGATCAGCAGCTTCATAAACCGGGCTTCGTGCTTCGCTGCATAGCTGGTGACTTTCCGCAGATTGTCGGTCACTCCGGCGGTCAACAGGTCGGTGCGGATAAAGTGCGCCGTACAGTCACGGGTACGCTTCTTGTAGCTCCCGCAGATATAACAATCCTGCTTGCGGGTGGCGTTCTGGTAACGCTGCTGGTAAAGGACGCTGCCGCAGTCGGCACAAAAGAGTATGCCGGAGAATAAGCCCACTTCATCATAGCGGTTCGGGCGTTTGCGCTGCTTGCGTAACTCCTGCACACGCTCCCACATCTGGGTGTCAATGATAGGCTCATGGTGGTTCTCGAAAATCGCCTGTTTCTCAATGGGGTTCTCTACGCTGTGCTTGGTCTTGTAGGACGGCTTCTCCGTCTTGAAGTTTACCAGACAGCCCGTGTACTCCCTGTTTTCAAGGATATGTACCACGGTATTGGTCGCCCACTTGCACTCATAGCCGGGGTGGTAGCGGCGGGTGCTTCCCGTCCGACGGTATTCCAGCGTTCCCGGCGTGGGGATCTCCTGCTCTGTGAGCATACGGGCTATCTTGGTCGGCCCGTTCCCGGCAAGGCACAAGCTGTAAATCTGCCGCACAACAGGGGCGGCTTCCCCGTCAATGATAAAATTTTCGTCCTCGTCCATAAAGTAGCCGTATACGGGTTTGCTCGTGACGGGCTTCCCGCTCATACCCTTAGACCGTTTTACTGCTTTGATTTTCTTGCTCGTATCTCTCACCAGCCATTCGTTAAAAATGTTCCGCAGAGGGGCAAAATCATTGTCGCCCTGTGCGCTGTCCACTCCGTCATTGATAGCGATAAAGCGGACGCCTTTCTGTGGGAAAATCATTTCCGTATACATTCCCACTTGCAGATAGTTTCGCACTAACCGTGACATATCCTTGACGATAACGGTGCCGACTTTTCCGGCTTCAATGTCCGCAAGCATGGCTTGAAAACCGGGTCTTTGGAAGTTCGCCCCAGAATAACCGTCATCTGTGTACCATTGCAGATTGGAAAAGCCGTTCTGCTTCGCATAGGTTTCAAGAATACGCTTCTGGTTTGAAATAGAATTGCTCTCACCTTGCAGCTCGTCCTCGTGGGATAATCTCGGATAAAGGGCGGTAATAAGGTTTCGGGTGGTCTGTCTTAACATAGTGTCCTCCATTTCCGACAGCCAGCCCCACTATTCCGTATGACTATCATACCACACGCCGGGGCTGGCTGTACAGTCCTTTCTGCTTCTTTACGTCCCGTCAAATTGCCGATTTTTGTGTAGCAGCTTCCGCTTCCAGCACTTTCAGCATTTTATCGGCGGCGGTGGCGGTGGTGTCCTGCTTGAAATAGCCGGAAACGACAAGGACAGAATTACCTATGCGGATTTCCGTCACGCAATCCGGGCGGCGGGTGCTGCGGTCATTCTTTGGGGTGTTGGTCATAGGCGGCTCTCCTTTCTGTTCATTAGCTTTTTCAGTTGTCCCATTTTCTCCTGCGCCGTGGCTTTTCGGAAGTTGCTCCCGGTAAAGCGGACAGGAGAACACATTTCAATCAGACGGTCATAAATGCGGGCGTGGGCGGTGTCCTCCGGGTGCTGCAAGTCCTCCAGCGTGAGATTAGTCGTGACGATCAGCGGCCTGCCGCTGCGGTAACGGCTGTCAATCACGTTGTAGACCTGCTCTAAGCCGTATTCCGTTCCCCGTTCCATTCCAAAATCGTCAAGGATAAGCAGCGGGAAGCTGCAAAGTCGGGAGATATATTCATTCCTGCCCTCAAAGCTGGCGGCAAGGTCACCCAATATCAATGCAAAGTTTGTCATGCACACGGGGATTTCACGCTCCATAAGGGCATTTGCGATACAGCCCGCAAAATAGCTCTTGCCTGTGCCAACGCCGCCCCATAGCAGATAGCCAATGTTGCGCTCTTTCATGGTTTCCCAGTTCTCCACATAGAAATGGGCGTGTTCCATTTGCGGGCACTTGCCGTTGTCGTTCTCAAACGTCCAGCCCTGCATAGCCGGGTCTGTAAAGCCCCGCCGCTTCAACCGCTCGACAGTTTCAAGGTGACTGCGCTGTTTCTCTGCGGCTTCCCGTTCCTCACGCTCTGCCCGCTGGCAGTCACATTCTGCCGGGTGGCGGTCACGCCCCAGCCATGCGGCGGTTTCTTTGGGGAAATAGCCCTCTTTGGGCTTGTGGCACTTCCCGCAGTATAAAAGCCCGTCCTCGCCGGTGTAGTCCTCCGGCTCCGGCGTGGTGTCGGTCATATTCAAAATCATTTCATCAAATCCATTCGTCATAAGCTCTCGCCCTCCTTACAGGTATAATCGGGTATGCCCTTTTTCGGGGCTTTCTTGGCTGCGTCCTCCTGCGCCCACTTGAAAATCGTGGCTGCATGGCTCTTGTATTTCCTCCCGCTGGAAGCGATATGGCAGGATAGGCGGTCAATGTAATACTCCCACTTGCCGGGAAGCTCTGTTTTCAGCCCGTCAAGCTCCGTATCGGAAAGAATGACATTGTGGTATCTGCCATAGGCGGCGGGGGCGGGGTGTCCCGTTTCTAACTCTCTCTCTTTTTCTATTTCTATATCTATCTCTTTCTCTATCTCTATCTCTGGTGGACAAATGTCCGCTCGATATGGTGGACATTTGTCCGCCCCTGTCTGCGGCAGGGCTTTTTGTTCCTGCAAAGCCAGCCGCGCCCTGCGCTTGCGCTCCCCCTCGGTAGAGGACTGGCCGATTAAAAGCTCAATGTTGCTCATGTAGAGTGCGCCGCTTGGCAAAGGCTCCACAAGCCCCAGCTTCATAAAGATTTTCAAAGCTCTCTCTACGGTACCTACCTGCTGGCGGGTAATGGTCGCAATCATCTGGGCGGTGTAGGGGATATTCTCGTCAAGCTGCAATTTCCCGCCGTTTTTCAGCGATTTCAAGTACAGCTTCAAGAGAATGTTGGAATAGATAACGCCGTCCTGCATACTTTCCAGCAGAACGATTGCATCATCGTCAAAATAGCTCTCTTTCAGCTTGAGGTAGTAATATTTGCGGTTATCTGCCATAGGCTGCGTCCTCCTTTTTCCAGCGTTTGGAATAATAGCGAGGGCATAGTATGATAACCGCCCGGAAGCTCTGTTTGCAGTCACGGGTGCAGCCCCGGCATAGGTCGTTGTAAGTGATACGGTTGCGGTGGTTGAGGAAGAAAGACCATTCCAGCCGCCGCTTCTTGCTCATTCTCGGCAATGGTAAGCTCCTTTCTGCCGTTCCTATCGGTGTAGCGGGATAGGGGGCATTTTCTGTATGTTCTCGGTATCATTTTCGGGCTTTTTCTGCCCTGTAAGCCCCGTTTGGAAGTCGGGGAGTATTGCGGTAAGGGTTCATATCATACCTGTATTTTTGTAGGGTTTCGGTATCATTTCGGGGCGGTCTTTAACGCTCCTGTTCACGCTTTTTCTGCTGGCTCGGTGCGCCCCTTAAAATCTGGTCGATATTGCGTCTGACTGTCTGAAGCTCCTGCGCCCGCTGGCGTTTCTCCCGGTAGTCGTTATATCCGGCGTTCTTCTGGACGGTAAGCTGCTCAATCTCCCTTTGCAGGGCTTTGCTGGCTGGCAGCTTGGTTATTCCATGCTCCCGGAAATAACGGGCGGCTGTGTCCGCTATGATAAAATCGCTTTCGTGCTGTTCCCGGTAGGCTCTCCGGGCTTTCTCCGATTTCTGCGCTTTCAGACCGTCACGGGCGGGCTTCGTGCCGATATAGCCCAAAAGGTTGCGCTGCAATTCCTTTTTCTCCCGGATAGCGGCTTCCAGCCCTTTCAGTCCGGCAAGGCTCTCCTGCGTGGCGGTGTTGGCTGCGGAAATGGCAGCGTCCAGCTCGTCCGGGGAAGAAAAGCCATACTGCTGGTAGAGCATGAGGGTAGCCGACATCTGTTTGAGGTTGTGCATGGTCGCCCACTTCTCATAGCCCCGTCCTTTCCCCTCGGCTCGCTTGGCGGCTATGTCTACCATGCGCTGTACAGCGTCATTGTTCGGGGCGTTTTTCGCTTCTTTTTTCGTCCGTAAGCGGTCTTTGATACTGCCGGGGTATTCCGCTATGGCTGCGGGTTTTTCGGCGGCTCTGGCGGCGTTCTGCTCCAAAACGGAGAGGACAGCAGCCCGGTCAAAATCGTCCCCCAGCTTCCGGGCGGTAATTGGCTTCGTCCTGTCCGGCGTGAGGTAACTTAGCCGCCCCCGGCTCTCCTTGACGGTCACACCATGCCGGAGAAGCAGGGCGGCAAACTCATCAAAGCCGGAAGCAGCGGCAAGGGCTTCCCGGATAGTCCGGCGCAGCTTCGCCTTATCCGTTTCAAACTTGGTCTGCCGGGGCGCGATACCGTCCGCAGCAATAGGGGCGTTGGCTCTGTCAAGGGCAGCCTGTCCTTTCTTCTGCGCCCAATACTCACGCTCGGTAATGCGTTCTTTGCTGCCGTTCAAAAGGTCTATCTGGTAAAGCCCCTCGCTGTGGCACATCTCCATGACTTCGGCTTTCAGATAGTTCATAGCTGCGTCCGTACAGCGGTGCTTGCAGCCTGCTTTCCTGTCCGCTGGCCTGTCCATGTGGGGCAGCATGGGAACCTCCGCAATCCGCAGACTGTTAATGACGATATGCACATGGATATTTTCGGTGTGGCTGTGTCCGTCCGGGTGGGTGCAGACAAGGGCCTGGTGTCCGGGGAAATGCTCGGCGCAGAACTTCTCGCCCAGCTCCTGCGCCCGATCAACGGTCAAGCCGTTGTCCGGGCCGTCCCGTGGGTCAAAGCTGATGATGTAGTGGTGGCTCTTTACGTCCTCCCGTTTCTGGTTCTTGCCGTAGCGGAGATTGGAGCGCATACAGGCAACGGCAAAATCCTCCCCGCCACAATTCAGAGAGGATATGCGGTAGTCTACCCTCGGTATGAGCCGCCCGTCTGCGTCAAGGGTGGGCTTCATGGTAAACTCGTCATGCTCGAATGTGAGGTATTTTTCAGCGTCCCCGTAGTTGGCATTTTTAGAGCTGATATGTTTGAGTATCGCCAACGGCTTCACCTACTTTCTGCAAGACTTCAAACTTCAAGGCGGCAAGGTCGGCGGCGGCTCCCCGCACTTCCTTTTCCAGCCCCCGGTAGGGGCTTCCGTATTCGTTCAGGCTCCGGGCAATCTGGTTTAAGTTGCCGCCGATTTTCCCGTACTCTGCCGTGAGCTTGGAGAGGGCGGCAAGCAGCCCGTCATTGACCGGGGAAACGGTGACAATGGGGCGTATGGTCGCTTTCCGTATGGCTTGCCGGATAAACTCGGACTGGCTGATTTCATAAGCCGCCAGCCGCCCGGTGAAGTCGGCGTATTCTTCATCGGTCATGCGGGTCTTTACCACATGACGGCGGTGGGGCGTATTGTATTTCTTTCGCATGGTCTGTGACCTCCTTTCTCGCCCGACAGGGCGCATAGCAGGGTTTGGGGAAGGCACTCCCCAACAAGATTCCCGCAGGGGCAAAAATAAGCGGAGAGCGAATTTTGGCACCTCGGTAGAATCTTGCTCTGAAAAACTCCGGCGTTCCCCGGCTCCCGTCCTTTCCGCTAACAAAACGTTTCAAAAGGGCTTTGCTACCCGCTATTCCGGCTTATCTTGAAAATTTTCCTTTCACTACCTACAACACCACGCAAAGCAAAATGGACGGAGATTTTTAGAATTTCCCCTCTATTCCCTACAACACCACGCAAGCCGGAATAGGCGGACAATGGCAGTATTTTTTTCTTTGATACCCTCTACGGATAAGTAAGGGATTTTGCCAACTGCGGCGGCTATTTTCCCTTTTGTTTTTTCATACTGGGGATTTTCAAAAATGCCAAACAGGAACGAAAAAAAGCAGCAAATCTGTTGAATAGATTTACTGCTTTCTGGTTGCCGGCGAAGCGGCGGTTATTCAGTTGTAGGCGGTAGGGCTATCTCCCAAAGCGGAACTTGAAAATAGCTGTGAGAAGCGTCTGGGTGATGTAGTCCTCTGTATCTTGGTCTACCCGTCCATTCACACGGGCGGCACATTGTATGCGGCGGCGGTAATACTGCAATACAGTTCCCACCGCTTCCGGCTCCCCGCTGGCGGCTTGGACGATTGTTTCATAGGGGAGAAGCCTATTATTTCTCATATGCCATTCCCTCCATTTCCGCTTGGAGCTGCCGTAGGGCTTTTCGGATATGGTAGCCCGCTGTGCTGCGGCTGCGCCCGTACTGTCTGCCAATTTCGTGCTGTGGAATACGCTTGAAAAAGGACAGGTAAATCATTTCCCGCTCCCGTTCGTCCAGCCGTGACAGGGCTTCCGCAAGTAAACCGCTGCTGAAAATGACCGTATCGCCGCAAAGGGTAAGTATGTATTCCTCGTCCGGCTCCGGGGCTTGGAAATATTCATCTGTCGTGCCTAAAGGGTAGTGCTTTTCGTCTGTGAGGTATTCAAGGGATATTTCTCTTTTGTGCTTCCTGCTCCGTGTCCTCGCTGCGTTGATCGTTGCATTTCGGATAACGACTTTGCAAAAGGCATGGAAAGTGTACTCGATATGTTCCCGATATTCTTCTGTACAGGTCATGGAAAATCCCCCTTTCCTCCCAAAAGGGCTGTGGCTGGTTAGTAGTTGCTTTTTATGATAGTAAGGGGCGGCAGCACTTTAGGCTGTCGCTCCTTGACTGCCTAACTGCAAAACCGGGCGGGGCTGTCAACGGCGGGCGAAGCCCGTTCATCTTGACCGTTGACTGGCTCGGCCGGGTTTGCTATTTATCCGGCAAACTTGAATTTATTTTAAGCTATCACGTTTTACCTTTTTAAGCCTTACTATCATTACCATAGGAATTTCTTTATTGTTTTTGAAACATTCTTCATAAAATCCATCAATGACAAATCCAGCTCTGAAACAAAGGTTAAAAATATCTTGTATGGAACGATGATAATAAATCTGCTCCTCCGGCTGCCCTTCGATCGCTATATCATAGTAACTGTGCGGTGTCATATATTTTTCAGTCAATGTGATAAAACAAGGGTGCTGCGTTGCAAAGACAAAAATCCCGTTTTCCTCCAATAGTTCATAAACAGCCATAAAAAGCGGTTCAATATCCGTAATATCCATAATTGCCATATTAGAAACTGCTTTCGTAAAGGCTCGATTTCTTTTTAATCCTAATAAGCTTTCTCTATTGGTCGCATCCGCTACGCAAAACTCAATTTGTTTTGCATATTGTGATCGCCGTCTTTTAGCCAATTCTATCATTTTTTTGCTGTAATCAAAAGCGACGACCGAAGCGCCTCTCTGTGCAAGATACGAAGAATAATTTCCATTGCCGCACGCAATATCCAAAATGTAATCCGAAGGATCAGGAGAGAGAAGTTCCGTTACTTTGGGACGTACTACCTCTCTGTGAAATTCATTGGATTCGTCACCCATTGCATCATCCCAAAATTGTGCGTTTTTCTCCCAGATCTTTTTGCTTTCCTCTGTTCCCATGTTCTCTCCCACTCCCAAAATTTGCCTTTTTGCTTCCATTAAATCTTCCTTACTATATTCCATTGTTACCCTCCATAACTTCTGATTGTTGCCGTCTTGACTATTATGTATCTTTTCTTTCCAAAATGGTATAGGCTTTTATTTTTATAATGCTGCAAAACTTTTCTTCTGTAAGGTATTCAAAGGATATTTCCCTTTGCCGCCGCTATTGGAAAGCCAAAAGCAGCGGCTTTTTTACGCGATATGACCGAAAAGACTAGAAAGCAGGATATGTCATCATTTGTCATTTCTTCTCAATGTAATAACTGCATGGCATATCAAGCCAAATACAAGAGAAAAACAGCCACCGCCAAATAGTGATGCTCCCCACCCTGCACCCGACATTGTCATAAAACCGCCAACAAAGAAAATACCAATGCCAAGAAATATCCCGACACCATAAAAAAGTCCAATTGCCATATCATACTTATTAAATTGTCGTTTCTCTTTTTTTCACATGTTTCCATTTTTGTTATTACCTCCTTCGCAAAATCGTCCATGTGGACTCCAAAAAGAAAACAAATTTTTTTCAACGTATTTAAATCGGGTTCATTAACATCTCTCTCCCAATTCGATAGCGCCTGCCGGGTAACATTCAATTTCCCAGCCAGTTCTTCCTGTGTCATTCCCGATTGTGTTCGCAGATGACGTATTTGCTTTCCTGTTGTAATATCCGTCTGTTTCTGGTTCAAAATGGTTCCTCCTCTCTGATGCTGATTTTATCAATGATATTTCGCAATAGCCAGCAATGAACGTTTGCATTGCGCAAGATGTTACATTATCTTCTGAAACATATGCCGGATCTTGTCTAAACGGCTGTTCGGGCGGCGTGGCTGAAACACAGGCTCGCCGGAAGTTTCCTGATACCCTTTTAATTCTGTAATGCAGACACTTCTTCCATTTGTATAAAAATTCAAATCATTTCTATATTCACCAATACAACGGGCAGGGATTTCCCCCTTAAAAATAACTTCATCTTTTTCAAGTCTGGTTGATTCAATGATTGCGCAATACTTTGGTGCGTCATTATAAGCCCGTGAAAGATATTCCTGCGGTGCAAAAAGGGTAAAGGAAAGGTATGGTTCCAACAGTTGTGTTCCTGCTTTTTTCAATGCCTGCTCCAACACGACAGGCGCAAGAAAACGAAAATCAGCGGGGGTGCTGACCGGGCTGTAATAAACTCCATAATCAAAACAAATTTGGCAGTCTGTCACTCCCCAGCCATATAAGCCCTGCTCCATTCCATAACGCACACCCTCCATGACGGCATTTTGAAAACTTTGGTTTAAATAGCCGAGAGATACCTCGCTTTTATATTGTGTTCCGCTTCCAACAGGAAGCGGTGTTACAGTCAAACCAATAGATGCCCAAAACGGATTCGGCGGCACTTCAATATGAATCGTGTAGCTCGCTTTTTTTTGCGGTCTTTCCAGATAAATAACCGAAGGCTCTTTCATAGCCACGCCCACATGATATTTTTCTTCTAATAGCGAACAAATAACTTCTAACTGTACTTTTCCCAAAAAAGATAATATAATCTCATGTGTAACAGTATCAATGTCAAAATGCAAAAGAGGGTCTGTATCAGCAATCTCTGTGAGGGCATTTAACAGGGCTTCCCTTTGCTCCGGCTTTTGCGGCTCTACCGTTGTCCGAAGTAATGGCATGGGATTATCAATCCGTGTTTTGTGAGGCAGGAGTTTTTCATTTCCCAGAATGTCGTTCAGTTTCAAAGTATCATCAGCTAAAATAACAATTTCTCCCGGACAGGCATGGTCAACCGGGACGATTTCACCATTTGACGGAATACACATTTCTGTAATCTTTATTTTTTCCTTTTTTGACAGCAGCAGGGTATCCCGTAAATGGAGCGTCCCATGATACAGGCGTAAATAAGAAAGCCGTTTTTTCCGCTCTGTATACTCAACCTTAAAAACATATCCACATAATTCAGACTGAATATCGTCTGTTTCTGTAATGAAAGTTTCTGTAATCGCTTCAATCAGTTTTTCTGTTCCTAAATTGTCTTTTGCACTCCCATGATAAACAGGAAACAAAGAGCAGCATCTGGTTCTTTTGCACTTTTCATATTGTAATTCCTGTATATCCAAAGAATCCTCTGCAACATATCGTTCTAATAGTTCATCGCTTCCGGAAATAATCATATCCCATTTGTCCAAATCAGAAATATCGGTCATGGTTATCTTTGGCGACAGGGAAACCTCCTGCATGACAATCATATCACTGGTAAGTTTATCTTTAATGCTTTGGTAAACACGCCGCAGGTCGATCCCATTTTGGTCTATCTTATTTATAAAGATAATTGTCGGAATGTCCATTTTCTGAAGCGCATGGAATAATATACGGGTTTGTGCCTGTACGCCGTCTTTTGCCGAAATGACTAAAACAGCTCCGTCAAGGACAGATAAAGAGCGGTATGCTTCGGTTAAAAAATCCATATGACCGGGAGTGTCCACGATATTGATTTTATAATCATTCCAGCAAAAAGAAGTAACCGCTGTCTGAATGGTAATTCCGCGCTGCCGTTCCAAAATCATAGTGTCTGTTCTTGTAGTTCCTTTATCCACGTTTCCTTGTTCCGCAATCGCTCCACTGGTGTACAGCAGGCTTTCCGTCAATGTTGTTTTTCCTGCGTCTACATGGGCGAGAATTCCAATATTGATTATTTTCATGTGATTGTCCTCCTTTTACAGCCCCAAAAGGGCATAAAAATCCCCAGCAGTAAAATACTTTTACCACTGGGGATTATAATTTGCGGACATACACATATACAGCATACACCTGTTTGTGATTGCTGTTTTTCGGATATGTCAAAATTGATAAGGCAAAAGTATTCTTAAATTGGGTACAAAAAACCAAGCCCCCACAAAAGGGACTATCATAATCCTTTGTTCCCACTATTTGATTATAGTTTTATTTAAGAATACCTTGCCGCATATTTTTTACTCCTTTTTTGGAATGATGCTATTATATCACATTAGTTTTAGGAAAGAAAGTACCTAAAAGAAATTTTTCTTCCCCTTATATGTAACAATCATACCGACTTTCTGGCGTTCAGAATGGTTTCTGCTGTCTGCTGTGGTGTTTGGTTGGAATTGTCCAGCCAAAAGCCGATCCGTGGTGTTGTCTGCATAAATGTATCGTATAAGGTTTCAACCGTAAAGCCGGAATAGCCTGTTTTCTCCCTGTATCGTTCCCTTCCTTTTATTGTTTCCACATCTGGACAAAGAACGACAACCTCAACAGGGTATTTATGCGGCACAAAAAATATGTACATGTAACTAATTCAACACATTTATAATTTGAATAGGGACATTATAGCATTTACTAAATACAAATTCAATGTATACGGAAATAAAGATATAAGGAGTGGGAAGGATTCCGCCGTAGTCGGCATTGTAGGAAAATCCAAAAGTTTAGATTTTCCCACAATGCTTATCTTTTGGTCTTTGGTTCGGAATAGTGTAGTGCTGGCGGTCTATCTCTTGTTTTCGGTTGCTTGCTTCCTTACCGTACATGAGCATTTGTCCATTTTTTTCAGCAGAATTTTAAAATGTTTTAAAATAGAGCGGATCAGGCAATAGGAAATAAAAACAATCAGGACAACGCCTGCAAACAGGATAAAAAGAATAAATGCCGCAGAGGTGTGAAGGGTATGTATGATTTCATCATAGGAAACCAGGCTGTAGTATTCCAGTCCGTAACCGGGAATCGTATTATGCACTGTAAAATAGGTATGAGAATCCAGTTTTAACGTTTGGTATTTTTCTGAAGAGGAAGAAATGATCTTGTCCGCAAGAGAATCAGAAAATTCTTCCGGCACATAGATTTTCTGGTCTTTGCTGCAAAGAATATACTGGCTGTCGGAGTATTGAGTCGCAGCAGCGTTTGCCTTGCGGATAATATTATTTAAATCTACATAAACCACCAGAGTTCCCAGATGCTTCAGAGAAAGATTATCTACCTTCCGGATTTCGCGGCTCATGAGGAGGGCATTGCTTCCGGGATCAGCGGGGATCCATACCACAGCGCCCTTTTTTTGTTCAGCCACCTCGATAGCCTCCTGAAGGCGCTCTTCGGAAAGCTTGCTTTTCCACATGGTATAAGTAGAATTATGGAAATGTTCATTTTGGATCATCAGAAAAGATGCGCCGTTGTCTTTTACAGAGGAATGATAGGTCTGAAGAGAATTGATGATGACCCGGTTGGCGTTTGTCCAGGCGGCCCGGTCATTGAGCTCTGCAATAGCAGAGAGAGAAATTTGGATTTCTGGAGCAGCAAGGATGGTAGAGGATACGTTTTCAATACTTTTCAGGCTGTCAGAAATCGTATAGGCTGAGTGGGTCAGATTGCCGGCTGTGGTCTTATAAAGAAGTTCATTGTAGGCTCCTGTGTATAGGCGTAGACCAAAGAGTGAGAGAACCATAATGAGAAATACATTATTTAACACAATAAAAAGTATCTTCTGAAATAAAGGAAGATTGTTTAATCGATACCGGATTGAACGGGCTGCAAAGGATATAAAACCGTGGGAACCATAGCTCATAAGGGATGCCTTTCCTGTAAAAGATGTGTAATTCTGTAACAGGATTTAGTATACATATAAATCAGAAGTTATGCAATCAATACAGAAAACAGGTCTGTTTTTTGAACACGAATATTGGTTTTACCTATCACGGAATCGGAAAAGGGAGGAGTATAATAAAATCAGCAGTTGAAACGAAGCTTAAAGGTGCAGACAGCGGATGCACAATAAAACAGGAGGGTATGTCTTATGAAAAAACGAAACATTGCACTGGTGATGGCAGGTCTGATGGCCGCAATGAGTCTGACTGGGTGTTCAGGAGGAGCGCAAGAAGAGGCTTCGGCTGATGGAGCAGCCAAGACAGAAGCAGCCGGTTCTGAAGCAGCGGATGGTGGTGAAAAGAGCCTGACTGTTGCATGGTGGGGCAATCAGGTCCGCAATGAAAGAACGCAGGCAGCATTAGATAAATATACAGAGCTGAATCCAGGAGTTACACTGGACGGACAGTTTTCTGAATGGGGTGATTACTGGAATAAACTGGCAACTGCATCTGCAGGAAATTCCCTTCCGGATGTAGTTCAGATGGATTATGCATATCTGGATCAGTATGCAAAGAATAACTTGCTTTTAGACCTGACTCCTTATGTGGAAGATGGTACTCTGAACCTGGATGATGCGAATGCAGATGTTTTAAATTCCGGTAAGGTAGACGGAAAGCTTTATGCCGTACCCATTGGCATTAACGCACCGGCCCTGTTGTACAACAAGGCAGTAACAGATGCAGCAGGTGTTACGATCAAGGATAATATGACTCTGGATGAGTTTATTGAGGTCTGCAAAACTGTTAAGGAAAAAACAGGCTACCGTACCAATATGGCATACGGCGTAACGCAGGAAATCGTCCAGTACATGATTCGTGCAAACGGTCATTCTATGTATGGTGAAGGCAAATTAAATGTGGAAAGCGCAGATGAATTTGTACCCATTTTTAAGGTATTTGAGGATGGCGTAAAGGAAGGCTGGCATGTAGATCCGAGCATCTACGCTGAGATTACCCCAGGCTCTGTAGAACAGGATCCTTTCGTATATGGTGCAAGTGAAGATTCCAGATCCTGGTGTGTATTCTGCTGGTCTAATCAGATTGGGGCATATGAGAACTGCAAGCCGGAGGATATGCCTGAAATCGGCATTACTACCTGGCCTTCTGCTGATCCGGCTAAATCGGATTTCCTGAAGCCTGCTCAGTTTTTCTCTGTATCTGCCAATGCAGCAAATCCGGAGGAAGCAGTAAAGATTATCGACTACTGGATCAACAGTATGGATGCAAACAATATTCTTTTGGCAGAACGCGGAGTGCCGCTGTCTGAGAAGGTAGCTGCCGAACTGTCTCCAAGCCTTGATCCTGCGATTCAGGAAAGTATTAAGTTTATCAATGAGGTTGTATCACCTGCTTCTTCACAGATTGATCCTCCAATGCCAAACGGCTCCAGCGAGGTTACAGAGCTTTTGCTGCAGTTAGAGGAGAAGGTGGCATATGGCCAGATGACATCAGAGGAGGCAGCACAGGAGCTGTTTACTAAAGGAAATGAGATTATGGCTTCCAAATAATAAATTTCATTTTCAGAAATAGAAATAAAACAGGTTTCTTAGGGTTCTGCCTGCTGCGGTTATAAACGTATGCAGGCAGAAGTTTTTAGAGGAGGAAATAGGATGAATCCATTCAAAAAAGCCTTAAGCAAAGAAAGTACGGCAGGTATTATTTTCACCCTTCCATTTACCATTGGATTTTTGCTGTTTATGATCGTACCAATGGGAATATCCCTTTACTACTCATTCTGCAAATATGATATTCTTTCTCCGCCTGTATTTACAGGACTGGATAATTTTGTGAAGATGTTTCAGGATGAGACCTTTTATAAAGCAATCGGCGTTACCTTTTATTTTGCACTGGTATCTGTGCCTTTAAGACTGGTCTTTGCGCTGATCGTAGCAATGCTGCTGTTAAAAAATTCAAAGATGAGCGGCTTTTATCGTGCAGCCTACTACCTTCCATCTATTATCGGAGGTTCCGTAGCTGTGGCGATTCTGTGGAAGAGAATGTTTGCTACGGATGGTGTAGTTAACCGTCTGCTGGGCGCTGTAGGAATTGAAACTACCTTTGCATGGCTGGGAAATACAAAAACTGCCATCTGGGTTTTGATTCTTTTGGCTGTATGGCAGTTTGGATCCTCCATGCTGATTTTTTTATCTGCGTTAAAGCAGATTTCAAAGGAGCTTTATGAGGCGGCAGAGGTAGATGGAGCCAATGGAATTCAGAAGTTTTTCAGGATTACCCTTCCTCTTCTTACTCCTACCATTTTCTTTAATCTGGTGATGCAGATGATCAATGGATTTCTGGCATTTACTCAGAGCTACATTATCACCCAGGGAAAGCCCATGAATTCCACGCTGTTTTACACCGTTTATATGTATCAGCAATCCTTTGAGTTTTACAATACCGGCTACGGTGCTGCTTTAGCCTGGGTAATGCTTGCTATTATCGGAGCTATTACGCTGCTGCTGTTTGCAACCAAAAAATTCTGGGTATATGAGGAGGGTTAAGCAATGAAAGAGAAAAGAGCAGTCAAAGCGGTTATCTATCATATACTGGTATTTGCTGTTGGCCTGGTTATGATTTATCCTCTGATCTGGATGGTAATGAGCTCCTTTAAACCAACCAATACCATTTTTCAGACAGCAGGAAGCCTGATTCCAGAAACATTTACCTTTGAAAATTATATAAATGGCTGGAAAGGCTTTGCGAAGGTAACATTCGCCACATTTTTTAAAAATTCCCTGTTTATTTCAGTAGTGGCTACCATTGGAACAGTGATCTCTTCTGCCATCGTTGCTTACGGATTTGCCAGATTTAAGTTTAAGGGGAAAAAGCTTCTGTTTTCCGCCATGCTTTTATCCATGATGCTTCCGGCCCAGGTTCTTATGATCCCTCAGTATCTGTGGTATCAGAAACTTAACTGGGTGGGCAGCTATATGCCGCTGATCGTTCCTTATTTCTTTGCTATCCAGGGCTTTTTCGTATACCTGATTTCTAACTTTATTTCAGGAATCCCAAGAGATCTGGATGAGGCCGCAAAGATTGACGGCTGTTCTTATGTATCTATTTTTACAAAGATCATCCTGCCTCTGATTAAACCGGCTCTTGTTACAGCTGGGATTTTCTCCTTTATGTGGAGATGGGATGATTTCCTTTCCGCACTGCTTTATGTAAATAAGTCAGCCAAGTATCCGGTGAGTTTGGCATTAAAACTGTTCTGCGATCCCGGCTCATCCTCCGACTATGGTGCCATGTTTGCCATGGCCTCTCTTTCTATTCTTCCTTCCGTTCTGATTTTTATTTTCTTCCAGAGATATCTGGTAGAGGGAATCAGCACATCTGGACTAAAGGGATGATAAAAGAGCAATATAGTGATAGAAAAAGAGAAAATACCGTATTAAAATGGACAAAAACCGAGGTATAGACACAAAATTGCCCGGTACAGAAAGGAAAGGAAAATGAAACTGAACTATGATAAAGCTCAGCTTGAGGCGGTTGTAGACAAAGTGGCAGAGCGCACCATGAACATGGATATGACCTGGGACTGGCCCTGCGGTGTAGCTTATTACGGCATAACGGAGGCTTATGAAGCGACAGGAAATAAGAAGTACCTTGATATGGTAAAAGAGAGGGTAGATGAGCTGATCAGCCTGGGGCTTCCGGACTTTACGGTAAATACCTGCGCCATGGGCCATGTGCTTCTGACGCTCTATAAGGAAACGGGTGATGAGATTTATAAAAAGATCATAGACGATAAGCTGGATTACCTCACAAACCATGCTCTGCGCTTTGGGGATCATGTCCTTCAGCACACCGTATCGGCAAATAATGATTTTCCGGAACAGTGCTGGGCAGATACCCTGTTTATGGCTGCATTTTTCATGCTGCGGGCAGGCGTTATGTTTGAACGTCCAGAACTGGTGGAGGATGCTTTAAACCAGTGGTACTGGCATATCCAGTATCTGCAGAATGAGCGCACCGGCCTCTGGTATCATGGATATGACAATATTGCAAAGGATCACATGAGCGGATTTTACTGGGGAAGAGCCAACTGCTGGGCTGCTTTTACCATGTCTCAGGTGGCTCATATCCTTCCTCAGTGCTATCTCTATCCAAAGTATCTGGAAATAGTAGGAAGTTTAAATGAACAGCTGGCTGTTTTAAAGACGCTGCAGACGGAAAATGGCCTCTGGAGAACCATTCTGGATGATCCGGAGTCCTATGAGGAGGTTTCTGCCTCTTCCGGAATCGCAGCAGCTATGGTGTTAAAGGGAAATCCTCTTCATATTAAATATATTAACAAAGCCATCACAGGAATTTTGGAAAATATTTCTGAGGATGGAAAGGTAATGAATGTATCCGGCGGAACAGCAGTGATGAAGGACAGAGAGGGCTACCGGAGCATTTCCAAACGCTGGATCCAGGGATGGGGCCAGGGAATGGCGCTGGCATTCTTCGGTACGGTCCTTAATTATGAAAAATTTACAGGCGACGGAGCGCTGTAGGAGGGAGAGTGCCAAAGGGCAGGCAGAGAAAATGGAACATACAAAATATCCGCATACAAAGGGCAGCTTTACACTTCCGGGAGAGGCAGGCTGCGAGGCTTTGACACTGGAGCTGGCAGATCAATGGGGGGCAGATGTGATCCGTGATTCAGACGGAACCAGGCTTTCAGATGAAATCGTAAATGCAGGCTATGGGATCTATTCCACGATCTGCATCATCCGGGACCACAATGAATGGGCCAGAGCCCATATGGACCGTCTGCAGCAGACATTTCTCATGTCTGCTCCCAAAACTGCAAAAGCAGATACAGTAATAATCGGCCTTCTGGACGGCTATTTTAAGGAGCAGTTTCTTGTAAATGGTTCAGAGGATTCTCTGGAATTCTGGCAGGTGTTTGACCGCACGGACAATGCAGAGGTTCCCAGAGAGCAGTGGACCTTTGATGAGGCGCAGGGCACTGTGACGGTTGCAGGAATCAGGGCATATCACGATTATACGGTGAATTTCCTGGCATATCGGATCTGGGAAGAGATCAATATGTATAATCATGTTACAAATCACTGGGATAAGGAGCATCTGATGCCCGTTGATCCCCGTTACCCGGATACGCAGGAATATCTGCTTTCCTGGCTGAAAAACTGGTGCGGGGAAAATCCAGATACCACGGTGGTACGTTTTACCTCTCTTTTCTACAACTTCGTTTGGATCTGGGGAGAGGATGAACGCCATAGAAACCATTTCACAGACTGGGGCTCCTATGACTTCACCGTAAGCCCCAGGGCTTTGAAGGGGTTTGAGAAGGAATACGGCTATGGCCTGACCTCTGAGGATTTTATCAATCAGGGACGCCTTCACGCGACTCATATGGCTCCCGGCAAAAAGCAGCTGGATTATATGAAATTCACCAACCGTTTTGTGATTTCTTTTGGAAAGCAGCTGGTAGATCTGGTTCATTCCTATGGAAAAAAGGCCTATGTGTTTTATGATGACAGCTGGGTAGGACTGGAGCCTTATTTCCCAACATTTACAGAATTTGGATTTGACGGTATCATCAAATGTATCTTTTCAGGCTATGAGGTCCGCCTGTGTGCAGGTGTGGACGCTCCGGTTCATGAGGTTCGCCTTCATCCCTATCTGTTCCCTGTGGGACTTGGAGGGGCGCCTACCTTTTCCGGAAATGGAGATCCCAAAAGAGATGCTGAAAAATACTGGATTGCGGCAAGAAGAGCCATGCTCCGGGCAAAAATTGACCGGATCGGTTTGGGAGGGTACCTGCATCTGTTAGAGGATTATCCTGATTTTGTGGAATATATCAGCCGGACTGCAGATGAATTCAGAGCCATAAAGGCTCTTCATGAGGAGGGAGAGCCCCAGCTTCTGCGCCTTCATGTGGGAGTGCTGACTGCCTGGGGAAAAACACGCTCCTGGACACTTTCCGGCCATTTCCATGAGACCTGGCAGAATGATCTGATACATATCAATGAGGCATTGTCCGGCTGGCCGGTAAAGGTGGATTACATTGATTTTGAGGATATAAGGGAGCAGGAGCTTTCTGACTATGATGTAATTATCAATGCAGGCTTTGCAGGAAGCGCATGGAGCGGCGGAGAGCAGTGGAACGACAGCCGGGTACTGGAAAAACTCAGAAGCTATGCAGAGGAGGGCGGATGTATCTTGGGAGTATGCCAGCCTTCTATGATAAAAGGATATATGACGAATTTCCGTCTGGCAGATGTGCTGGGCGTAGATCAGGATACGGGCGAACGGTGCTGTCATGGGCGGATTTCTTATAAAAAGGCAGAGAAATTCTTTGGAGATGACAGTGTATTCAGCAAAAGAGAGCTTGATTCGATTGCAGGAAGCCTGAAAGGAACGGAAGGTATTTATCTTACAGATTTTAATGTACAGGTGTTGGCGGAGGATGTGGCCTACAGCCCGATTGGAGAAGAGGTACATAGCCCTAAGCTGACCTATCACCCTTATGGAAAGGGCTGCGGCATTTACCTGTCACATTTTACATACAGCGTTGAAAACAGCCGTTTTCTTCTGGAACTGCTCTTAAAGGCAGCGGGAAAGGAAGAGGCAAAAGCGCAGCTGGGAGATAACATATATTGTGAAGCAGCTTATTTCCCCTGTTCAGGAAAGGCAGTGGCAGTCAATAATTCTGATCGGCCTCAGCACTTGAAGATCATCCTGGGCGGTGCCGTAAAGGAAGTGGATCTGGAGCCCTGCGGCAGCTGCATGATAGAAATATAATCATAAAAAAGCGCAGGTAAAAGAGATGGCAGAGTACAGATTTACAGATCAATGCTTTGAAAATGCTACGGAAAAATGACCAGAAGCGCAGGAATTTAAAGGCCTATGATCAGTTTGCGTCCAATGTTCGCCGCTATGTAATGGAAACCAGGAGGCTGGGCGCTGTACCGGTGCTTGTTACCCCTATGAGCCGGATTCCGGTTCGGGACGAAAAGGGCTGGTATGATCTGCTGGAGGCTCATGCAGACAGTATCCGACGTGTGGGGTAGGAGATGAACATTCCTGTGATTGACCTTCACAGCCTGACTTTTGAAGCATTCTGTTCCATGGGGTCGGAGACCTGCCAGAATTATTTTAATGATACCACCCATGTAAATGATTACGGCGGAGCTCTTCTGGCCGATATGATGGTAAAAGAAATACGGAGGCTGAGAATTGAGCCGCCGTGCAGTCATATGAACCATACCGTTTCTGGTGGCTGGGAACCGGATCTGTCCCTTCGTCCTCAGGGACAGGCAGAAAGCAGCAAGATTGAGGAGCGGCCTAATCTGAGCATGGATCTGCCGGAGCTCCCCTATGAGGACTGCCGCAGCCTGACCAAAAAGGATGTGGAAATGCTCAAGCAGGCGATGAAATGCGGTCTTTTAGACCCCTGCGTGCGATATCTCCATCCCTTGGAGGAAATGCCACGGGCGCAGTTTGTGTTTCTGTTCCTGAAAGCAGTGAAACCAACGCTCAGACGCCCCTGGCAGGGTGAGTATTGTGACTTAAGCCGTTATGAGTATGATGCGGAGCAGATTCAGGCGGCCTGGGATGAAAACCTTATTGATCCAGAGACTACACCGGATGATCGCTTCCGTCCGGATGATCCGCTGACACTGGGAGAACTCATAAGCTTTACTGTCAGGGCATTCCGCCCCAAACAGCAGAGAAGGATTGGAAGTCTGGAATGCATCCGGGAGGCAGAAAAACTGGGATGGATCAAAGATACCTGCCAGGATATGAACCGAGTTGTAACCAGAGCAGAGGCAATCCAAATGACGGTAAATTTGTACTGTGAAAAATTTACATAATTCTTCCTTAATTGGGCGATTTTTACAGGGGATGGGGAGAATTTTCCATATTGGGAATGCAACCCACTTAACAAGAGATTAAAGTTATGTTAATATTAAGCATATCTGGAAATGATTGTAAACGACATTGAAAATGGATAATCATTCCGGATATGCTTTTATCGTATGGTATGAAAAGCGGTTCGGGCCGCAGGAGGGAGGAATGTCAAAATGACAGACGATAAGTGTATTTTCTGCAAAATTGCAAACGGAGAGATACCGTCCGCAACAGTATATGAAGATGATATGTTTCGGGTTATTCTGGATCTGGGACCGGCGACCAGAGGCCATGCCCTGATTCTGCCCAAGAATCATTTTGCGGATGTATGCGCACTGGATGAGAAAACAGCTGCGAAAGTGCTTACTATAGGAGCAAAGGTCGGCGCAGCGATGAAAGAAGGATTAGGCTGTGCAGGTTTTAACCTGGTTCAGAATAATGGAGAGGCAGCCGGACAGACCGTGATGCATTTTCATATGCATGTGATCCCCCGCTATGAGGGGGGACCCAATATAGTCAGCTGGACACCCGGAGCTGTTTCCGGAGATGATCTTACAGAGCTGGCAGAAAAAATAAAAGGCAGTTTTCGAAAGCAGGAATGATTAAGAAGATGGATGAAAAAGCCAGAAGGCGGTTTGAGCAGATGTACCAGGAGTATGAAGGTACCGTCCGCAGACTTGCCTATGGATATAATATTCCTGTAGATTATATAGACGACATTGTTCAGGATACATTTGTTTCCTATGCCCAGTATGATTATTCTCTGGAGCAGACAGAAACGGGCAAGAGGATACTTCTTGGCCGGATTGTGAAAAGCCGTTGTGTAGATTACCGCAGAAGGCTTGAAAACAGAACCTGTGAGGATGTAGATAATGATGATTTTATAATGGAAGACTTCAGGATACAGAATAGAAAGCAGAGTATTCCGGAGTATGTAGCCAGTAAAGAGCGATGTATCGCCATACTGGATGCAATTGAGAATATGCCTGATAACTGGCAGAAGGTGGCAAATTTAAAACTGATACAGGGAAGGCCCACAGAGGAGGTATGCCAGATCCTGAATATTTCAGAAAAGGCCTGCTACTCCAGAGTGAGCCGTATCAGAAAGTATATGGAAACCCTTCTCGGAAATGAAATGTGGCCGTAGAAGCGATTATTTTCCTTCGGAACATTCATTGATCAGCGTCATGATAGTTTCCACTGCATGGTTTAATTTACTTGTTTCCATGGCGCTGATATAGGAGGAACGATTGGCATAAAGTTCAGTTACTGCTTCACAGAGACTATCATCTGTGATGACTTCCTCCTCTAAAACCTTGCTGAAGCCCTGCTTTGCAAAGGAATTTGCATTTAAGATCTGATCGCCCCGGCTGGCAGCTGCGGACAGCGGGATCAGCAGATTGGGCTTGCGGAGGGCTAAAAGCTCGCAGATGGAGTTGGCTCCGGCTCTGGAAATAACGATATCTGCCGCTGCAAAGAGGTGTTTTAACGGAGCGTCTACATACTCATACTGCACATATCCCTCGGTGCCGATGAGAGATTCATCCAGATTGCCCTTACCGCAGATATGTATGATCTGGAAAGAGGGCAGAAGACGGGGCAGTATACGGCGCACAGCGGTGTTGACAGCCACAGACCCAAGACTGCCTCCTATGATCAGCAGGACTGGTTTCTCTTCTTTTAAGTGCGCATAAGCCAGTCCGGAAGTCCGTTCTCCCTTTAAAAGCTCTGCGCGGATGGGAGAGCCGGTGAGAACTGCCTTGTCGGCGGGAAGATATTTCATGGTTTCGGGAAAATTGCAGCAAACCCTTGCGGCAGAGGGGATGCAGATTTTATTTGCCAGTCCCGGCGTCATATCAGATTCATGGATAATGGTGGGGATTTTATAGTGTTTCGCGGCCAGTACAACCGGAACGGCTACAAATCCGCCTTTTGAAAATACAACATCCGGCTTATAGCGTTTTAAGAGGCGTTTTGCCTCGGCATAGCCCTTGATCACACGGAAGGGATCTGAAAAATTTTTCAGGTCAAAATACCGGCGCAGCTTACCGGAGGAGATTCCGTCATAAGGAATGCCTGCATTTTCAATAAGTTTTCGCTCTATTCCCTGATAAGAACCGATATAACGGATCTCATACCCGGCTTCCTTAAGAGATGGGAGCAGGGCCAGGTTTGGAGTGACATGGCCGGCAGTGCCACCGCCGGTCAGAATGATTTTTTTCATAATTGACCTCCTGAATGAGTATCTGTAACAGCACGGAAAACAGAGGTGCTATAGTATTATAGTAAGCGTTAACTGCAAAAAGTCAACCCTAAAGCATCAGGGAACTTAAGGAGATTTGGCAAACAGAGGTGACCCGTGGAAAAATTTAACAGCAAAAAACCAGATCAGAATGATAATATGCAGAGAGAGCCGGGAGAAATAAGCGGTTTTTCAGATGAACAGGTTTTAAGGGAGTTTGAGGAGGCTATGAAAAGTACGATCCCCCTGCCTCCCCCACCGGAAAATGAATTTGAACAGATCTGCCAGCGGATAGAAAAGGAAAATAGAATGGAACAGATTGACGGATTTTTGTGAAATATCATTTTCAGTGCAAGAAAGGACACACCCCATGCAAAACCTAAAAGAAAAATTTCAGCGTTTTATGATTGGCCGATACGGCGCAGACCAGCTGGGAAGATTTCTGTCGATTGTAATTGTCATATTGGCAGCAGTAAGCTTCTTTATACGTTCCTACTGGTTTGGCTCATTGATCCGCAGTGTGCTGATCATCCTTTTGGCAATTCTTTATTTTCGGATTTTTTCCCGGAACATTACCAGGCGCAGTCAGGAAAATAATGCGTATATCCGCCTGCATTTTCAGGTTTCAGAGCGCTTAAAAGGCTGGCGCTTCCATCTGGAGGAGAGACGCAGATATAAGATTTTCAGCTGTCCAGGCTGTAAACAGAAGATACGTATTCCCAGAAATCATGGGAAGGTCAGCATCCGCTGTCCCAAATGCGGCCATGATTTTATAAAAAACACAGGCGCGAAAAAATAGACTGTAGTACCGGAAAAGCAAAGACTGCTTTTGCCGGTATTTTTTTGTTATTTTTCCATAAAACGCGTTAGTTTACATAGAATTTACAAAACTTATACCTTTCCTTGCTTTCTCTCAATGTAAAACTTTTGTATACTCCTCCATGTAGCGAAGAACACAACACAATGAAAATAAAGCGCAGAGCGCAACGTGGAGGAAAGAATATTATGAAAAAGAACAGCAAAATGATTCTGGCAGCAGTTGGTACAGCAGTGATGGCAGCAGGTATGCTGGCAGGCTGCGGAAGTTCTTCTAAAGAGACAACAGCGGCACAGACAACAACAGTGGCAGACAGCAAGGCTGCTGATACCACGGAAGCAAAGAAAGAGGAGAAAACAGAGGCTGCTGCTGATTTAAGCGGAACCATCAGCATGGTAGGTTCTACTTCTATGGAGAAGTTCGCAAATGCACTCAGTGAAACATTCATGGAAAAATATCCTAAGGTCACTGTGACGGCAGAGTTTGTAGGATCCGGTGCAGGCGTTGAGGCAGCTGCAAATGGAACAGCAGATATCGGAAACGCTTCCAGGAACTTAAAAGACGAGGAAAAAGCAAAGGGAATCGCTGAGAATATAGTAGCAATCGACGGTATTGCAGTGGTTGTTGATCCTTCTAATACGGTAGAAGATCTGACAAAGGATCAGCTGGCCGGCATTTATGACGGAACAGTAACCAACTGGAAGGATGTAGGCGGAAATGACGCTCCGATCGTAGTCGTAGGCCGTGAGTCCGGTTCCGGTACCAGAACCGCTTTTGAAGAACTGTTAGAGCTGGAAGATAAGTGCAAATATGCAAATGAGCTGGACAGCACAGGAGCTGTCATGGCAAAGGTTGCTTCTACTCCCGGAGCCGTAGGCTATGTGTCCTTAGACGTACTGGATGATACGGTAAAAGCAGTAAAGCTGGAGGGCGCAGAGCCTACAGAAGAAAACATCAAGGCTGGAACCTACTTCTTAAGCCGTCCCTTCGTAATGGCTACCAAGGGTGAGATTTCTGAGCAGAATGATCTGGTAAAGGCTCTGTTTGACTTCATTTATTCTGAGGAAGGCGCTGAACTTGTAAAGTCTGTAGGACTGATTTCTGTAGAGAAATAATCCGGGCTGGAAAGGAGACGATCTGCAATGACAACGGAAACCTGTTCCATACGTTCCCATCATGGCAGCAAGTCCGGCGTAGAAAAAGCTGCACAGGTGATTTTCACCGCCTGCGGCTTTTTCGCTGTTCTGGCTGTTGCATCCATTACACTGTATATGATTATCAGCGGCACTCCCGCCCTGTTTCAGGTGGGTCTTACAGATATCCTGTTCGGTTCTGTGTGGAAGCCGGATGCCGCAGATCCCAGCTTTGGTATCTTATATGTTATCCTGACTTCTATTGTGGGAACCTTCCTTGCGATCCTGATCGGAGTTCCTATTGGAGTGATGACCGCTGTGTTTCTGGCGGAAATCGCACCGAAAAAGATTGCATCCGTAGTGCGCCCGGCAGTAGAACTTCTGGCTGGAATTCCGTCTGTTATTTATGGACTTCTTGGTATTCTGATTTTAAATCCGCTGATGTATAAGCTGGAGCTGATCATTTTTAAGGGAACAGATCACCAGTTTACCGGAGGAGCAAACCTGATTTCAGCAGTGCTGGTGCTGGCTCTGATGATTCTTCCTACAGTGATCAACATCAGCGAGTCTGCTCTGAGAGCTGTGCCTCTGCACTTCAGAAGCGCTTCTCTGGCAATGGGCGCTACCAGGATCCAGACAATTTTCCATGTGGTGCTTCCGGCGGCCAAGTCAGGTATTATCACAGCTATTGTACTGGGAACGGGCCGCGCCATTGGAGAAGCTATGGCCATCAGTCTGGTATCCGGAAGCTCGGTGAACCTTCCGCTGCCCTTTAATTCTGTCCGTTTCCTGACAACCGCTATTGTGGCTGAAATGGGATACGCTTCCGGTCTCCACAGGCAGGTGCTTTTTACTATTGGACTTGTACTTTTTGTATTTATTATGCTGATCAATATCAGCCTTACAGGAATTCTTAAGAAGGGAGATAAGAAGAATGACAGGTGAAGCAGCCGTCAGGCTTAATAAATATTCTGAAGTCAGAGAAAGCATTTACGGAAAGCATGTCCGTTCGTCAGATATGCTGCTCACAGGTCTTATTTATGGCTGTACCGCTGTTTCTCTGCTTATTCTTGTGGGCATTCTGGGATATACATTTGTAAGAGGGATTCCTCATGTGACCTGGTCTTTCTTAAGCACTGCTTCCAGTGCGGTCAAGGGAACCTTTGGTATTCTGGGAAATATTATTAATACGATCTACATAGTGGTAATTACACTGTTGATCGCTACTCCCATCGGCGTAGGTTCTGCCGTTTATTTGAATGAATATGCAAAGCCGGGGAAGATTGTCCGGATGATCGAATTTACGACAGAAACCCTTTCGGGTATTCCCTCCATTATCTTTGGACTTTTTGGAATGGTATTTTTTGGAAATACCATTGGTCTGGGTTATTCCATTCTTACCGGTTCCCTGACGCTGACATTGATGATCCTTCCCCTGATCACGAGAACGACACAGGAGGCTTTAAAGACGGTGCCGGACAGTTACCGTCATGGCGCTCTTGGGATCGGAGCTACCAAATGGTACATGATCCGTACGATTCTTCTTCCCAGTGCTATGCCGGGTATTGTTACGGGCGTGATCCTGGCTATCGGACGTATTGTAGGAGAATCTGCGGCTCTTTTATTCACTGCAGGAAGCGGTTACTATCTGCCCAAAAATATTCTTGGCAAGATTTTTGAGTCCGGAGGAACGCTGACGATTCAGCTATATCTGTTTATGCAGAAGGCAAAATATAATGAGGCATTTGGAGTAGCTGTGGTACTTCTGGTAATCGTTCTGGGTATTAACGGTCTTGCAAAATATTTGTCCCATCGCTTTAATGTGGAAACCCGATAAGCGCCGGAGGCAGTCAAAAGGAGAAAAACTGTGGAAAACAAGGTAAAAATCTCCGCACAGAATCTAAATCTGTACTATGGAGAAAATCATGCTTTAAAAAATATTAATCTGGATTTATATGAAAATAAGATTACAGCCTTTATCGGGCCTTCCGGCTGCGGAAAATCGACCTTTTTAAAAACATTAAACAGAATGAACGATCTGGTTCCCAATGTAAAAATCGAAGGAACGGTTCTTCTGGATGATGAAAATATTTATGATCCCCAGGTAGATACGACTCTTTTGCGCAAAAAGGTGGGAATGGTTTTTCAGCAGCCCAATCCATTTCCAATGAGTATCTATGACAATATTGCTTATGGCCCCAGGATCCACGGGATTAAAAATAAGGCCCAACTGGACGAGATAGTGGAGAGAAGCCTGCGTGGGGCGGCTCTCTGGGATGAGGTTTCAGACCGTTTAAAGAAATCTGCTCTGGGACTGTCCGGCGGCCAGCAGCAGCGTCTGTGCATTGCAAGGGCATTGGCGGTAGAGCCGGAGGTTCTTCTTATGGATGAGCCTACATCTGCCCTGGATCCCATTTCCACGTTGAAGATCGAGGATCTGATGGATGATTTAAAGAGCAGATATACAGTGGCTATTGTAACTCATAATATGCAGCAGGCGGCCCGTATTGCAGATTATACAGCCTTTTTCCTTGTAGGAGAGGTGGTAGAATATGCTTCTACAAACGAATTGTTTACCATGCCAAAGGATAAGCGTACAGAGGACTATATTACAGGACGTTTCGGCTGATAGACAGTAAAACCGCGGCGGAAAGGAAAAGATATGACAGTTCGCATAACTTATGAACATGAGTTGGAAGAGTTGAATAAGGATTTAAGAGAAATGGCGTTCATGGTGGAAAAGGCCATTGAGCAGACCTTTGTGGCTTTTGAGGATCAGAATTATACACTTGCAGAAGATGTCATCAAGGGGGATCGGACGGTTAATGATATGGAGCGGGCTATAGAATCCCGCTGCCTGTCTCTGATCCTGCGCCAACAGCCCGTAGCCTGCGACCTGCGCCAGATTTCCACCGCTTTAAAGGTGGTTACGGATCTGGAGCGTATCGGAGATCATGCTTCCGATATAGCAGAGCTGATCTTGAGGATTAAAAGCGAACACGCTTATCACATTGTAAAGCATCTTCCTCTTATGGCGGAAGAAGCCAGGAAAATGGTTCACGATGCGGTAGAGGCCTTTATTTCCCAGGATCTGGAAGAAACTGAAAAAATCATCCGTATGGATGATCGAGTAGACAGCCTGTTTAATCAGGTAAAGACAGATGTGATCAGCCTGCTGAAAACATCGCCGGATCAGGCAGATCAGGGAATCGATCTATTGATGGTCGCCAAATATCTGGAGCGCATCGGAGACCATGCCGTAAATGTGTGCGAATGGACCGAGTTTTCAAAGACAGGCGCTTTGAAGCATGTGCGGATCATGTAACAGAAACTGTTTTAATATGAAAAATGCCAGCCCCGCAAGCGAAAACGGAGCTGGCATTTTTCATATCATTATTCGCCAAACACAGCCTTATAATCTGCCTGGAATTTTGCAATTCCCTGATCGGTAAGGGGATGCTTTGTCATCTGCTCCAGCACCTTGTAGGGAACGGTAGCGATATCTGCTCCGGCTTTGGCGCAGTCGATCACATGGATTGGATTGCGCACGCTGGCTGCAATGATCTCTGTTTCGATATTGTGCATCTGGAAAATCTCCGTGATATCGTAGATCAGGTCAATGCCCGGCATGGAGATATCATCCAGACGGCCTAAGAAAGGAGATACATAAGTCGCTCCTGCTCTGGCGGCCAGCAGTGCCTGTGCAGCAGAAAATACCAGAGTAACATTTGTTTTAACGCCTTCTGCGGAAAGCACCTTTACAGCCTTTAAGCCTTCTACGGTCATGGGGATTTTTACAACCATGTTTGGATGGATGGCAGCGATCTCGCGGCCTTCTGCGATCATGCCTTCTGCGTCTGTGGTTGTAGCTTTTACCTCGCCGCTGATAGGGCCGTCTACGATGGATGTGATCTCAGAGATTACTTCCTTAAAGTCGCGGCCTTCTTTGGCGATCAGAGACGGATTGGTTGTAACTCCGCAGATGATCCCCATATCGTTTGCCTTGCGGATGTCTTCTACATTAGCAGTATCAACGAAAAATCTCATAAACAAAATCCTCCTCAAATTGCTGTATTTCATACTGGTTTATACATTTATTATAGCGCCATACAGCACAATGTCAAGCATAATATCGCAAAAAAATGCGTTAATTTGCGCAAAAATAAAATCATGTGAATACATAAATTATTAAAAACGCAAACTAACGCACGAATTAAAGAAAAACTAACGCAAACAAACGCAAAAAGAGCAAAGAGAGGCTTTGCAGGCCGTTTTTATATAAAATCCAGTCCCCGGTTCCGGTATCCCAAAGCCATCTCGCCTTCCACAGATCCGTCTGTAATAAGGGCTGTAAAGGCTTCAATCCCGCACACATGATATCGTGATACGGTATTCAGCTTCACGGGATCCACCAGAGCGATGACCCGTCTGGAGGATCGGATCAGCTGGCTCTTGATACTTACCTCTTCAGGATAGGGAATCGTCATGCCGTATTCGGGGTGTACGGCATAAACGCCCATAAAACACAGATCCGGATGGTAGGCGGCTGCCTGAGCAGCTGCCGTTTCACCTACGGTTGTTATGGAATCCTTTAACAGATCCCCGCCCAGAACGATCACCTTTACCTGCTCCTTCATGGAACACACATGGGCGATGCTGTAGCTGTTTGTTAAAATCGTAAGTTTCATATCGGAAGGGATATTCTTAGCAAACTGCAGATTGGTGCTGCTGCCGTCAATGGCTACCAGCTGGTCGGGCTCCAGAAAGCCCAGGGCTCTTTCGGCGAGCTTCTGCTTCAGCTCTACGTCTGCCTCTTCCCGGTCGAAAAAACCGATGACCGGACGTTCCAGAGGGATTGCCCCTCCAAACACCCGTTTTAGCAGTCCTTTTTGATCTAGATCCAGCAGATCTCTGCGGACTGTATCCTCGGAAACCTTAAGGTCGGCTGCCAGCTGGCTTACCACAACCTTTCCTGATGTATGAAGCTTGTTTAAGATCAGTGCCTGTCGTTCTTCTTTCAGCATAAAATCTACTCCTGTGTGCCTGCCTTTTCGCGGAGCAGGATTTCAATGTAAGCAAGGATCAGAGGGGCTACGCCTTTTGCCTCATTTTTTACAATGGGTTCTCTCATATAGTAGTCAAAGGTGCCTTCACGCATTTCTTTATTTCCAAGTCCTGCAACCAGGCAGATGCCGCCTAACTGAAGTTCTCCGTTTTCTTCAGAGAGATATGTTTCACAGATGCCGGTAAATGCCCTTTCTCCAAAGGTAAAATAGCTTTCATCCAGATAGCCCAGACGCACGCTCTTCATGATTGCATAGGCGAAGATGGCGGAGCCGGAGGTTTCCAGATAGTTTGGCTTAATGCGGCCTCTGTTTACAACCTGATACCACATACCGGTTTCCTTGTCCTGATAGGGCAGCATGGCGTCAATCAGTTCCTTATAAATAGCGCCCAGCTTTTCCTTCTCCTGGGCCATGGATCCCGGCATTACCTCCATGGTATCGATCAGGGCCATGGCATACCAGCCCAGTGCGCGCAGCCAGAAATTGTCTGACAGGCCTGTGACGGGGTCGCACCAGAAGGATTCTCTGGAATCATCATATGCGTGGTAGTACAGGCCGTTGCGTGTGTCTTTCATGAGGTCATATACATGAAGGAACTGCTCAAAGGAGTCCCGGCAGTTGGCACCATTATTATAGGTTACTTCGTACTGCATATAGAAGGGCTGGGCCATATACAGGCCATCCAGCCAGATCTGGTTTGGATAGATCATCTTGTGCCAGAAGTTGCCTGTTGTGGTTCTTGGCTGCCCTTTCAGCTGGCTGTATACTGTGTCGATGGCTTTGCGGTACTTCTCCCGTCCGGTAAGCTCATAGAGATCGAAAAGGGTTTTGCCGGCATTTACATTGTCCAGATTATATTCCTTTGGATCATAGGAAGTGATGGAGCCGTCCTCCTGCACAAAGTAGTCGATAAAGGCATCGGCAAATTCCAGGTATTTTCCATTTCGGGTAATATGGTACAATTCAAGAATGGCCTTGATCATACAGCCGTCAATGTAGTTCCAGGTAGAAGCTCCGCCGTTTTTGATCTTTTCGATGTTCCAGACCGGAGCCTGAGGCGTACTCTTGTCTAACAGCTGGTCAATGTAATGGTCCAAAATCTTCATCATGATATAATTCTCCTTTATCCTTTAAAAATAGTAACACATATATAAGGGTTTTTAAAGACAGTATGAAAGAAAATGATATGTAAACGTTTGCAGCCCAAAAACGGGTAATAAATGCCATGACTGTCTGGATCTAATTTCCCTTAATTTGGTAAAAAATACTTGCATTACCACTAAAAATTTCATTTTCTGTCTTGAAACCATCTTATCACAAAAAAATAGAGAAGAAAACTAGACATATTGCATAAAAAGAAAGTGTAAAAATATACATAATACATAATTGACAACTGATAGGGTTAATGATATTATGAAATTACCATGAGAAATAAGCACGTTTGCTTAAAAGCATACAAATTTGTAAACGCTTACCTAGCGGATGTGCACAATTTTCAGAACAATGTTGCAAACCTTTGCAAAATGTGTATGCGAAGGGGAAAAGAAAGGGAGAGAGTAAAATGAAGAGAAATTTCAAAAAAGCAGTATCTCTGGCTCTGGCATCTACCATGGCATTATCTCTGGCAGCCTGCGGCGGTACGTCCGCATCTACAGATACAACTGCAGCAGGTAAGGCTGAGGGCGGCGACAGCGCAGCGAGCAATGAGGAAGTTACCTTAAAGTTTTCATGGTGGGGCGGTGATGCCCGTCATGAGGCAACAGAAAAGGCAATCGCCGCTTTCATGGAAAAGTATCCAAACATCAAGGTTGAGGCTGAGTATGGCGCATGGACCGGCTGGGAAGAGAAGCAGGCTCTGGCAATCCAGGGCGGCAATGCAGCTGACGTAATGCAGATCAACTGGAACTGGATCACATCCTATAGCGGAAACGGTAAGAATTTCGTAAATCTGGACGAGTACAGCGATGTGATCGACCTGACACAGTTTGACCAGGAGGTTCTGGATCAGTGTAAGGCAGACGGAAAGCTGATGGCAGTTCCGATTTCTCTGACAGGCCGTCTGTTCTACTGGAATAAGACCACATTTGATGAGATCGGATGCGAGCTTCCTACAGACGAGGCATCCTTACTGGCAGCCGGAGAGGCATTTAAGGCATACGGCGACGATTATTATCCTCTGGCACTGGGCGAGTACGACCGTGCGATCTTCCTGGTATACTACTTAGAGAGCAAGTACGGCAAGGCCTGGGTAGAGGACGGAGCTGTTCAGTATACAAAGGAAGAGATCCAGGAAGGTATGGATTTCATCACAAAGCTGGAAGAGAATCATGTAATTCCTACTCTGGCTACACTTCAGGGCGATATGGCAGACTCTCTTGACAAGAACGCTAAGTGGATCAACGGTAAGTATGCAGGTATCCTTGAGTGGGATTCTTCTGTAAGCAAGTTCCAGCAGGCGATCGCAGAGAGTACAGATAAGCCTGGACAGGAGCTGGTAATCGGCGACTTCATCAAGTTCGGCGATCACAACGGCGGATTTACCAAGGTATCCATGGCATTTGCAGTTGCAGCAAATTCTGAGCATCCGAAGGAAGCAGCCATGCTGATCAACTTCCTGTTAAATGAGGATGAAGGCATCGAAATCTCCGGTACTGAGAGAGGTATCCCTTGCTCCAAGAAGGCAATTGAGATTCTCAATGAGAAGGGAATCGGCGATGAGATGGTTAAGGAAGCAAACTCCAAGGTGACTGCATACAGCAAGTTCCCTCTGGATCCCTACTTCGAGCATAATGACTTAAAGGCTAACCCTGACGGCGTATACTACAAGGTATTCGGTAAGCTGTCCGCAGGCAACACGACATCTGCCGAGGCTGCCGAGGAACTGCTTAAGGGCATTGATGAGTGCTACAGCAACTACTAATCCGCAAGAAATAAACGGCAGCGTCCCTTTCAGACGCTGCCTCCCTTTGAGGGGAACAGTGAATATGACAGAAAAAGAAATCAGAGAAGCAGTTAAAAACAAAGAAAATTACAGCAGTATTGTTACTTATTTTAAAATACAGAAAACTCTCAGCGAGGCAGATCTGGCCCTGCTGATCGACATGATAGAGGAGATGTCTCCGGAGATCTATGAGCATTACAGAGCGCTCCAGGACATGTTCCGTGAAGGCATAAGAAAACATCTGGAAGCTTCCAAAGGGGCTTCCGGCGAGCAGCTCGCATACGCCATAAAAAAGGGCTGCGCCCTGGGCACTCTCCTGGCAGAAAAGTATGCGGACCGCGTATAAAAGTACGAAATATTATGGAGGTAACCGTATGAAAAACAAGAAAGGATTCTGGGCGCTGAATATCGGCCTTCTGTACATCCTGCCCTGGCTGGTTGGTTTTATCCTGTTTAAGGTATATCCCTTCCTCTCATCCCTTTTTTACAGCTTCACCAACTACGACCTTTTCAATGGCATTACCAAGTACGGCATGATGAATTACGAGAAGATCTTTACGGATCCCGATATCATCCGCGCCTTTGTGGTAACGTTTAAATACGCCATTTTTGACGTGCCCTTAAAGCTGATGTTCGCTCTGTTTATTGCCTACATCTTAAACTTTAAGTTAAAGGGCGTAAACTTCTTCAGAACCGCTTACTACATCCCTTCCATTCTGGGCGGCTCCATCGCGATCGCTATCCTGTGGAGAGCTGTATTTAACACAGACGGTCTGATCAACACCGTTTTAGGCGCGTTCGGTATCCCGGAGATCAACTGGATGGCCGGCGACATGAGCGCCCTGATGGTGATCGTACTTCTCCGTGTATGGCAGTTCGGTTCCGCTATGGTTATCTTCCTGGCAGCCTTAAAGGGCGTGTCTGAGGATCTTTATGAGGCGGCTTCCATCGACGGCGCCGGCAAGTGGACACAGTTCTTTAAGATTACCGTACCCCTGATCACACCGGTTATTTTCTACAACCTGGTTACCCAGTTATGCCAGGCATTCCAGGAGTTCAACGGACCGTTCCTTGTAACCAAGGGCGGACCAAACGGAGCAACCACCCTGATCTCCATGCTGATCTACAACAACGCATTCCTCCGCCACAAGATGGGTATGGCAAGCGCCCAGGCGTGGATCCTGTTCTTGATTACTATGACTATGACCGTTGTTGCATTTGTCAGCCAGAAGAAGTGGGTTTACTATTCAGATGAGGATGGGAGGTAGAATCAGATGACAAGAGAGACAAGAAGAAAAATCAGTACTGTGATCCGCTACACCCTTCTGATCCTGGTAGGGATTATCATGGTGTATCCTCTGATCTGGATGGTGGGAGCAACCTTTAAGACCAACTCCGAGATCTTCACCAGCGCATGGTTTATCCCGAAGAATCCTGTATTCGACGGCTATGACAATGCATTTAAGAGTTACGGAGGAAAGATCGATCTGGTTAAATCTCTGATCAATACCTACAAGATCGTTATTCCGAAGGTTATCTTTACCGTTGTATCCGCAACGATCACAGCATATGGCTTTGGACGTTTCAACTTTAAAGGAAAGAACATCTTTTTTGCACTGCTGATGTCTACCCTGTTCCTTCCTCAGGTTGTATTAAACGCACCTCAGTACATCATGTTCAACAACTGGAAGTGGGTAAATACCTACCTGCCTCTGGTTATCCCGTCCTTATTTGCAGCTGATACCTACTTTGTATTCATGCTGATCCAGTTCTTACGAGGCGTACCAAAAGAGCTGGAGGAGGCGGCTAAGATTGACGGCTGCAACACCTTAAAAACACTGTGGTATGTAATTGTGCCTATGTTAAAGCCATCACTGGTATCCTGTGCGCTGTTCCAGTTCATGTGGACCAACAATGACTTCCAGGGCCCGTTGATCTATATCGCTGATATGGATAAATATACCAACTCCGTATATCTGCGTATGTCTATGGACGGCGACGTAGGCTTCCAGTGGAACCGGATTCTGGCAATGTCCCTGATTTCCATTATTCCTTCCCTGGTGGTATTTTTCTGCGCCCAGGATTCCTTTATTGACGGTATCGCAGCCGGCGGTGTAAAGGGTTAAATGTTGCATGGTACATTAAAAAACGGAGGATTCTCTTTCGGGGGATTCCTCTATTTTTGTTAAAGGAGACAAAAGCTATGGAATTAAAAGTAATCTACAAGAACGCAAGATGTGCGGTAATTGAAATTGAAGACGGAGGACGCTACCATACAGCCTCTTCCTGGACTATCTACTTAAATCACAAAGAGGCGGCAAAAACAGACAAGGCGGTCACCAGCCTGTATCATCTGACTCCCGATACCCAGTACGAAGTAGAGGCGGTCAATGAGGCCGGAGAGAGGATTATGTCCTACTTTGCTACAGACTATGAGTTTGTTACCTTAAATGTCCGCGACTTTGGCGCAAAGGGAGATGGGGAGAGCGATGACACGATTTTTATCCAGGCAGCGATCATGGCCTGCCCGAAAGAGAGCCGTGTGCTGATCCCGGCAGGAACCTACCGGATCTCCTCTCTGTTCCTTAAGGATGATGTTTCCATTGAGCTGGATGAGGGAGCCGTATTGTCTGCTTTTACAGACCGCAGCCGTTTTCCTGTGTTCAAAGGGATGATCCAGAGTTATAATGAAAAGGATGAGTACAATCTGGGTACCTGGGAGGGAAATCCTCTTCCTATGTTTACAGCTATTATTACAGGTGTGAACGTAAAAAATGTAACGATTTACGGACAGGGAACGATAGATGGAAATGCAGACAGAGAGAACTGGTGGAAGGATCCCAAGATCATGAACGGCGCATTCCGCCCCAGAATGGTATTTTTAGAGCGGTGTGAACATGTAGTTCTCCAGGGTATCACGGTACAGAACAGCCCAAGCTGGAATCTCCATCCTTATTTTTCCGACAACCTTCGTTTCCTGGACATGAAGGTATTAAATCCAAAGGATTCTCCCAACACTGATGGCCTGGATCCGGAGTCCTGTAAAAATGTGGAAATTACAGGTGTGTATTTCTCTCTGGGCGATGACTGTATTGCTTTAAAATCAGGAAAAATCTATATGGGATCTACCTATAAGCGTCCCTGTGAAAATGTAACCATCCGTCAGTGCTGTATGCGCGACGGCCACGGCTCCATTACCATCGGAAGCGAGATGGCCGGAGGCGTGAAGAATCTGACCGTAAGAGACTGTATGTTCCTTCATACGGACCGGGGACTGCGGATCAAGACCAGAAGAGGACGTGGAAAGGATGCGGTAGTTCAGGGTATTTTATTTGAAAATATCACAATGGATCATGTAATGACTCCCTTTGTGATCAATTGTTTCTATTTCTGCGATCCGGATGGCCATTCTGAGTATGTCCGCAGCAAGGAAGCCGGACCGGTGGATGACCGCCTGCCGGAGATCGCTACCCTTACCTTTAGAAATATTGAGGCCAGAAATTGCCATGTGGCTGCTGCCTATATGTACGGCCTGCCGGAAAAGAAGATCGGACGGGTAGAGATGGAGCATGTGCGGGTAACTTATGCAGATGAACCTATGTGCGGCCAGCCGGCCATGATGGAGGGCTGCAGTAAGACCACCTGCCGCCAGGGAATCTATGCAAATAATATCGAAGAGCTTATATTAAAGGATGTGGAGATAAGCGGCCAGGAAGGGCCTGCAGTTGTCACAGAAAATATCGGGAATATGTAAAACGGAGGGGATAAAGTGGCAGTAACGATCAAGGATATCGCTAAAAAGGCGGAGGTTTCCTATTCAACGGTTTCCAGGGCCTTAAACGGAGTGGGGGGATATTCCGAGACAAGAGACAGGATCCGCCGTCTGGCGTCTGAAATGGGATATGTACCCAATCAGGCAGCGATCCACTTGAAAAAATCACGTTCCTATGTGATCGGACTGTATTTTTCAACGATCAGCAAAATGACTTCTCCCTATGTGCTTCACGATGTACTTACAGGGGTTTACAGTATTACGGGAAGCAAGTATAATGTAGTGGTAAAGGGTATTGATATGCATGAACCGGGTACCTTAAATCCCAGCTATTTTGACGGGATCATTGTTCTGTCTCAGAAAAATGAGGATATGGAATTTATGGATGAGGTTCTGTCAAAGAAGATTCCCATGACGGTTATCTGCCGTTCCGTGGATATCGATGCGCCCAATGTGACAACAGACGAGGCCAGGGCCATGGAACGGGCCATGGATTACCTTTTGGATAATGGCCATCGGAAGCTGGCAGTCATCGAGGGAAGGCCAGAGCTGGATTCTACCCGCCTGCGCCACAGAGGCTGGCGGATCTCCATGCGAAAGCACGGGCTGGATCCCGATCAGGTGCCTATGATTAATGGAAACTATCGTTACGGAAGCGGCTACAGCGCAGCAAAACAGCTCCTTTCCTATGAGCCTACGGCAATTCTCTGTTTTAATGATGAGATGGCCTTTGGAGCAAGGACAGCGATCGATGAGGCGGGGCTGTCCGTGCCGGGAGACGTTTCTCTGATCGGCTTTGATAACTGGGATTTGTCCGGTTATTCCGATATGCATCTGACTACGGTGGAGAGAAACATGGGAGATATCGCCAGAGAGGGCGCCAGAGTGCTTCTGCGCCGTCTGGACGATGGAATTGTGGATAACAGGAGAATTTATCTGGATAATAAGCTTATCATACGGGATACGGTACGGAACCTGAAGGAAGAATAGTCCGTGAACCGATTGCAGATCAAACAAAAGGAGAAGGCAGACATGAAAAAACTGGAAGAATATGTAAGAAGCATTCCTGATTTCCCGGAGCCGGGAATCATTTTCAGGGATGTAACCTCTATTTTACAGGATGCAGACGGACTGCAGCTGGCAGTAGACAGCCTGCGCGCCATGGTGAAGGATCTGGATTATGACGTAGTCGTTGGGCCGGAGTCCAGAGGCTTTATTTTCGGCGTACCGGTGGCCTATGCAGAGCATAAGAGCTTTGTGCCTGTGCGCAAAAAGGGAAAGCTTCCCTGCGAGACCATTTCTGCAGAGTATGAACTAGAATACGGAACTGCAGAGATCGAGATCCATAAGGACGCCATCCGTCCGGGCCAGAAGGTTGTGATCGTAGACGATCTGATCGCCACCGGAGGCACTACAGAGGCGATTATAAAGCTGATCGAACAGCTGGGAGGCCAGGTGGTAAAAATCTGTTTTGTAATGGAACTGGCCGGATTAAAGGGCAGAGAGAAGTTAAAGGATTATGCAGTGGACTCTGCAATCGTTTATGAGGGAAAGTAATTTTCCGTCCAGAAGCGTTCATTCTGTTGAAAAATGGGATGGACGCTTTTTTGAACACATATTTTTCACATTTTCCCCTGTGAAACTATCTTGACATTAAATTTTTAAGTCTGTATAATACCAAAAGTTAGGACGCTAACTATCTGAAAGCAGTGCATACGAAGAGGTGAAATGATGCAGGATATGGAATGCAGAATGGAAACAATGCATATGGGAAGGATGATCCATATGCTCTCTCATCAGTTAAAGCGCAGGAACATCCAGGAGGAGCTGATGGATGAGGGATTGACCGGGTCTCAGCGGCATATTATGAAGTTTATCCTTCTGCGGACCCTTCATACGGATGTGTATCAGAAGGATATCGAGGAAGAGTTCCGTATCCGCAAATCAACGGTAACAGGGATCCTGAAGCTTTTGGAAAAAAATGGATTCATCAGGAGAGAAAGCGTTCCTCAGGATGCAAGGCTTAAGCGCATTGTGCCGACAGCCAGGGCGGAGTCACTGCGTCCCCAGATTTTAGAGCAGCTGGGCAGAACGGAAGCCCTTCTTATGGAGGGAATCCCGGAAGAAGAGCTTCATATCTGGCGCAGTGTGATGTGCCGGATGTTCGGCAATCTTGTAAAAGCGGAGGAGGAAGCGTCTAAAACAAATAAAAACATAAAGGAGGAAGAGGAAAAGGATGAATAAATTACTTTTAAAGTCGGTCCGGGAATACAAAAAGCAGTCTATACTGACTCCCATATTTGTATTGCTGGAGGTGCTGTTAGAAGTTATGATCCCCATGGAAATGGCAAAGATCATTGACATTGGAATCGCAGGAGGCAATCTGCCTTACATCATCCAGAGGGGCTTCATACTGGTTGTGATGGCAATGCTTGCCCTGTATTTCGGCGTAACAGCCGGAAAGACGGCGGCAATCGCGGCGGCGGGATATGCAAAAAATCTGCGCCATGATATATTTTACAGGGTTCAGGAGTTTTCGTTTAAGAATATCGACCATTTCTCTACCTCAGGTCTTGTAACCCGTATGACTACGGATATTACCAATGTTCAGATGGCTTATATGATGAGCCTGCGCCTGTTAGCCAGAGCGCCCATCATGGTAGCTTTATCATGGGTTATGACTCTGACCATCAATCCAAAGATTGCGCTTTTATTTTTAGTTGTGATCCCCGTTCTGGGCGGCGCCCTGATTTTTATTGCGAAGAAGGCCCATCCCCATTTTGTAAAGGTTTTTGACGAGTACGATATTTTAAATAATTCTGTACAGGAAAATGTAAACGCTTCCAGAGTGGTAAAATCTTTTGTACGGGAAGATTATGAAATCGGTAAGTTCCATGATATATCCAAGTACGTTTACAAGCTTTTTACAAAGGCTGAAGGGATTGTGGCATGGAATTCTCCTGTAATGCAGACGGTAATTTATATAGTGATCATCCTTCTGGTAGCAATCAGCGGCAGGAGCATTGTCTTTGGAACCATGGAGACAGGAGAGATGACAAGCGTGATCGTCTATGCTATGCAGATCATGATGTCCCTGATGATGGTTACCTTCGTCTTTGTTATGATCATGATTGCTGAGGCATCCACAGACCGTATTACCAGTGTCCTTACGGAAGTGCCTGAAATGCAGGCAAAGGAGCAGGCGGTGAAGGAGGTTGCGGACGGAAGCATCACCTTTGAGCATGTAGATTTCAGCTATGCAGGTGAAGGCGGCCCTCTTTCCTTAAAGGATGTAAATCTTTCCATCAAGCCGGGACAGACCGTAGGCATTATCGGAGGGACCGGAAGCTCCAAATCCACGCTGGTACAGCTGATTCCCAGATTATATGATGTGACAAAGGGAAGCGTAAAGGTAGGCGGAATTGATGTAAGAGAGTACGACCTGGAGGTTCTGAGAGACCAGGTTTCCATGGTGCTCCAGAAAAATGTGCTTTTCACAGGAAGCATTTATGAGAATATCCGCTGGGGCAATGAAAGGGCCTCCAATGAGGAAGTGGAGCGGGTATGCCGTCTGGCTCAGGCGGACGGGTTTGTAAAGGAGTTTCCTCACGGTTATGATACTATGATCGTTCAGGGCGGAAACAACGTATCCGGCGGCCAGAAGCAGCGCCTGTGTATTGCGAGAGCGCTGTTAAAGCGGCCTAAGATCCTGATCCTGGATGATTCTACCAGTGCGGTAGACACAAAGACGGATGCTCTCATTCGCAGGGCCTTCAGAGAGGAGATTCCCGATACTACAAAGATCATTATTGCCCAGCGGGTTTCCTCCATTGAGGACGCAGATCAGATCATTGTTCTGGAGGAAGGACAGATTGTGGGCGTGGGTACTTCCAGTGAGCTTCTGCGCACCAATGAGATCTACCGTGAAGTATATGAGTCTCAGATGAAGGGAGGCGAAGAGAATGAGCAGTAAGAAACTACAGATTTCCAAAAACACGGCTCAGACCGCAAAGCGTCTTTTAAAATATGTGACAGAAACGTATAAGCTGCGCTTTTTTCTGGTATTTGTCTGTATCTTTATCAGTTCAGGAGCAAGCATTTCCGTATCTCTGTCGCTGAAATTTCTGCTGGACGACTTTATTATCCCGCTGATCGGACAGCAGACGCCGGATTTTGCCGGGCTGTACCGGGCGCTGGGAACGCTGGCCTGTATTTTCGTTGCGGGTGTACTTGCCGCCTTTACCTATACAAGACTGATGGTCTATATCGGACAGGGTGTGTTAAAACGGATCCGTGACGATATGTTTGAGCACATGCAGACCCTTCCGATCCGGTATTTTGATCAGAATACAACCGGCTCTATCATGAGTCTTTACACCAACGATACAGACACGCTGCGCCAGATGATCAGCCAGTCCATCCCCCAGGCGCTGTCTTCCTTTTTTACGATCGTAGTAACTTTTATCTCCATGCTGGTGTTAAGCCCTGCTCTTACGGTGCTGGCTGTACTGGTTATTGTTGTCATGCTTTTCGTATCCAGAAAGATCGGAGGAAACAGCGGAAAATATTTTGTGCGCCAGCAGGTGGCTGTAGCGGACATAACAGGCTTTGTGGAAGAGCGGATGAACGGCCAGAGAGTGGTTAAGGTATTTAACCATGAGCGCAAATCCGAGGAGGAGTTTGACAAATTAAATGAAGCGCTTTTTGAATGTGCTTCTCAGGCCAATACCTTTGCCAACATTATGGGGCCTGTGATCGGAAACATTGGAAATATGCAGTTTGTGCTTACGGCAGTGCTGGGAGGTTTCCTGTCTGTGCTGGGAGTCGGCGGCATTACCCTGGGTGTGATGGCTTCCTACCTGCAGTTTACAAAGAGCTTTACCCAGCCCTTTATGCAGGTGGCCCAGCAGTTTAACGCCATTATCATGGCTCTGGCAGGCGCGGAACGTATTTTTGCCCTGATTGATGAGAAGCCGGAAAAGGATGAAGGCTATGTAACTCTGGTCAATGCCAGAAAGGATGCGGACGGGGTGATTTCTGAATGTAAGGAGCGTACCGGCATGTGGGCCTGGAAGCATCCCCACGGCGACGGCAGTGTGACCTATACAGAGCTTACAGGCGACGTTCGGTTTGAGAATGTGACCTTTGGTTATGATGATGAAAAGGTGATCCTCCATGATATCAGCCTGTTTGCAAAGCCCGGTCAAAAGCTGGCATTTGTAGGCTCTACAGGAGCCGGAAAGACCACCATTACCAACCTGATCAACCGTTTTTACGATATTCAGGATGGAAAGATCCGTTATGACGGCATCAATATTACGAAGATCAGGAAGGACGATTTAAGGCGTTCTCTGGGAATCGTGCTTCAGGATACCCATTTATTTACAGGGACAATCCGGGAAAATATCCGCTACGGAAAGCTGGACGCTACAGATGAAGAGGTATATGCGGCTGCAAAGCTGGCCCATGCGGATCAGTTTATCCGTATGCTGCCTCAGGGCTATGATACCATGTTAAGCGGAGACGGCGAGGAGCTGTCTCAGGGCCAGAGACAGCTCTTATCTATCGCCAGGGCTGCGGTGGCAGATCCGCCAGTATTGATCTTAGACGAGGCAACCTCCAGTATTGATACCAGAACCGAGAGTATTGTGCAGAAAGGTATGGACAATCTGATGAAGGAGCGCACCGTATTTGTGATCGCCCACCGTCTGTCCACCATCCGCAACAGCAACGCGATCATTGTGCTGGATCATGGACGGATCATCGAGCGGGGAGACCATGAGGATCTGATCCGCTTAAAGGGAACGTATTATCAGCTCTATACGGGAAAGCTGGAATTGTCATAAAGGCCCGTTTGGCGCTGACAGCATGAAATAAACATATGGATTCAGGGATAACTGTACATGAAAAAGATGTATGGATATCCCTGAATTTTTATTTGTTTCGGTCATGGACGCCATATTTTCAAGGACGGCCTTGCTTTTTCACAGAAATAAAATTATAATGATAACTAATTATTTCTAAGAAAAAGGTGACCACACATATGGGAAAAGAGGGAACAAAAGAAAAACTGGATATTGAACTGGAAGCGCCGGCTGATTTTACCAGTCCGGAGGTACTGTATCAGGATCTGATCCGCGCCATCCAAAAGTACCATCCGTCGGATGATCTTACCATGATCGAAAAGGCATATAAAATCGCTGATGAGGCTCACAAGGAGCAGAAGCGCAAATCAGGAGAGCCCTATATTATCCATCCGCTCTGCGTGGCGATCATTCTGGCTGATCTGGAAATGGATAAGGAGACCATTGCAGCGGGCCTTCTCCATGATGTGGTTGAAGACACCATTATGACCCTTGAGCAGCTGACAAAGGAGTTTGGCTCTGAGGTAGCCTTTCTGGTAGACGGCGTTACCAAGCTGACCCAGTTAAACTGGGATAAGGATAAGGTGGAGATCCAGGCGGAGAACCTGCGGAAGATGTTTCTTGCCATGGCAAAGGATATCCGCGTCATCATTATCAAGCTGGCAGACCGTCTCCACAATATGCGGACTGGAAAATACTGGAAGCCGGAGAAGCAGAAGGAAAAGGCCAGAGAGACACTGGAGATCTATGCTCCCATTGCAGACCGTCTGGGTATTTCCAAGATTAAGATCGAGCTGGATGACCTGTCTTTAAAATTCCTCCATCCGGATGTGTATTACGATCTGGTAGAAAAGGTGGATCTGCGAAAGGACGCCAGAGAGGCCTTTGTCCAGTCCATTGTATCTGAGGTAAAAGAGCATATGGATGAGGCGGGCATCGAGGCTTCCGTAGGCGGCAGGGTGAAGCATTTCTTCAGCATATATAAAAAGATGGTCAAGCAGAACAAGACCCTGGATCAGATTTACGATCTTTTTGCCGTGCGCATCATGGTAGAAACGGTGAAGGACTGCTATGCGGCTCTTGGCGTCATCCACGAGATGTATAAGCCGATACCTGGTCGTTTTAAAGACTATATCGCCATGCCGAAGCCAAATATGTACCAGTCTCTCCATACCACTCTGATCGGCAGCACAGGACAGCCCTTTGAGATCCAGATCCGTACCTACGAAATGCACCGCACGGCGGAGTACGGTATTGCGGCTCACTGGAAATATAAGGAAAGCGGCAGCGGACAGGTAGCAGCAGGCAAGGAAGAAGAAAAGATGAGCTGGCTGCGCCAGATCCTGGAGTGGCAGAAGGATACGGATGATTCCAAAGAATTCTTAAATATGGTAAAGGGCGATCTGGATCTGTTTTCCGACAGCGTATACTGCTTTACGCCCTCGGGTGATGTAAAGACCCTTCCAAGCGGCTCTACGCCTATTGACTTTGCCTACTGCATCCACAGTGCGGTTGGCAACAAGATGGTAGGAGCAAGGGTAAACGGAAAGCTGGTTCCCATTGAGTATGTGATCCAGAACGGCGACCAGATCGAGATTGTCACCTCCCAGAACTGCAAGGGTCCCAGCCGCGACTGGCTGAAGGTGGTAAAGAGCACCCAGGCCAAAAACAAGATTAACCAGTGGTTTAAGACCCAGATGAAGGAGGACAATATCATCCGGGGCCGTGAGGCGGTAGAGCGCTACTGCAAGGCCAAGGGCATCAACTGGGCGGAGCTTGGAAAACCGGAGTTTATGGAAAAGGTTATGCACCGGTATGCCTTTAAGGACTGGGATTCCGTGCTGGCATCCATCGGCCACGGCGGCCTGAAGGAAGGCCAGGTCATCAATAAGATGATGGAGGAGCGGGAGAAGAAGCGCAAGCGTGAGATCACAGATGCAGACGTATTGGGCGGCATTGCCGATACAGACGGCCGCTCCGGAGAAGCGACGGTGCGCAAAAATAAGAGCGGCATTGTGGTGAAGGGACTTCATGACCTGGCAGTGCGTTTTTCACGCTGCTGCAATCCGGTTCCCGGCGATGAGATCGTAGGCTTTGTCACCAGAGGCCGCGGTGTGTCGATCCACCGTACAGATTGTATTAATGTGATCAATCTTCCTCAGGAAGAGAGAGTTCGTCTGATCGATGCAGAATGGCAGGTGGCGGAAACAGCGGGAAGTACGGAGCAGTACTCTACGGAAATTCAGATTTTCGCCAATAACCGCATTGGCATGTTTGCGGATATTTCCAAGGTATTTACAGAGAAGCAGATTGATATTACTTCTATGAATGTGAGAACCAGCAAGCAGGGCAAGGCAACCATTATCATGACCTTTGACATTCACGGCACGGAAGAACTGAACCGGATCACAGATAAGATCCGCCAGATTGAAGGCGTGCTGGATATCCAGAGAACCACGGGCTAAAGGAGGATGCGTATGAGCGATTTCAGAATCAAAACCTGCGTATTGGGGCCGGTAAGCACGAACTGTTACCTGGTTTACAACGACACAACCAAAGAGGCTGTGGCAGTAGACCCCGGAGACAACGGAGATTATATTTTAAATAAATGCAGTGAGCTTGGGATAAAGCTTCAGGCTGTGCTTCTGACCCATGGGCATTTTGACCATATCGGAGCGGCTCTTCAGATAGCAAGGGCCTTTACCATTCCCATCTATGCATCGGAAACCGAGGATGGTATGCTGGCGGATACGTCTTTGAATCTGACCGCTCATTTTACAGGCCATTCTCTGAGTTTTCATGCAGACAGGCTGGTACATGACGGGGATGAGCTGGAGCTTTTGGGATATAAGTGGAAAGTCATTGCAACTCCCGGCCATACCGCAGGCTCTGTGTGCTATTATCTGCCGGAAGAAGAGGTGCTTCTGTCTGGAGATACTCTGTTCCAGGATTCCTATGGACGGACAGATCTGCCGACAGGAAGCAGCAGAGCGCTGGTGGATTCTGTACTTAGGAAGCTGTTTATACTGCCGGGAGATACTATGGTCTATCCGGGCCATGGAGAGCCCACTACCATTGGTTATGAGGCGCAGAACAATCCTATTGCATGCTATAGATAGAAAATAGAAAGCAGGAACAAAATGATCGGTTTACTGATACAGGATAATGCATACGAACAGGACATCAGAGAACTTCTGATGTCTTTTTATCCGGGCGAAACATATGCCCATGAAATAAAAGACGGAGTGGATTTTTATGTGCAGACCCGTCTCATACAGAAGGAAGAGGACGGCTGCGCTGCCTCGGAGGAGGATGCGGCCGGACAGGAATGGAATGTAGGGATTGCCCTCTGGGAACAGATAAAAGAGGGAGAGGCCGCAGGCTGCAGTCCTTATTTTCCAGTGCCGGAAGGACTGGAGGACTTTCACCTTGCGTCATCCTCCAGAGGATATTCGGATCTTTCCGACCACAGCGAGACGAAAAATGTGGTAAAGCAGCTATTTTACCGTATGCTCACAGAACGCACCGGCCATGAGCTGCCCTGGGGGTCCCTCACGGGAATCCGGCCCACCAAGATTGCTTTAAGCCGTCTGGAGGAGGGCTGGAAGGAGGAAGAGATCCGCTCCTTTATGAAAAAAAACTATCTGGCGAGCGATGAAAAGATTGATTTGAGCATTGAAATTGCCGCAAGGGAGAAAATGCTTTTAGAGCCGTTGGATTATGACAGGGGATACAGCCTGTATGTGGGAATCCCATTCTGTCCCACCACCTGCCTTTATTGTTCCTTTACCTCCTATCCCATCAGCAAATGGAAGGGGCGCACCGGCCTTTATCTGGAAGCATTATTTAAGGAAATGGAATATGTGGCAGACAAGATGAAGGGACGCCCTCTGGATACCATCTACTTTGGAGGCGGAACCCCAACTGCTCTGCCGGCAGAGGACATTGACGCGATCCTGACAAAGCTGGATCAGCTGTTTGATACGGAGAATGCTTTGGAATTTACGGTGGAGGCAGGGCGGCCTGACAGTATCACAGAGGAAAAACTTCGGGTGCTGAGAGACCATGGCATCACCAGGATTTCCATAAATCCCCAGACTATGAACCAGAAGACTCTGGATCTGATCGGCCGCCGCCATACGGTGGAGATGGTAAAGGAAAAGTTCCTCATGGCAAGAGAGCTGGGCTTTGACAATATCAATATGGATCTGATCATGGGGCTTCCGGAGGAGGATTTAGACGATGTACGCCACACACTGGAAGAGATCGAGGCTCTCAGGCCCGATTCTCTTACGGTTCATTCCCTGGCCATCAAGCGGGCTGCCCGTTTAAATATGTTTAAGGAAGAGTACAGCGGCTTAAAGATAAACAATACACCTGAGATGATCGCCATGAGCGAGGCCTGCGCCCGTCGCCTTGGCATGGAACCCTATTATCTTTACCGCCAGAAAAACATGGCCGGAAATTTTGAAAACGTAGGCTATTCCCTTCCCGGCAAAGCCTGCATTTACAATATCCTCATCATGGAGGAGCTTCAGACCATCGCCGCCTGCGGCGCAGGCACCACCACAAAGGTTGTATTCCCTGCAGAAAACCGCAGGGAACGGTGCGAGAATGTGAAGGAAGTAGAGCAGTATATCAGCAGGATTGATGAGATGATCGGGCGGAAGGAGAGGATATTGGGGTAAACGGTATATTCCAGCCCTGATTTCCCGCGAATTTCCTCAAAACACTTGCAAAATAGAAAAAGTACACTACAATAGTAATCACGAAACAAAACGCAAATTATGGAGAAAATACTATGCCGTTAACGAAAAAACCAGTAACCGGAATGAAAGATATCACGCCTGCCGAGATGCAGATCCGTGAGTATGTTATGAACCAGATCCGTGAAACCTATAAGAGCTTTGGCTTTTCCCAGATCGAAACTCCCTGTGTAGAGCACATTGAGAACCTGACCAGCAAGCAGGGCGGAGACAATGAAAAACTGATTTTCAAGGTATTAAAAAGAGGCGACAAGTTAAATCTGGAAACCGCACAGGATGAAAATGATTTAACCGACAGCGGTCTGCGCTACGACCTGACACTGCCGCTGTCCCGCTATTATGCAAACAATGCATCCAGCCTTCCAAGCCCCTTTAAGGCGCTGCAGATGGGAAGCGTATGGAGGGCAGACCGTCCCCAGAAGGGCCGTTTCCGTCAGTTTACCCAGTGTGATATTGACATTCTGGGTGATGCTACCAATCTGGCAGAGATTGAGCTGATTTTAGCCACTACAACCGCTCTTGGAAAAATCTGCCCTGACAATGGTTTTACCGTCCGTATCAACGACCGTGGTATCCTTTTTGGCATGGCCCGCTACTGCGGCTTCTCTGAGGAGGCTATGGACAGTGTTCTGATTACCCTGGATAAGATGGACAAGATCGGTTTTGAGGGTGTGGAGAAGGAGCTTCTTGAAAATGGAAATGCAAAGGAAAGCGTAGACCGTTATCTGGAGCTTCTCCGTACCGTTACAAGAGATGCAGAGGGTGTAAAGGCTCTGGGCGAGACCTTAAAGGATGTAATGGATCCGGCAGTATGCCAGGGATTGGTACACATTATGGAGACCGTTAAGGATGTGGCTGAAACTGAGTTTGGACTTGTATTTGATCCCACTCTGGTTCGTGGTATGTCCTACTACACAGGCACTATTTTCGAGGTATCCATGGAGGGCTTCGGCGGTTCTGTGGCAGGCGGCGGACGCTACGATAAGATGATCGGAAAGTTCACTGGCATGGAAACGCCGGCCTGCGGCTTTTCCATCGGTTTTGAGCGCATTGTCACCATCCTCTTAGATAACGGCTTTACCGTTCCGGGAGCCGGAGAAAAGAAGGCATATCTCTTTGAAAAGGGCATCGATTCCGCAGCTCTGGCAGCAGTGATCCGTGAGGCCATGGAGGAGAGAAAGAACGGCGTTCAGGTGCTGGTAGCCCAGATGAATAAAAACAAGAAGTTCCAGAAGGAGCAGCTTGGCAAAGAGGGCTATGGAGAGTTTAAGGAGTTTTACAGAGAGAGCCTGAAGCATTAAGGGCGAAAATGCATTTGCGCATTTTGCAGCCATCTTCTGAACAGAACATTCAGGTTCTGGTTTACGACTGTAAGAAAGGCTAAGAGGCTGAAACATTTCTAAATACAAGAGCCATATCAAAAACTCGCTGCGCTCAAACAGGTTTGATATGGCTCTTAACGAAACGTTTAACCCTCTAAGGCTTTCTAACAGCCTCCAAAGTCACCTGAATGTTCATAGTTCAGGAGCTTACTGCAAAATGCGCGAATGCGATAAATCTTTACGATGATAAAGGAGAATAATCATGGCAGAATCAATGGCTGGGTTGAAGCGTACCCACAGATGTACAGAGGTAACTGCAGCGCAGATCGGTGAAAATGTCACCGTTATGGGCTGGGTTCAGAAGAGCAGAAATAAAGGCGGCATTATTTTCGTAGACTTAAGAGACCGTTCCGGTATTTTACAGCTGATTTTCGAGGAAAATGACTGCGGCGCTGAGAACTTCGCAAAGGCTGAGAAGTTAAGAAGCGAGTTTGTAGTGGCAGTAGAAGGCCGCGTAGAGGCCCGTTCCGGCGCTGTAAATGAAAATCTGGCTACAGGAGCCATCGAGATCCGTGCCAATTCCCTGCGGATCCTGGCTGAGTCTGAGACACCGCCATTCCCTATTGAGGAGAAGAGCAAGACAAAGGAAGAGCTGCGTCTGGAGTACCGTTTCCTTGATTTGAGACGGCCTGATATCCAGCACAATCTGATTACCCGCAGCCGCGTGGCAACTCTCACAAGAGCATTTCTGGCAGAAGAGGGCTTCCTTGAGATTGAGACTCCTACTCTGATTAAGAGCACCCCTGAAGGCGCAAGAGATTACCTGGTTCCCAGCCGTGTGCATCCCGGTTCTTTCTATGCTCTGCCCCAGTCTCCCCAGCTGTTTAAGCAGCTGTTAATGGTATCCGGCTATGACCGCTATTTCCAGCTGGCCCGCTGCTACCGCGACGAGGATCTGCGTGCAGACCGCCAGCCGGAATTTACACAGATCGATATGGAGCTGTCCTTTGTGGATGTAGATGATGTTTTGGATGTAAATGAGCGTCTCTTACAGAAGCTCTTTAAGGAAATCTGCGGTTATGAGCTGCAGCTTCCCATCCAGCGCATGACATGGAGAGAGGCGATGGACCGCTTCGGTTCCGACAAGCCGGATCTGCGCTTTGGAATGGAATTAAAGAACGTTTCCGAGGTTGTGAAGGACTGCGAATTTGTGGTATTTAAGGGCGCTCTGGAAAATGGCGGTTCTGTCCGCGGCATCAATGCTGAGGGCCAGGGCCATATGCCTAGAAAGAAAATCGACGCTCTGGTAGAGTATGCAAAGGGCTTTGGGGCAAAGGGTCTTGCATACATTGCCATCAATGAGGACGGCACCTTTAAGTCTTCCTTTGCAAAGTTTATGAAGGAAGAGGAAATGGCTGCCCTGATCGCTGCCATGGACGGAAAAGCGGGCGATCTCCTTCTCTTTGCAGCAGATAAGGACAAGGTTGTATTCGACGTGTTGGGCAACCTGCGTCTGGAGCTGGCAAGACAGCTGGATCTGCTGAAAAAAGATGACTTTAAGTTCCTGTGGGTAACTGAGTTCCCGCTTCTTGAGTATTCTGAGGAAGAGGACCGCTATGTGGCAATGCATCATCCATTTACCATGCCTATGGAAGAGGATCTGCAGTACCTTGATTCCGATCCCGGTCGTGTTCGGGCAAAGGCCTACGATATAGTATTAAACGGCGTGGAAATGGGCGGCGGCTCTGTCCGTATCCATCAGGCCGATATCCAGTCAAAGATGTTTGAGGTTCTGGGCTTTACTCCTGAGCGTGCACAGGAACAGTTTGGCTTCCTGTTAAAAGCGTTCAAGTATGGCGTTCCTCCTCATGCAGGTCTGGCATACGGCCTTGACCGTATGGTTATGCTGATGGTAGGCGCAGACAGCATCCGTGATGTGATTGCCTTCCCTAAGGTGAAGGACGCATCCTGTCTGATGACGGAAGCTCCTGCTCCTGTAGATGGAAAACAGCTGGAAGAGCTGGGAATCCAGGTTGCGGAAGAAGAAAAACAGTAATATTTTAAAATTTGAGGCAGTGCCTTTTGAGAAATGAGATCTCAGGGCACTGCTTTTTTATTTTTTAAATTTAACTATTGACATTCAGAAAAAAAGAACTATACTGTTTATATAAACACATGAACATTTATTCATATATTAAGCGGCCGAAGGAGAGGAGGAAAAAAATGGCATTAAATGATGTAGAGTGCTGTGATTTTTATCAGGTTCATGAGGATGTGGTAAAGTCCGTGACTGATAAGATGCCGGATGAGGATCAGCTGTACGATCTGGCGGAGATTTTTAAGGTGTTTGGCGATTCCACACGGATTAAGATTTTGTATGTATTGTTTGAATCAGAGATGTGCGTGTGCGATATTGCCCAGCTTTTAAACATGAATCAGTCCGCTATTTCCCATCAGCTTAGGATTTTAAAGCAGAACCGTCTGGTGAAGAACCGGCGGGAAGGAAAGGCCGTATTTTATTCTCTGGCAGACAGCCATGTAAAGACCATACTCAGTCAGGGTATGGATCACATATCAGAGTAAGAATATAAAAATGGAGGAAAATAAGAACATGAAAAAGAAATTCAAATTAACTAATTTAGACTGTGCGAACTGCGCTGCAAAGATGGAAAACGCCATTAAAAAGATTGACGGGGTAAGGGATGCCAATGTGAGCTTTATGACTCAGAAGATGACGATTGAAGCGGATGACAGCCGTTTTGATGAGATTATGGAGGAAGTGCAGTCTGTATGCAGAAAAGTAGAGCCGGACTGTACAATTCAGATGTAGAGCCGTTGAGAATGATGCATCAGGAGGAATAACGGAACATGACAGTAAAGCAGAAGCGTATGCTTATACGTATCCTTGGAACCTTTGGAATCTATATTGCCCTCACAGTAACAGAGCATTTGGGACTTCTGCCGTTTGGGGAGAAAAGCCCGGTATGGCCGGCGCTGTATCTGATCCCCTATTTTCTCATTGGATGGGATATTATTTACCGGGCTCTGCGCAATATCAGAAACGGACAGGTGTTTGATGAAAACTTTCTGATGGCTCTGGCTACAGTAGGAGCATTTGCGGTACAACAGTACTCAGAAGCAGTTGCGGTGATGCTGTTTTATCAGGTAGGGGAGCTGTTTCAGAATTATGCCGTAAACCGTTCCCGCCAGTCAATCTCAGACCTGATGGATATTTGCCCGGAGTATGCCAATATTGAAGAAGACGGACAGCTAAAGCAGGTGGATCCGGATGATGTATCAGTGGGGGATATAATTGTCATAAAGGCCGGAGAGAGGATCCCTCTGGACGGAAGGGTTATTTCCGGAGACTCCATGATCGATACATCTGCTCTTACAGGAGAGTCCGTCCCGAGAAGAGTCAGAGCAGGAGATGAGATGATCAGTGGATGCGTCAATGGAAGCGGACTGCTGCGGGTAGAGGTTACGAAAGAATTTGACGATTCCACAGTAGCACGTATTCTGGAACTGGTAGAGAATGCCAGCAGCAAAAAGGCGCCGGTGGAGAACTTTATTACCCGGTTTGCAAGGTATTATACTCCGGTTGTGGTGATTGCGGCAGTAGTTCTTGCTATTCTTCCTCCGCTGTTTTTTGGACAGACATGGAGCGAAGGGATACGCAGAGCCTGTACTTTCCTGGTGATTTCCTGTCCCTGTGCACTGGTCATTTCCGTTCCCATGAGCTTCTTTTCCGGAATCGGAGCGGCTTCTAAAAAAGGTGTATTGGTAAAGGGAAGTAATTATCTGGAGGCTCTTGCAAATGTCCATACAGTGGTATTTGACAAGACGGGAACCCTTACTAAGGGAGAATTTAAGGTGACAGGCATTTATCCGTCCGGAGATGCGGCTCAGGAAACAATAGAGAAAAGGCAGGATACAGATAAAGCTGACGGCTGGTCGGCTTCCCAGTTGGCTCTGTTAGAACTGGCAGCCTTGGCAGAAAGCTCCTCTGACCATCCTGTTTCCAGGTCTATCCGTGAAGCTTGGGGGCATTCTTTTGAGCATACGCGGATCGCAGATGCGGAGGAGATTCCCGGTCATGGAATCCGTGTGAAGGCAGATGGACGCACTGTGCTGGCAGGAAATGACCGTCTGATGAAGAAGGAAAATATTGCCTATAAGCCATGTCCGGGCGTGGGAACGGTGGTTTATCTAGCAGAGGAAGGAAATTTTCTGGGTTCCATTCTTATTTCCGATGTAATAAAAGAAGGCATTCCAGAAGCAATACGCGATCTTAAAAAGGCCGGTGCTGCAAAGACAGTGATGCTTACAGGCGACCGGAGTAAAACCGGGGAAGCGGTAGCAAAGGAAATCGGCCTGGATGAGGTTCATGCAGAGCTCCTCCCCGGCGACAAGGTAGATATGGTAGAAAAATTGCTGGCAGAATGCAAGGGAAAGGAAAAGCTGGTCTTTGTAGGCGACGGCATCAATGACGCCCCGGTGCTCTCTCGTGCAGATGTGGGAATCGCTATGGGAAGCATGGGATCGGACGCAGCTATCGAGGCGGCTGATATTGTCCTTATGGATGATGATCCCAGAAAGATTGCAGCCGTTGTCCGTATTTCTCGTAAAACACTCCGAATTGTGATGCAGAATATCGTCTTTGCCCTGGGCGTGAAATTGATCGTTCTGGCGATGGGAGCCTTTGGCGCGGCTAATATGTGGGAAGCTGTGTTTGCGGATGTGGGAGTGTCCGTGATCGCGATTTTGAATGCCATGAGGGCTCTGAAGGGATAATTATATAGACAGATTCCTTTGTTTATGAAGCTGATTGGTAGATAAAAACGATATAATGGAATGAAAAAAGGACGCATCTGCTCAGGCAGAACGGCGTCCTTTTTAGGTGTCATATGAAAATGTCAAAAGCAGAATTTATCTCTGTAAAACGGAAGAAATCAAACCAGCACATCCTCCAGACTTCTCTTGGGAACATAATGCACCTGATTTTCATCCCTGTAGTACGTTGTGCTTCCATCATCCCCTACAGGTACAAGCCGGACTTCCTCTTTGGGTTTTCCAAGGGCCAGAACCAGGCCCACAGAATAGTTTTCCGGATTAAGCTTTAAAATGGACAGAATCTCACTGCGCCTGCAGCTTCCGATCATGCAGCCGCCATAGCCCTTTTCTGCAGCTGACAGCATGAGCGTCTGGGCGGCGATTCCCTCATCCCACTGTTTATTTTTGGCCACAGTCAGATCACAGAGAATGACGATATAGGCAGAGGGACGTTCTCCCTTTTCCGGTCCGTCCCAGTCCTTCAGGGCGCCTGCCCACAAAAGGCAGGGGAAAATTGCCGCGCATTCCTCCGGAGTACGGATGATGCGGTATTTTAGGGGCTGACAGTTGGCTGTGCAGCCTGTAAGGCGCACCGTATCGACCATATCTGTCAGCTCTTCCTGCGGAATGGATATATCTTCATAGAACCGCCGATAGGAGCGGCAGCTTTTTACAAGGTCTTTAAGCATGAATAGATTCCTCCTTAAGCTCCTTTGGAAGCTCATTTCCCTGGGTAATATGTTTCTTAATTGCTTCAAAGCTTTCCGGACTGATTACATGCTCCATACGGCAGGCATCCTCTGCAGCTGTCTGAGGATCCACACCCAGATAGATCAGCCAGTTGGACAAAAGAATATGGCGTTCGTACATAACGTCAGCAATGGACTGTCCAGTCTCAGTAAGTGTGATGTGACCCTGTTCATCCATGCGGATATAGCCGTTTTCCCTCAGGTTTTTCATAGCTACGCTGACACTGGGCTTTGAAAAACTCAGTTCATTTGCAATATCAATGGAGCGGACATAGGGTTTATGGCGGCTCAGCATATAAATCGTTTCCAGGTAGTTTTCAGCGGATTCCTGTATTTTCAAAACAAACATTCCCCCTTACGGTTTTCTTTCCCGTCTGCCTGAAAAACGGGAACTGCTACCTCTTCAGTGTATCATAGAAGAAAAGGATTGACAAGCAAACCATGATTCATTTTGTCCACTGATGATATGCCCGGCTCTTTCACAGACAGCTGTTTAGTTTGCCTTTACCTGCTTCCACATCTCATTGTACATATCATTTACTTCCTCGCCCAGATACTGAACGCTCTCGCTGTTTTTCAGCTGGGAAAGATCCGGGAACACAGCCTTGTTATTCTGCAGCTCCTCGTCCAGTAGCTCAAAGGCGCCCTTGTTAGGGGTAGCGTAGGTAATGTATTCAAAGTTCTTTTTTGCAATGTCAGGGCGGCACAGGAAGTTAATCCATTTCTCGGCATTTTCCTTGTGCTCTGCATTGGCAGGGATGACCCAGCAGTCGATCCAGTAGGAGGTTCCCTCTTCGGGAAGCACATACTCCAGATCAAATTCAGAACCCTGTTCCTTTGCGGTATCCTGAATATAAAGGAGATCACCGGAGTAGAGCATGGCAGCAGCTGCCTCGCCGTTAATCATCTTGTCCCTTACCTGGTCGATTACATAGGCCTGAACCAGGGGCTTCTGCTCAATGAGCATATCTCTAGCCTCAGCCAGCTGATCCGGGTCTGTGGTATTCAAAGAGTAGCCCTTGATCTTTAATGCGGCCATAAATGCATAGCGCAGGGTATTGTGCATCAGGATCTCGCCCTCTAACTCAGGATTCCACAGATCTGCCCATTTGGTGGGATATGGGATGCCAAGCTCATCAAAGCGCTGCTTATTGTAGAGGATTCCTTCTGTGCCCCAGCAGTAGGGAACGGCATATTTGTTTTCCGGATCAAAATCCTTTGCCATATCCATATATTCCGGGCCGATTTCTTTGATATTGGGTACATTGTCAAAATTGATTTCAGCCAGCAGGTTATTCTGGATCATACGCTGGATGGTATAGTCGGAAGGACAGATCACATCGTACTTTACCGCTCCCGCTTCTATGATGGGATACATTTCTTCATTTGTTTCAAAAAGGTCGTATACGACTTCGATTCCTGTTTCTTCCTCAAATTCGTCAATTACGCTTTCGTCAATGTATTCGCCCCAGTTGTATACATATAATTTGTTGTCTTCGCCGGAGCCTTCCTCAGCCCCGGTTTTTTGGCCGGAACCGCAGGCAGTGAGAAGACCGGCGGCAAGGGCCAGAGAGAGCATGCCCAGTGAAACAGCTGTTTTCTTTTTCATTCTTATCCTCCATTAGTAAACGCGTAGATGGGACAGCCGCAGCAGTCCGTCAGTTTGCCTTGACCTCTTTCCAGAGCTCGTTATAAAGGGCGTCGGCTTCTTCGCCGGGGTACTGTATGATTTCACAGTTGGTGAGAGCGGAGAGATCCGGGAACAGAGCTTTATTCTGTTTCAGCTCCTCATCCAGCAGCTCATAGGCACCTTTGTTGGGAGTGGCATAGGTAATGTACTCAAAATTTTTCTTTGCGATATCGGGGCGGCACAGAAAGTCAATCCATTTTTCTGCATTTTCTTTGTGCTCTGCATTGGCGGGAATGACCCAGGAGTCAACCCAGTAGTTGGTTCCGTCCTCCGGAATTACATACTCCAGAGTAAAATCAGCTTCCTGCTCCTTAACTGCATTCTGGATATAGAGCATTTCTCCGGAGTAGATGGCTCCCACGGCTGCTTCTCCGCCGATCATCTTATCTCTTACCTGATCAATTACATAAGCCTGAACCAGAGGCTTCTGGCGGATCAGCTCATCCTTTGCCTGCTGCAGTTCATCAGGATTTTGGGTATTTAAGGAATATCCAAGGCTCTTTAAAGCTACGGTAAAGGCGTCGCGGACGCTGTTCTGCATGAGAATTTCTCCCTCCAGACGTTCATCCCACAGATCGGCCCATTTGGTGGGAGCAGGAACGCCCAGCTCCTCGATCATCTGCGTATTGTAGAGGATTCCCATGGTACCCCAGCAGTAGGGAACGGAATATTTGTTTTCCGGGTCAAAACCTTTGGAGATATCCAGATATTCCTGTCCGATTTCTTTGTAATTGGGGATATTGTCAAAGTTGATTTCAGCCAGAAGGTTGTTTTCGATCATCTTCTGGATCATATAGTCGGAGGGACATACCACATCGTAGCTTACGCCTCCGGCTTCAATTACAGGATACATTTCTTCGTTGGTTTCAAATACGTCGTAGACCACCTGAATACCGGTTTCCTTTTCAAAGTCGTCGATGACGCTTTCGTCAATATATTCGCCCCAGTTGTATACATAAAGCTTGTTGTCATCTCCCGAAGAACCATTTTTGCCGGAACCGCCGCAGCCGGTCAGAAGACCTGCGGTCATCAGGGCAGCCAGTGCTCCTGCTGTGAGGAGGATGGGTGTTCGTTTCATGGGTCGCTCTCCTTTTTAATAGTAATGAGTTGTTTCAGTTCTTTTTCTTAAAGGAACGAAAATTTACGATCAGCAGAAGGATCAGTACAGTCAGGAAAATGACTGTGGAAAGGGCATACATGGATGGCTTAATGCCCCTGCGTACCTCGCTGTAAATCAGCGTAGACAAAGTATTGATGCCTGCGCCCTTTGTAAAATGGGTGATAATAAAATCATCAAGGGACATGGTAAAGGATAAAAGGAAGCCGGACAGCACTCCGGGCAGAATATCCGGGAAGACCACTTTAAAAAATGCCTGAAGGGGAGTAGCTCCCAGATCCAGAGCCGCCTCATAGGTACTCTTATCCGTCTGCTTCAGCTTGGGCATGACGCTTAAAATCACATAAGGTATATTAAAGGTGATATGAGCGATCAGCACGGTTTTAAAGCCTAATGATACGCCAAAGGCAATAAAGGACAGCATCAGTGAAATGCCTGTAACGATATCTGCATTCAGCATGGGAATGTTTGTGATTCCCATAATAATTGTCCTGGGAACCAGCCTCATAGACTGAATGGCAATAGCTGCCGCTGTTCCGATAACAGCTGCCGCAAGGGCTGAAACAAAGGCAATGATCAGGGTGGTTGACAGGGCGCTCATAATGGAGCGGCTGTCAAACATCTGCAGATACCAGTCAAGAGTAAAACCGCCCCACCGTGCTCTGGATTTGGACTGGTTAAAGGACAATATCATCATAGTGAGGATGGGTGCGTACAAAAAGATCAGGATAAGCACCATATAGAAATCGGAAATGATCTTCCGTATCATTTTTCTGCTTTTTACCATCAGAATGCGCTCCCTTCTCCATTTTTGTCATATTTGGCAATCATAGCCATGCTGATCAGAATAAAGATCATCAGCACCAGGGAAAGACCGCTTCCCTGGTTCCAGTTGCTTCCGCGTGTGAACTCCTGCTCGATTACATTTCCGATGAGAAGGATCTTGCTGCCGCCTAAGAGGTCTGAGATAACGAATGTGGTCAGAGAAGGCACAAATACCATGGTGATTCCGCTGATGACTCCCGGAAGGCTTAAAGGAAGCCAGATCTTTATAAAGGTCTGGAAGGTATTGGCTCCCAGATCCTGAGCCGCATTGATAACGCTGTCGTCAATCTTGGCAAGTACATTATAAATCGGAAGAACCATAAAGGGCAGGAAGTTGTATACCATACCCAGTACAATAGCTGCCGGAGTATTGATAATGGAGATACCGGGCAGATGGAAAAAGGAAAGGATTCCGTTGATTACGCCGTTTTTCTCCAGAAGCGTCTGCCATGCAAGGGTTCTCAGCAGAAAATTCATCCACATGGGGAGGATAAAAATAAATACGATAAAGCTGCCGGCCTTATTTCCCCGTCCTCTTAAAATCATAGCCAGAGGATATGCAAGAAAAAGGCACAGCAGAGTGCTGATCAGGGATAAACCCAGAGACAGCACCAGAGCCTTCATATGATCCGGTTCTGCGATTGACAGGATATTTTCCAATGTAAAAGCTCCGTCACGTCCCGTCAGTCCATACCAGAGAATCATGAGCAGAGGAATAATAGTAAAACCGGTCATCCAGACCAGATAGGGGCCGGAGAGAAGGGATTTCCCCAGATCGAGATATTTCTTTTCCTTATTCATCGACTCCCAGCGCCTCCTCATCCTCAGACGCAGGCTTGTTCATGATCTGGATATCAAAGGGATCTACATGGATTCCCACCTGCTTTCCAACGGGGAACATATCAGTGGAGTGAACCAGCCACTCAAAGCCGTCCGGGGTAGTAACTTCCATCTCATAGTGAACACCCTTGAAGATCAGATGGGTCACTGTGCCGACAAGCGTGCCCTTTTCCGGTTCTACAAGGTCGATATCTTCAGGACGGATCACGACATCCACTGGCTTATTTGTGCCAAAGCCCTTATCCACACAGGCAAATTTTGCTCCGAAGATCTCAACCAGCTCGTCCTGAAGCATGATGCCGTGGACGATGTTGCTTTCGCCGATAAAGTCGGCTACAAAGGCATTTTCCGGCTCATTGTAGATCTGCTCCGGAGATCCCATCTGCTGGATATAGCCCTGGTTCATAACAACAATGGTGTCTGACATGGTAAGAGCCTCTTCCTGATCGTGGGTTACATAGATAAAAGTGATGCCAAGCTCATTTTTCAGGCGGATCAGTTCATACTGCATATCCTGGCGCAGCTTTAAATCCAGAGCGCCCAGAGGCTCGTCAAGGAGCAGCACTCTCGGTTCGTTTACAATGGCTCTTGCAATGGCAATACGCTGCTGCTGACCGCCGGAGAGAGAGGTTACATCGCGCTTTTCGTAGCCGGAGAGATTGACCAGCTTTAATGCGTAGCGGATTTTGTCATCAATATAGCTTTTGGGCTTGTTTTTTATTTTCAGGCCAAAGGCAATATTGTCTGCAATGCTCATATGAGGAAACAGGGCATATTTCTGAAAAACCGTATTTAACTGCCGCTTGTTGGGCGGAAGCTTTGTGATATCCTGACCATCAAAGAGAACCCTTCCGGTATCGGGACTGGTAAAGCCTCCCAAGATACGCAGAGTAGTGGTCTTTCCGCAGCCGCTGGGACCAAGTAAGGTGACGAAGCTGTTTTCCCTGATGGAGAGATTCAGATCATCCAGGATCAGCTCGCCGTCAAAGCTTTTTGAGATGTGCTGTAAATCAATCAATGGCTGGCTCATTTGTCTTTTCTCCTTTATAAAGTGAAGTGGGTCATAACATTGTCTTTTTTACAACGGAGGCCGTATTAAAAACTGGGAGGTGAACTTACCCAGATGAGCATGGCGCCGTTTTTGCTTGAAAGATAGTGTTTTTTATCTGCTGTGTAATAGAAGGATTCTCCCTTTTTGGCATGGTATGTCTTTTTTCCCAGATGGATGGAAACAGAACCCTTCAGAATATAGCCAAATTCTTCTCCCTCATGAGGTGTATCCGGGTAGGTAGAACCGCCGGCTTTGAGCGTTAAGAGAATGGGTTCCATGGTGTTTTTCTGAGCATTGGGAATGATCCATTTGATTTCATTGTTGTATTCAGGATCTACTTTTTCAAAGTAGTCCTGAGTGCCGAATACGATCTGTTCCTCAGGCTCTTCCGTAAAAAACTCCCCGATGGTAGTTCCCAGACACTGGAGAATATCCATCAGAGTAGCGATAGAGGGGGAGGTCAGATTGCGTTCCAGCTGAGAGATAAACCCCTTGGAAAGCTCCGAGCGGTCGGCCAGCTCCTCCTGAGTCAGTCCCTTTAAGACACGAAGCTCCTTCAGTCTGTTTCCGATATCCATACAATTCCTCCCTGCACGGCTGCAAAATATACAAAAAGTTTAGCAATACTAACCCAATATATAAATAATCAAAAAGTTTAGTAATAATAAACAAGGCGAATTTCATTATACATGAAATAAATCAGGTGTCAATACCTTTTCTGAAAGTTAGCGGTTAACAAATAATAAAAATTATGATATGATAGGTTTTAACAAAATCGGACTTATTTTCAGGAGGTAAATACAGGTATGAGCGGCAGATATATGGCATATGTGGGATCCTACTCCTATACCGGGAAAGCAAAGGGAATCACAGTATTTGACGTAGATGTGGAGAAGGGAACGTTTAAGGAGCGATGCGAGATGGAGGTAAATAATTCTTCCTATGTAATTGCCTCCAGCGATGGAAAGACATTGTATTCCATTGCCGATGAAGGAGTGGTGTCTTTCCGGATCCTGCAGAACGGCGCCCTGGCGCGTTTAAACAGCGCGCCCATCCGCGGAATGAGGGGCTGTCATCTGTGCAGCGATCTGGAGGACAAGTTTATCTTCGTATCCGGTTATCATGACGGAAAGACCACGATCCTGAGCTTGAACAAAGACGGCTCTGTAGGGGGGATCGTGGACGGTGTATATGATAAAGGATACGGAAGCGTGGCAGAGCGTAATTTCCGCCCTCACGTGACATGCACCCGCCGGATGCCGGACAATAAATACGTCCTCAGTGTGGATAACGGAGTGGATCAGGTAAAGATTTACCGCTTTAATGATAAGGAACAGAAGATGGTTCAGGTAGACGCCATCCGCTGCGACCTGGAATCTGCGCCCAGACATTTCCGGTTCAGCAGGGACGGACGCTTCCTTTATCTGATGTACGAGCTTAAAAATGTAATTGATGTATTTACTTATGAGACAGGGGACAGAGCTCCCGTAATCGAGAAGATCCAGACGATTTCTACTACCTCGACGAAAAATCCGGGCAATCTTACGGCAGCCTGCGCGATGCGTATGTCCTGGGATGAGAAGTATGTTTACTGCACCAATGCGGGAGAGAATACGGTAAGTATCTACAGCAGGGATGAGGAAACAGGACTTCTTTCCATGATCTGCTGCCTGCCGATCAGCGGCGAATATCCTAAGGACGTGGCTGTTTTCCCGGATGGGAAGCATATTGCGTCCATTAACCATGACAGCGGCAGCATTTCCTTCTTTAAGGTAGACTATGAGAAGGGACTTCTGGTCATGAGCGGAAGAAGCATTCCGGTTAATGAACCAAACTGCTGTGCGATTGTAAAGATTGGAGATTAGTCATGGCGGGTTCAATTTACGGGACGCTTTTTCGCGTCAGCACCTGGGGAGAGTCCCATGGAAAGGGCATTGGCGTGGTCATAGACGGCTGTCCGGCAGGTCTGCCCTTAGATGAAGAAGATATTCAGAGATATTTAGACCGGAGAAAGCCGGGGCAGAGCCGCTTTACCACAGCCAGACAGGAGGGCGATCAGGTGGAAATCCTTTCTGGCGTCTTTGAAGGAAAGACAACCGGAACGCCGATTGCCCTGGAGGTGCGGAATACAGACCAGAGATCCCACGATTACAGCAATATCATGGATGTATACCGCCCCGGTCATGCAGATTTCACCTTTGATCAAAAGTATGGCTTCAGGGATTACAGAGGAGGCGGCCGTTCCTCCGGACGGGAGACCATTGGCCGGGTAGCAGCCGGAGCAGTGGCCGCAAAGCTTCTGGAGCGCCTTGGGGTAAGGGTTTTTGCTTATACCAGCGCAATCGGCCCTGTAAGCATCGACCGGTCCCGGATGGAGATTTCCAAAATGTGGGAAAACCGTCTTTATATGCCTGATGACATTGCGGCAAAGGAAGCAGAGAGTTATTTAGAGGATATGATGGCTCGAAGGGATTCCTGCGGCGGTGTGGTAGAGTGTGTGATCGAGGGGCTTCCCGCAGGCGTGGGAGAGCCGGTGTTTGACAAGCTGGATGCGGCTCTGGCAAAAGCCATGATGTCCATTGGAGCAGTGAAAGGCGTTGAGATCGGAGACGGATTTGAGGCGGCAGTATCCGCCGGTTCACAGAATAACGACAGCTTCTGCATTGACAGTGCGGGCCACCCGTCCAAGCGAACCAATCACTCCGGTGGCGTCCTGGGAGGGATGAGCGATTCCAGCCCGGTTGTAATACGGGCGGCCTTTAAGCCTACTCCGTCCATTGCCCAGCCTCAGTCCACGGTGGACCGGAGCGGGAAAGAACGGGAGATCGAGATCCATGGACGTCACGATCCCATTATCGTTCCAAGGGCAGTTGTGGTGGCAGAAGCCATGGCAGCGCTTACTGCGGCAGATCTGCTGCTTATGTCCATGACCTCCCGGCTTGACCGGATGGAGGAATTTTTTGAGAGAATGAGGAGAAAATGAAAATGAAAATTGCAATGGGAAACGACCATACAGCCATTGAGCTTAAAAATATTATTAAGGAGTTTGTAGAGGGAAAAGGCTACGAGGTTATTGATTTGGGTACCAATTCTACAGAAAGCTGCGATTACCCTGTATATGGTGAAAAGGTAGGACGGGCTGTGGCTTCCAAAGAAGCAGATCTGGGTATCGTGATCTGCGGCACCGGCGTAGGCATTTCACTGGCAGCTAATAAGGTAAAGGGCGTGCGCGCCTGTGTATGCAGCGAACCCTACAGCGCAAAGCTGTCCCGTATGCACAATAACAGCAACGTCCTTGCCTTTGGCGCCAGAGTAGTGGGAAGCGAGATGGCAAAGATGATCACCGAAGCATGGCTGGACGCTGAGTTTGAAGGCGGCAGACATGAGAGACGGGTGAATATGCTGATGGAGATTGAGAATCGGTAAGGGAGGCGTATCATCCATGACAAACGAAAAAGAGATAAAGATCATTGAGGATTCTGTCCGCATCATCCGCGAAAGGACAGATTTTGAGCCGGAGATCGGTATGATTCTGGGAAGCGGACTGGGTGATTATGCGGATAAGATTGAAAATCCGGTAAAGATTTCCTATCATGATATCCCGGATTTTCCGGTATCCACTGTGGCGGGCCATGCGGGCCAGTTTGTACTGGGAACCTGTATGGGAAAGAAGGTCATTGCCATGCAGGGCAGAGTTCATTATTATGAGGGATACAGTCAGAGACTGATCACCCTTCCCATCCGCATCATGAAGCGTCTGGGCGTGAAGAAGGTTCTTCTCACTAATGCGGCTGGAGGCGTAAATCGCTCCTATGAGCCGGGAACACTGATGGTTATTAAAGACCATATCAATTATTCCGGCTCCAATCCGCTGATCGGTCCTAATTTTGAGGAGGATGGCCCGCGTTTTCCGGATATGAGCTGCGTATATGACGCAGGATTCAGAACATGTCTGAAGGAAAAAGCTCAGGAAAACGGAATCCATCTGGAAGAGGGCGTATACATGATGTTTTCTGGCCCGAACTATGAGACGCCGGCAGAAGTCCGCATGGCAGGGCTTCTGGGGGCAGATGCGGTAGGAATGTCTACGGTTCCGGAGGCGATTGTGTGCAGCCACTGCGGTATCCCGGTACTGGGAATCTCCTGTGTCACGAATCCGGGAGCAGGCATTCTGGATCAGCCTTTAAATCATGCAGAGGTAGTAGAAACGGCTGCAAGGGTAAAGCAGACCTTTGAAAAGGTAGTGGATCTGGTACTCAGAGAAGTATTTTAAAAAATGGGGAGATAACGTATGCCGGATCCAAGTGTTTTGATGAAGCCATCTTCAGGCCTGTGTAATATGCATTGCGATTACTGTTTTTACTGCGATGAGATGCAGAAAAGAGAGCAGGAATCCTATGGTTTTATGTCTGAGGAAACACTGAAAAATGTGATTCGAAGAACCATGGTCCATGCACAGAGGCAGGTTAATTATGCCTATCAGGGGGGAGAGCCTGCGCTGAGGGGGCTGGACTTTTTCCGAAAAGCGGTAGAATTTCAGAATAAGTACAACCGCAGAGGAATACAGGTACATAATGCCTTCCAGACCAACGGCTCTCTTCTGGATGAGGAATGGTGCCGCTTTTTGGCTGAAAATCATTTTCTGGTAGGACTTTCTGTTGACGGAACGAAAGAAACCCATGATGCCTGCCGCCATGATAAAAAGGGAAATGGGACCTATGATGTGGTGATAAAAGCCGCAGAGCTTATGGATGCTTACGGCGTAGAGTATAATATTCTTACGGTTGTGACAGAAAAAACAGCCGGACAGATAGAGGAAATCTATAAGGCATACAGCCGCAGAGGATGGAACTATCAGCAGTATATTGCCTGCCTGGATCCTCTGGGTGAAGGCCATCAGAAGACAGAATATGCTATTTCGCCGGAGAACTATGGCAGATTTCTCACCCGGCTCTTTGATCTCTGGTATAAGGACTGGCAGAAAAACAGGCAGCCTTATATCCGCCAGTTTGAAAATTACATTGCCCTTTTGATGGGGTATTACCCTGAGGCCTGCGACCAGAGAGGCGAGTGCGGGATCCAGTATGTGGTAGAAGCGGACGGAAGTGTCTATCCCTGTGATTTTTATATGCTGGATGAATACCGTCTGGGGAATTTCAATGAGAATACGATGGAAGAGATGGATAAACGTCGTCAGGAGACTGGCTTTATAAAGCGCTCCCACCAGCTGGATCCCCAGTGCCGGGAATGTCCCTATTTCTTCCTCTGCCGGGGCGGATGCCAGCGCTACAGGGATCCTGTGGAGGGAAGCAATTATTATAAGAACTATTTTTGTCAGGCGTATAAGAGTTTTTTTGAGCATTGTATGGACAGGATAAAAGACATGGCAAAGACAGGAATGAAAAGATAACAGGAAACAAAGAACTGGACTGGTTTAAAATAACAGAAATGGATATTTTAACCGGTCCATAATTCTGCTATACTACGGGAAACCGTGAAAAATCAAGGAGGAACGTATGATGCGGAATATTTCTGTAAAAAAACTGGTAACAGCAGCCCTGTTTGCAGCCCTGATCTGTGTGTTTACCATGTCAATCCGGATTCCAACACCAGGTACCGGAGGATATATTCATCCGGGTGATGCCGTGGTTATTCTGTCCGGGATTTTTCTGGATCCGGTAACTGCATTTCTGGCAGCCGGAATTGGCTCCTGTATGGCGGATTTACTGGGCGGATATTTTATCTATGTACCGATTACATTTGCAGTCAAAGGCCTTGTGGCAGCTGTCACATCTGTAGTATACTGTCATGTAGTGAGTAAAGGAAAAAGCAGGAAGCTGGCAGTTTTATATGGTGGTATAGCTGATATTTTGCTGGTTGCAGGAGGATACTTTCTTTTTGAAAGCGTTCTCTATGGCTCGGCAGCCGCTCTTTTAAGTCTCTCTGCCAATGGGATCCAGGGGATCAGCGGACTGGTGATAGCGGGAGCGCTGTATCCGGGGTTGGAGAGGCTGCTTTAAATACAGTGAGAGAACTTCCGATGGATACGGAATATATGGCAATACGCGGGCCATTTTTTAGAGGAACATAAAAACTCCTGAAAATAGAATCTTGACAGTTTCCCCTGTCCGTGATAGCATTATGGGCAGTAAGGGAGTAGTCAGCGCAGTTGACCGGCAGTTTTCAGGCCGGGAACCGTGTAGCGAAGTCAACAGCATCGGAGCGTGTCCGTGGCTTGGTTTTAAATGACGAGACTTATCGGAAGTCTTCTTCAATGGAAGGGGCTTCTGGTAGGTCTCGTTTTTGTTTGTACCAATACAGGAAATACGCCGGATGTACCTGCCGGAAGATGTATAGCTGAGGAAGCGGGCGGGCATGATGAAGAAAGACACTTCCAGATAATAAAAGGAGGAAAAAGCAATGAAAGAATACCTGTCCAGTATTCAGGATGTGCTAAAGGAGCAGAATACCTCAGAAGAAGGACTTTCTTCTCAGGAAGCTGCAGGCCGTCTGGAAAAATTCGGGCATAACAAGCTGAAGGAGGGGAAAAAGGATTCCCTGCTTAAGAAGTTTCTTGATGAACTGGCAGATCCCATGATCATTATTCTGATCGTGGCGGCTGTTATTTCAGGTATTACCGCTTACTATGAGGGCGAGTCCTTTGCAGATGTGATCATCATCATGGCGGTAGTTATTATCAATGCAGTTCTGGGCGTTGTTCAGGAGAGCAAGGCAGAGGCGGCGATTGCAGCCCTGCAGGAGATTGCTGCAGCTACTAGTAAGGTGCTGCGCGACGGAAAGCTTGTTACATTAAAGAGTGAGGAGCTGGTACCCGGTGATGTGGTCATCCTGGAAGCGGGAGATTCCGTACCGGCAGACGGACGAATCATCGAGTGCGCCAGCATGAAGATCGAGGAAGCGGCTCTGACCGGAGAGTCTGTTCCGGTAGACAAGATCATCCAGGTGTTAAATCTGGGCGGAGAAAAGGATGTACCTTTAGGCGATCGTAAAAACATGGTATACATGGGATCAACCGTTGTATATGGTCGTGGAAAAGCTGTCATCACAGCGACAGGTATGGATACAGAAATGGGTAAGATTGCAGATGCTCTTGCTCAGGCTAAGGATGAGGAAACGCCTCTTCAGATCAAGCTGAATCAGCTGAGTAAGTTCCTGACCATGCTGGTGGTGGGGATCTGTGTGGTTATCTTTGCAGTAGGCCTGTTCCGTGCTCAGGGAAGCGCAGAAGGCATTACAGGCGATACGATCTTAAGTACATTTATGGTAGCGGTTTCTCTGGCAGTAGCTGCGATTCCTGAGGGTCTGGCAGCGGTTGTCACCATCGTGCTTTCCATTGGCGTTACAAATATGTCCCGCAGAAATGCTATTATCCGTAAGCTGACAGCAGTGGAAACTCTGGGATGTACTCAGATTATCTGCTCCGACAAGACGGGTACTCTGACTCAGAATAAGATGACCGTTGTGGAGCATGTGGCAGATGATGAGAAGCTCTTAGAAACTGCCATGGCACTCTGCTCCGATGCTTCCTTAAGCCCTGACAGCGGCGAGGCAGTGGGAGAACCTACCGAGTGTGCTCTTGTAAATGATGCTGCAAAGAATGGACTTCCAAAGGATCAGCTGGAAAAGGAATATGTCCGTGTGGCTGAGGCTCCCTTTGATTCCATGCGTAAGATGATGACAACCATTCATCAGACTGCGGACGGACGTTTCATCCAGTTTACAAAGGGCGCTCCGGATGAAGTATTAAAACGCTGTACAAAGGCCTATGTGGGCGGACAGATCGTGGAAATGACCGACGAAATCCGCAGCAGCATTTTAAAGAATAATAAGTCCATGGCAGATAAGGCGCTCCGCGTACTCTGCGGTTCCATGAGAGAATGGAAGGCACTGCCTGAGAATACAGACGCCTCCAATCTGGAGCAGGATCTGGTATATGTAGGACTTTCCGGCATGATCGACCCGGTACGTCCTGAGGTAAAGGCGGCAATCGTTGAGTGCCGTGAGGCAGGAATCCGCCCTATTATGATTACCGGTGATCACAAAGATACAGCGGTAGCCATTGCAAAGGAGCTGGGAATCATCGAGGATGCCAGCCAGGCGATTACAGGCGCTCAGTTAAATGAGATCAGCGACGAGCAGTTTAAGACAGATATTGAAAAATACTCCGTTTATGCCCGCGTACAGCCTGAGCATAAGGTACGCATTGTAAATGCCTGGAAGGCAAAGGGCCGTATTACAGCTATGACCGGTGATGGTGTAAACGATGCTCCTTCTATCAAGAGCGCGGATATCGGCGTGGGAATGGGTATCACGGGTACAGACGTAACCAAAAATGTAGCAGACATGGTTCTTGCAGATGACAACTTTGCAACAATCGTATCCGCAGTAGAAGAGGGACGCCGCATTTACGCAAATATCCGTAAGGCGATTCAGTTCCTGTTAGCCTCCAATCTGGCAGAGGTGCTGGCAATCTTCTTTGCAACGCTGATCGGCTTTACGATTCTGGAGCCGGTACATCTTTTGTGGATCAACCTGATCACAGACTGTTTCCCTGCTCTGGCTCTGGGTATGGAAAAGAGCGAGGCTGACATTATGAAGCAGTCTCCAAGAGACCCGAGAGAAGGCATTTTTGCCGGCGGTATGGGATTTGACGTATTCTTCCAGGGTTTTGTTGTAACGATCCTTGTAATGGTTTCCTATATCATAGGCCATTATATTGAAAGCGGCGTCTGGGAATTTGTAAACAGCCCTGACGGAACAACAATGGCATTCCTGACCCTGTCCATGGTTGAGATCTGCCACTCTCTGAATATGAGAAGCCGCAGAGGTTCTATCTTCACCATGAAGACCGGAAATACCTTCCTTTACGGTGCAATGATCGTATCCCTGATTCTGACAACCGCAGTAATCGAGGTTCCGTTCCTTGCAAAGGCATTTGAGTTTACTCCTATTGATTTCCATGAGTATATTATTGCTCTGGGACTGGCAGTATTGATCATTCCGATTATGGAAGTTGTAAAGTTTGTTCAGAGGAAGATGGGAGTGTAAAGACTTACAATCCCGATTATAAATATGTTTTGAAAACAGCGCTCCGGCAGAGGAAATTCTGTTGCGGGCGCTGTTTTAATTTAATGAAAAACAGCTCCGGCAGTGCATGTGCCGGAGCTGTAATAATCTCTGTTATAATGAATGGAGAGTGTGTAATGATTATGGAAGTATTAGCCAAAGTATCTCTTTAACAGACCTTCAAATGCCTTTCCGTGACGAGCCTCATCCTTAGCCATCTCATGAACAGTGTCATGGATTGCATCCAGGTTAGCAGCCTTAGCTCTCTTAGCCAGGTCGAACTTGCCGGCAGTAGCGCCGTTCTCAGCAGCAACTCTCATCTCCAGGTTCTTCTTGGTGGAGCTTGTAACAACCTCGCCTAAGAGTTCAGCAAACTTAGCAGCATGCTCAGCCTCTTCCAGAGCAGCCTTCTCCCAGTACAGGCCAATCTCAGGATAGCCCTCTCTGTGAGCGACTCTGGACATAGCCAGGTACATACCAACCTCAGAGCACTCACCCTCAAAGTTAGCTCTTAAGTCAGCCATGATATCCTCAGGGGAACCCTGAGCAACGCCAACCTCATGCTCGCAAGCCCAAGCCATCTGATCAGCAGCCTGCTCCTTGAACTTGGAAGCAGGAACGCCGCACTGAGGACATTTCTCAGGAGCCTGCTCACCCTCATAAACGTAACCGCAAACTGTACAAACCCATTTCTTCATAGTCTTGATCTCCTTTATTATATAGTGTGTGGGAACCGGGGATGCCCCGGAACCCTGTTAACATTGCGAATCGATAATAGTAATGATTACTGATATCAATATAAATGATTTATGCTGTTTTGTCAACAGCTTTTTTTAAAAAATTTAAATTTCGTTTTCATAGTCTGGCGTGGATATTGATAGTATGGTAGAATTTAAGAAGGAAAACGGTTGAAAGGGGATGCAGGCAAGTGAAAACAGAAAATACTTTAGCAAGAAATCTGGATTTTGCTGCAGATAAGGCATCTTATGACGCGGCCTGTAAACGGCTTCTGGCTAATAAAGAGATTTTAGCCTGGATTATGAAAAGCTGTATTGAGGAATATAGAGAATGCAGTGTTAAGACATTGCAGAGTATTATATTGAAGGGGAACCGCAGATTGCCCATACAGCAGTAAATTCGGATGAACGGTCCGCGAATGGTTCCGATACGATTCGGGGAATGAGTACAGAAGATGCCAGACTGGAAGAAGGAACAATTACCTATGATATACGCTTCCTTGCAGCAGTACCCGGTACAGGAGAGCCGATCCGCTTGATTATCAATGTGGAAGCGCAGAATGATTTTTATCCGGGATATCCGATTATCAAAAGAGGAATTTATTATTGCAGCCGAATGATTTCTTCGCAGTACGGGTCAGAATTTACAGATGGACACTATGAAAAGATATGCAAGGTTTACTCGATCTGGATCTGTATGAATCCACCTAAACGGCGGAAAAATACGATTAACCGATATTCGATTACAGAAGAGTGCATGGTAGGAGAGGAAAAGGAGAAGAAGGAAAATTATGACCTGATGACGGCAGTTATAATCTGTCTGGGAGACTCAGAGAATGAACATTATTCAGGTATTATAAAGCTTTTAGATGTCCTTCTTTCTGATGAGCAGGATCCGCAGAAGAAGAAACATATTTTAGAGGAAGATTTTTCAGTTAAGATGACAAGGGATTTAGAACGGGAGGTATCGCTCATGTGTAATCTTAGTAAAGGAATTGAAGACAGGGGAATGGAAAAAGGATTGGAGCAGGGGCTGGAACAGGGCATGGAACATGGTCTTCTTTCCTCCATCCGCAATCTGATGGAGACCATGAGCTGGTCCTCCGGTCAGGCGATGGATGCCCTTAAGATTCCCAGGGAAAACCGGGAACGGTATGAACAGCTTTTAAAACAGCTATAGTCAGATAAATGTAAAATCCATACAGCCCCGGCAGATATACAATGATACTGTCGGGGCTGTGTGGATTTTATGCTTCAGACAGATGCTCCATCTGTTTCATTCGCTTTAGCTCTCTGGACACAAAGAAGACTGCCAAAACAGCGGCCATCAGATCTGCCACAGGAGCCGAGTACATAACGCCCTCAATTCCTAAGAACATAGGAAGAATGAGGATTAGAGGCAGAAGGAAGATAATCTGGCGTGTGAGGGATATAAATATACCCGTACCTGCTTTTCCAATGGAGGTAAAATAGTTGGCCGTAATGGGCTGAAGGCCATTTAAAAATGTAAAGAAAAGGAAAATACGGAAATACTGCTCTGCAAAGCGGAAATATTCCTCACTTCCTGAACCGAAAATGGAGATGATCTGTCTGGGGATCAGCTGAAAGCATAAAAAGGATACAGAGGAAATACAGGTGGCGATACATACCGCTTTCAGATAGGCGGAACGTACACGGCGGTATTTTCCTGCTCCGTAGTTAAAGCTGACAATGGGCTGCAGTCCCTGGGAAAGACCGATGACCAGGGAGAAGAAGATCATGTTTACCTTGCTGATGATCCCGGCACAGGCAAGAGGAATCTCACTGCCGTAATGAGACTGTCCGCCGTAATAGCGAAGTACATTATTCATAACAATCTGTACCACCATCATTGCAATCTGGTTAAAGAAGGGTGCCATTCCCAGGGATATGATCGCTTTAATGTGGGAAGGAATGGGACGAAGGTAGTCAAATGTCAAATGGACTGTTTTAAAGCGGGTCAGATAGATGATTACCATGATACCGGATACAATCTGGCCGATAATGGTTGCCAGAGCAGCACCGGCCATTCCCATATGAAAAGTAAAGATAAACAAAGGGTCTAAGATCGTGTTGATCAGTGCGCCTGTAAGTGTGCAGACCATGGAGAAACGGGGACTTCCGTCTGCCCGGATCAGGTTAGAGCCTCCAGTAGTAAGGATCAGGAATGGAAAACCAAGGGAAGTAATGCCTGTGTATACAAGAGAGTAATCTAAAACTTCTGCTGTGGCTCCAAAGGCTATCATGAGAGGCTTTAAAAATAAGCGTACTCCCAGACAGAGGATCAATCCTGTAAAAAACAGCATAAAAACAGCATTTCCCGCATAACGGGCAGCATCTTCCCGTTCGCCATGGCCCATGGAAAGATTAAAGTTAGCTGCGCCGCCGATGCCAAACATCAGGGAAAGGGCGGTACAGGTGATGGTTAGAGGAAATGCAACATTGGTAGCAGCATTTCCAAGCATTCCCACACTGCGGCCGATAAAAAACTGATCTACGATATTATACAGGGCACTGACCAGCATGGCTATGATGCTGGGAATGGCAAAGCGGGCTAAAAGCTGGTTAATAGGCAGAGTGCCCAGGGGATTTGCAGGGACACTGGAAGCTGATCCCGTCTGTCCCTGTGATGGAAATTGATTCATTTTAGATACCTCTCTTTTGTATCAGCCAATGCCTCCGAAGATAATTCCCAGTATAAATACTGCGATGGTAAGTCCGCAGAAGACATAGGCGGTCATAAAGCGGAACCAGGGACCAAGGGGTTTTGGGCGGCCCTTTTCCGCTTCTTTTTTTGCAAAATCGCTGCCATATACCCAGAAAAACATGATTCCTGCCAGGCCGGCGCCCAATGGACAGATATAGATAGAAACGAAGTCCATCCAGCCGGATACGATTCCCTGGATGCAAAGGCCTACTGCGAGAGCCAGCGACGCAGCAATAGTGACAGATACACGGCGGCTCAGTTTAAAATGCTGTTCCAAAGTGGCAATAGGAGCTTCAAACAGGTTGATAATGGATGAAATACCGGCAAAAAATACGGCTGTAAAGAAAACGATTACCAGGATGCGGCTCCCGGGCATGGATTTAAACAGGTTGGGCAGATAAATAAAGATAAGTCCGGGACCGCCTTCATTTAACTGAGAACCGGTGGTAGCCATGGCGGGAATGATAACAAGGGCTGCAAGAAGAGCGGCCATGGTGTCAAAGAAGGCCACTTTGCGGGCTGCACTGGTAACATCCTCGCTGTCTTTTAAATAGGAGCCGTAGATCAGAGTGCCGTTTCCTGCCAGAGACAGGGAGAAAAATGCCTGTCCAAGGGCAAAAACCCAGGTCATGGGATCTGCCAGTCCTTCCGGTTCAATACGAAAGATGTAACGATATCCTTCTGCCGCCCCCGGCTGGAAAGCCATATATACAGCCAGCCCCAAAAACAGGAAAAAGAACAGGGGCATAATAACCTTATTGATTTTTTCAATCCCTCCTGAAATACCACAGACCATGATGATAAAGGTTATTACGATGCCTACAGTCTGCCAGAAGTTATTGCCAAAGGGAGCTGCCATCTGCCCAAAGGCTTGTCCGAAGCCTTCAATATCTGCTTGGGCCAGCACCGAGCCGGTAAGGGAACCTGCAGCGTATTTGAGGATCCAGCCAACGATGACAGAATAACCAATCGCCAGAGCCAGAGATCCGATCACGGGAAGATAGCCGATCGCCTGTCCGATCTTGGGATTTTTCCCGCGGCTTGCTATGGCCTGGCCAAAGGCTCCGATGGGGCCGGAACGGGTGGCCCGCCCGAATGCCATTTCACCGATGACGCCGGAAAGACCAATGATGATTACAAAAAGAAAATAGGGCAGCAAGAAGGTGCCGCCTCCGTACTTTGAGACCCTGGTGGGGAACATCCAGATATTGCCCATGCCTACTGCAGAGCCGATGCAGGCCAGGACGAACCCCCAGTTGGACTTCCAGGAATCCCGATGGGTTGTACTTGAGTGACTCACAAAAAACCTCCTGTAGCGCCATAAAGGAGTGATGAGGCGCTGAAAAATGATATGTTCAGTGAAAACGCATATATCACGATCCACCAATTCTATTGTAACCCCAAACAGAACGTTTGTCTATCAGGTGATGGAAGGCGAAGAGGAGGGAAATAACAGTATACAGCATGGATGCTGGAAAATGAAGAAAGAGGGAAAAGACGAATCCTTTCCCTCTCAGATATCAGGTTTATCGAATTTTAATTAGCCAAAGTATCTCTTTAACAGACCCTCAAATGCTCTGCCGTGTCTAGCCTCATCCTTAGCCATCTCATGAACAGTGTCATGGATTGCATCCAGGTTAGCAGCCTTAGCTCTCTTAGCCAGATCGAACTTGCCGGCAGTAGCGCCGTTCTCAGCAGCAACTCTCATCTCCAGGTTCTTCTTGGTGGAGCTTGTAACAACCTCGCCTAAGAGTTCAGCAAACTTAGCAGCATGCTCAGCCTCTTCCAGAGCAGCCTTCTCCCAGTACAGGCCAATCTCAGGATAGCCCTCTCTGTGAGCGACTCTGGACATAGCCAGGTACATACCAACCTCAGAGCACTCACCCTCAAAGTTAGCTCTTAAGTCAGCCATGATATCCTCAGGGGAACCCTGAGCAACGCCAACCTCATGCTCGCAAGCCCAAGCCATCTGATCAGCAGCCTGCTCCTTGAACTTGGAAGCAGGAACGCCGCACTGAGGACATTTCTCAGGAGCCTGCTCACCCTCATAAACGTAACCGCAAACTGTACAAACCCATTTCTTCATAGTCTTGATCTCCTTTATTATATAGTGTGTGGGAACCGGGGATGCCCCGGAACCCTGTTAACATTGCGAATCGATAATAGTAATGATTACTGATATCAATATAAATGATTTATGCTGTTTTGTCAATAGTTTTTTGATCTTTTTTTGGATTTTCCATATCCATACAGGACTGGCACTGGCCAAAAAACAGAATGGAATGAGAATCAATATGTCCCGGCGCATGGCTCTGGACTGCTGCATTTAATTCATCCATTTCCTGAATATCCATATCATAGACATGGCCGCATTCTCTGCATACAAAATGGTAGTGGGGCGATACATCGCCGTCATAGTGGTCTGCTCCGCTTCCGCAGCTTAATTTACGGATCTCGCCCGTCTCCACCAGCAGATTTAAGTTCCGATAAACGGTTCCCAGGCTGATATTGGGAAATTCCTCCCGAATGCTGGCGTATAGGGCGTCTGCCGTTGGATGATCGCACCGGTTCATCAAGCTGGCTTTGATGGCTTCCCTCTGACGGCTATACTTTAAAACTTTCATAGGCGTCTCCTTCTAATATAATAATGATAATAATTACTGTTTATATTATAAGGAGTTCTGCTTTTGATGTCAAGGCAAAACAGATAAAAACATCAGCTTCAGTCATTCTTGTAAGGAATCCTCTCCAACGCAATCCTGATAAACTCATGGGTTGCCCTGGACATATAGTGTCCCTTGTGGTAGCCCAGCCCCAGAGTGCCGTGGGCCCGGGAGTAGTTTAATGGATAGAGATTCAGCCCCGTCTGATGGGTCAGGGGATTTTTGTTGGTATTTGCGGCATGATCCGGGGACATGAACATCCGGGGATAAAAGGTGATCCCCATTCCCTTGACGCTGAGTGCAAGTGCCGTTTCTATGTTTTCCGTCTCCAGAGCGATATGGGGAGTTACCTGAGCATCTTCAAAAATTTCATCTGCAATGGTGCGCACCCGATTTCCCTTATTTAAAAGTACAAAGGGGCAGTTTTCAAGGAGACGTACATCGGCGCCCTGCTCCATCTTTTTGCGAAGCTCATCCCACCCATCGGGATGGGCTTTTTTCAGGACTTCATCCGGAACCACCAGAAGGATCTCCTCCTGGCAGATGGGTACGGTGTCTACATTTTCTGCCGTAAAGGGAAGCAGATCGATCATCAGGTCGATGGTTCCATGGAGGAGGTCATTTGCCAGTTCGCTTGAATTGCCTTCGATCAGATGAAGTTCGATGCCCGGAAATTCAGACTGGTAGGTAGGAAGGATTTCCGGCAGGATAAAACGGCCTCTTGTGTGCGAAACGCCGATGGAAAGCTGGCCGGTGGAGAAATCCTTGATATCAGCGATTTCCCGGTAGGTTTCATCCTTTAAATCCAAAAGTTCTCTGGCCCGAACCTTTAGGGCCTGCCCCGCATAGGTCAAAGTCAGCGGGGAGGTGCGGTTAAAAAGGACAACGTCAAATTCCTTTTCCATATTGGAAATGTGATTGCTTAAGGACTGCTGGGAAATATAGAGCCGTTTGGCGGCCCGCGTAAAATTCAGCTCTTCGGCAGCTGCCAGAAAGTATTCCAGATTTAAAAAGTTGATCATGTTCGGTTGTTTCCTCCCTGAGGATGAGATAATGCGTTATAAAAAAGCTCCGGTTCTTCCTTTAAAAGCCGGTCCAGAGACGGGATAAAGGCTGCGGCTTTTGAGAGAGAGGTATTTACTACCAGTTCCTCGGGAAAATGGAGATCAGCTAAAAGCCTGTGGGCCATTTCGTGGTTTCCCACATCATTTTCACAGTGTGCGTCGCTGTCTATAATGATAGAGGTCCCATAGCGCATACAGGCAGTCAGCAGCTGTTCATAATTTTCTCTGGCACCTTTTCTGGAAGAGTTGGGAGCAAGAGAGTGGCTGTTGAGTTCCAGGAGTTTATGATGCTTTGCAGCCGCAGCAGCTACTGCGGTCCAGTCGGCAGGCAGGCGGGAATCATCGGGATGGCCGATGATGTGGATCAGAGGGTTCTCCATGACGCCCAGATAGGCATTTGTATAGTCGGATACAGTGCCGTGATTGTCGATACAGGGGGTGTGGAGGCTGGCAATCGCGTAATCTATTTTTTGCAGGTAATGATCCTCTAAGTCTACTCGTCCTGTATGATCAAGAATGTTCAGCTCGGTTCCCATTAAAACCGGGATTCCACGGATCACTCTGGGGATCACGTCAAAATTACTGAAATAGAATTTGTGGCAGCTTCCGGGCATAGCGGGAGCGTGTTCGGAACAGCCGTAAAGGGCCAGTCCTTTTTCGGCAGCGGACTGGGCCATTTCATAAAGCGTGTTGTAGGCATGGCCGCTGGCGATGGTATGTGTATGAAGATCTAAAAGATCGATCATGAAAATATCCTCCTTATGAAATAAATGCAAGTGTTCTTCCTAAAATATAGCACAGGAAACTTTCCGGTACAAAGGAAAAAACAGCAAAAATAAAAAACAGGAATAATTTTTCTGAAAAAGTATAGAAATATCAGGTGGTTTGCTGATATAATGTAAAAAGCTGAATATCCAGACAGTCTGAAAGGATCAAAACAGACTGAGACAGGGAATGAAAAGCGGAAGGTGAGGAGAAGAACATGAGCGAAGACATGAATAAGGAATTGGAGACAGAGGTTAAGGCAGAGGAGCCTGTTGAAACCATGGAGGATTATGCGGCTGAACTGGAGGCTTCCTATGCGGCTCTGGATCAGAGAAGAGATATGCCGGAAGACGACAGCGCTGAAGGACAGAAGTGGGCTGAGTTTGCTCAGATGATGGAGGATAAGACCGTTCTCAAGGTAAAGATTTCCGAGGCTGTAAAGGGCGGGGTTGTTGCCTTTGTAGATGAGGTAAGAGCATTTATCCCGGCGTCTCAGCTGTCAGCGGATTATGTAGAAAAGCTGGAGGACTGGCAGGGCAAGCATGTGGAGGCTGTGATCATTACAGTAGATCCGGAAAAGAAGAGACTGGTTCTGTCTGGCCGTCAGGTGGAACGCCAGAAGAGGGAAGAGACCCGCAAAGAGCGTCTGGCTCAGTTTAAGCCGGGTGATGTAGTAGAGGGCACCGTAGACAGCTTAAAGGATTACGGCGCTTTTGTGAAGCTGGCAGAGGGCGTAGACGGACTTGTGCATATTTCCCAGATCAGTACCCAGCGCATCAAGCATCCGGGAGCTGTTCTCAAGGAAGGACAGACCGTAAAGGTAAAGATCCTTTCCATTGCAGACGGAAAGATCAGCCTGAGCATGAAGGTTCTGGCCGAGCAGGAGACTGCGCGTGAAGAGCATGAAACCTTCAACTATAAAGAGACCGCTTCAGCCACCACAGGCCTGGGGGATCTGTTAAAGGGACTGAAGCTGTAGGAGAGGAAGGGATAGGAATGATCAATATCCCCAAAACGAACGAACAGATCGACCAGTGGCGTTCTGTGATGTTTCTCTATGATTCAGCCTTAAAAAAGATGAATACAAAGATTGAAATCCTAAATAATGAGTTCATAAACAGGTATGATTACAATCCGATTGAGCATATTAAATCAAGGCTGAAGACAGCGGACAGTATTGTAAATAAACTGAAAAAGGACGGGCGTGAGGTAAGCATTGAAAATATGCAGGAGTATCTGAGCGATATTGCGGGTATCCGCATTATCTGCTCCTTTACATCTGATATTTATCAGATCGCTCAGATTATTGCGGGGCAGAGGGATGTTACAGTTCTTCATGTAAAGGACTATATCAAATATCCAAAGCCCAACGGATATAAGAGCTACCATATGGTGGTAACTGTGCCGGTTTACCTTTCAGACGGAGCCGTGGAAACAAAAGTGGAGATCCAGATCCGCTCCGTTGCCATGGATTTCTGGGCCAGTTTAGAGCACAAAATTGCTTACAAATTTGAAGGAAACGCTCCGGAGAACCTTCTGATGGAATTAAAAGACTGTGCGGATATGGTAGATATGCTGGATAAAAAGATGTTTTCGTTAAATGAGGCCATCATAGCCTTTGCGAAAAACCAGCAGGAAGAATAGCCCGGAGCTCCGGGAGAAAAATAAAACCTGCGCCAGCCGGCGGCCTTATGGAACCGGCTGGCTCTTTCTTTTTCCGGTGCTTTGCAAAACGCGGGAGAAGTGCAGGAGAGGATGAGAATGTATCACACACAGGAGGACGAGAGAAAATGAGAGCAGTTGTTCAGAGAGTGACCCAGGCAAGTGTTACAGTAGACGGAGAACTTTTGGGAAGAATTGGAAAAGGCCTTCTGATTCTTCTGGGCGTGGCTGATGGGGATACCAGAGAGCTGACGGAAAAGATGGCAGACAAAATCTGCCGCCTGCGTATTTTTGAGGATGAGAATGGAAAAACCAATTTAAGTCTGGCGGATGTGGGAGGAGAGCTTCTTGTAATCAGCCAGTTTACCCTTTATGCAGACTGCCGCAAGGGCAACCGCCCCAGCTTTGTAAAGGCAGGAGCACCTCAGATGGCGGAAAAGCTCTACGAGCATTTTCTGGCCCGGTGCCGGGAACAGGCGGACGTGGTGGAAAAAGGGCAGTTTGGCGCTGATATGAAGGTGGAGCTTTTAAATGACGGTCCCTTTACGCTGATGCTGGACAGTGAGGAGCTGTTTAAATAAATCGAAGGTTTGAGTTTCCTCATTTTACACCGTGCTCTGGAGTCTGGTGTTCCGGGCTCCGGTTTCCGGTCATAAGAAAAACTAAGAGGCTGAAATTTTTCTAAAAACAAGAGCCATATCAAAAACTCGCTGCGCTCAAACAGGTTTGATATGACTCTTAACGAAAAATTTAATCCTCTAAGATTTTCTAATGACCTCCAAAGTCGCCCTGTACACCAACTGCCAGAGCACAGCGTAAAATGAGGAAACTCAGGAAAGGAGAAAGACAGTGGAGCTTGTATTATATTATGGGACGAATGATCCCGGAATGAAAAAGCATGAAATGATGATGAAGAGCGTTCTGGTGCGTATGGGTGTGAAAATCCGCAATGTAAAACCGGAGCAGGTTATGGAAACCATAGGCTGTCTGGCTGGCATGCCGGGCTTTCAGGAGCGAAAGAACGTGGATGAGCCTCTTCCTGTGATCCCGGAACAGATGCTGGTGATGAAGGATTTTACCGGCAGCCGGATCGACACCCTGTTATACCAGTTAAGAAAAGCCGGGGTGCCTAAGATCGATTTAAAAGCCATTGTGACGGAGCACAACTGCGGATGGAGCTTTTATAAGCTGTATGAGGAGCTTAAGGAGGAGCACCGGCTGATGACAGAGCAGGCCCGGGCGTCGCAGATGGAGGCCGGAGCGTCTGATGGAGAAGGTCCTTTATGATTGATCCCGTAAGAGAGAGACAGCTTCAGGAACTGGATACGGTTGGAATCTGTACCCGGATCTTGTATCAGGCCAGAAGCGAGCTGTATGTAAATATGCACTTTCTGGATGTGTCCTTAAGCAGCTTGGGTTTTGAGGCAGATTGGGGCCGGAATGGTATATCCACAGATGGGGCGGTGATCTTTTATGATCCGGAATTTCTTTTAAACCTCTATAAAAAGGGCCGTGTATGCGTCAACCGTGCCTATCTGCATATGGTGTTTCACTGCCTGTTCTGCCATATGTATACAAGAAAGGGGCGAAAGAAGGAGCTGTGGGATCTGGCCTGCGATATTGCGATGGAAGCGGTGATCGACGGCCTGTACCAGAAATGCGTCCATGTGCCTCAAAGCCCTCTTCGCCGCGAAACCTACCTGCGCCTGAAACGTCAGATGGAGGAGCCGGAGGAGAAAAACAAAATTCAGACAGAAAGGCTGGATGGCAGAGATGGTATTCCCAAACAGGGAAGAACCGGCAGCAAGGTTCTTACGGCAGAGCGCATTTACCGGGCCTTAAGCCGGATGGAGCTTTCTGAACGGAGACTGGGACAGCTTCAGGCAGAATTTAAGGTGGACGACCATGATCTCTGGGAACAGGATGAGAATTCCCGTCAGGCCATTACACGCCAGAACCAGTGGAATGATAAACGGGAAAAAATGCAGACTCAGATGGAAACTATGGGTTCTCAGGATGAGTCACAGGAAAATGAAAGTCTTCAGGATATGCTTCAGGCAGAAAACAGGGAGCGGTACGATTACCGTCAGTTTCTCCGGCGTTTTTCTGTGCTTAAAGAGGAAATTGAGGTGGATCCGGACTCTTTTGATCCGGTTTTTTATTCCTATGGAATGTCCCTTTATGGAAATATGCCTTTGATCGAGCCTCTGGAAACAAAAGAGGTATTTCGGATTGAGGATTTTGTGATTGTTATTGACACCAGTATGTCCTGTTCCGGGGAACTGGTTCAGAGGTTTTTAGAGGAGACATATGATGTGCTTTCTGAGTCAGATACTTATTTCAGAAAGATACGGATTCATATTTTGCAGTGTGACGATAAGGTGCAGTCGGATGTGCTGATTGAATGTGCAGAGGATCTAAAGGCTTATATGGAGCATTTTCAGATCACTGGCTTTGGAGGAACGGATTTCCGCCCGGCCTTTGAATATGTAAATGAGCTTCGGGCCAAAAGAGAGGTAGACAGGCTTCGGGGACTGATCTACTTTACGGATGGAAAAGGAATCTATCCGGTTCAGGCTCCGGTTTATGATGCTGCCTTTGTATTTATTGAACATTTATATTCCGATGAATCAGTGCCTGCCTGGGCGATGAAGGTGGTTCTGGAGGAGGAGCAGCTTATGGAGATTTCGGGGGGAGATTCGAAGAGAAAGAAGGACAGAGAGTGAATATTAAACGAGCCAAGGAAGAGATAAAGGATACCGCAGCAGCCTATCTTTTAAAGGATGACTGCGGAGAATATGTGATCCCCTCCATCCGCCAGCGGCCGGTGCTTTTGATCGGCCCGCCGGGAGTGGGAAAAACCCAGATTATGGAGCAGATTGCCAGAGAATGCGGTTTGGGTCTGGTTGCCTATACCATTACTCACCATACAAGGCAGAGCGCCGTGGGTCTTCCGTTTATTGAACATAAGGTTTACGGAGGAAAGGAATATGCGGTGACGGAGTACACAATGAGCGAAATTGTGGCTTCGGTGTATGACAGGATCCGCGATACAGGGCTTAAGGAAGGGATCCTTTTTATCGACGAGATCAACTGCGTATCGGAGACATTGGCTCCTGCCATGCTGCAGTTTCTTCAGTGCAAAACCTTCGGAACCCATAAGATACCGGAGGGATGGATCATCGTGGCAGCGGGAAACCCGCCGGAGTACAATAAATCTGTCCGGGAATTTGACGTGGTAACACTGGATCGAATCAAAAAAATTACCGTAGAGCCGGATCTGAAGGTATGGAAGGAATATGCCTATGCGCAGAATCTCCATCCGGCCGTTTTATCCTATCTGGACATCCGTCCCCAGTATTTCTGCCAGGTAGAGACCACCGTGGATGGAAAGCGGTTTGTTACGCCCAGAGGCTGGGAAGATCTGTCCCAGTTCATTACAGTCTATGAAAATCTGGATAAAAGGGCAGATCGGGAAGTGGCAGGGCAGTATCTCCAGCATCCGGCGGTTGCAAAGGATTTTGCCAATTACCTGGAACTGTATTATAAATATCAGAATGAGTATCAGGTAGAGGAAATCTTAAAAGGAGTGATCCGGGAAGAGGTATGTACAAGGCTGGAGCGGGCGCCTTTTGATGAGCGCCTCAGCGTTGTGGATCTGCTCCTTGCAAAGCTGACGGACGGTTTCCGGGAGCTTTATGAAAATAAGGCGGAAATGGAACTTTTGATGGCCCGTTTAAAGGAATTTAAACGGGAGTTGGATTGTTCTCAGGATGTAGTCCCGGCTGTGCGTCTGGCCAGTGTGGCGGAAGAGACAGAGCTTACCAGAATCCACAGAAAGGACAGCGGGCTGTCAGACCGGAGAGAGGACAGGCGGTACCGCAGAGTGGCTGCCCGGTTAGAAAGCTGGGTTCAGGAGATGAAGGGAGCTTCTTTAAATGAGGCAGAAGCGGCCTGGCAGTGGACCAGAGAGCAGTTTATGGAGCGCAGCGACAGCTATGAGAATCAGAAGGAGGCCTGCGCGAAAGCATTGGAACACGCATTTGACTTTATGGAAACGGCCTTTGGAAATGGTCAGGAGATGGTTATTTTTATTACCTCATTAAATACAGGTCCTTGCAGCATAGAGTTTTTAAAGGAATATGAGTGCGAACGGTATTACCATTATAATAAAGAACTGTTGTTTGATGAACAGGAGGCAGACGTGAGACGGCTTTTGGAGAAAAAATAAAAAAGGAGGTATTCTATATGAAGGTATTGATCGTAGGAGGCGTGGCAGGAGGAGCAGGCACAGCAGCCAGACTTCGCAGAAATGATGAAAACGCACAGATTATCATGTTTGAACGGGGGCAGTATATTTCCTATGCAAACTGTGGCCTTCCTTACTATGTGGGAGGAGTGATCACAGATAAGGGGGCTTTGCAGCTGCAGACACCGGAGCGTTTTCATCAGAGATTTAATGTGGACGTGAGGACAGAGAGTGAGGTTACAGCGGTAGATACAGCAGGTAAGACGGTAACAGTACGTCATGGGGAGGAAACCTATAAGGAAAGCTATGACCGTTTGGTGCTGTCTCCCGGTGCAGCTCCCATCCGTCCTGCAATTCCCGGAATCGAGGAAAATAAGGTATTTACCCTGAGAAATATTCCCGATACCTATCGTATCTACGACCACATAAAGGAAACTGCGCCCAGAAGCTGTGCGGTGATCGGAGCAGGCTTTATCGGTCTGGAAATGGCAGAAAATCTTGCAGAACGAGGTGTGCATGTAACAGTTGTAGAGGGTGCTTCTCATGTGATGCCCCCCATTGATATGGATATGGCTCATCAGGTGCATAATTATATCCGCGCGCAGGGAATTGACCTCTATCTGGGCCAGACCTGTACTGCTATGGACAAGGATGGAGTAATCTTAAAGGACGGAAGGAAAATCCCGGCTGATATGGTTATCTTAAGTATAGGAGTACGTCCTGATACCGGATTTTTAAAGGACAGCGGAATTGAATTGGGAGCCAGAGGGGAAATCCTGGTAAATTCCTACATGGAAACCAGTGCGCCTGATGTCTATGCTCTGGGTGATGCAGCCAGTGTACGTCATATCGTAAGCGGAAAACAGGTCCTGATTCCTCTGGCTTCCCCGGCCAATAAGCAGGGGCGTATTGTTGGAGATAATCTCTGTGGAAGAAAAACGGCTTATAGGGGCAGTCAGGGTACCTCCATCATGAAATTTTTCGGTCTTACGGTGGCTGTGACAGGTGAAAAGGAAGAAAACCTGCAGGCTCAGGGACGTGCTTTCTGTAAGGTAATCACCACTTCTGCTTCTCAGGCTGGATATTATCCCGGCGGTGAGATGATGACAGTAAAGACCTTGTTTGAGCCGGATACAGGCCGTATTCTGGGTGCACAGATTGTAGGCGGAAAGGGTGTAGACAAACGTATTGATGATATGGCAAATGCAGTTCGCTTTGGCCTTACAGGCTTTGATCTGCAGGAGATGGAGTTAGCGTATGCTCCGCCATTCTCATCAGCAAAGGATCCGGTAAATATGGCTGGATATGTAATTGGAAACGTAATAGAGAGCCTTATGAAACCGTTCTATGTGGAAGATCTGGATCAGATCCCGGAAGATGCAGTGCGCCTGGATGTGCGTACCCCGGAAGAGTGCCAGAGAGGTATGATACCAGGGTTTATCAATATTCCTCTGGATTCCTTAAGAGAACGCATGGGTGAGCTTGATCGGGAAAAGGATATATATATCACCTGCCAGATCGGCTTAAGAGGTTATCTGGCCCAGAGAATTCTGGATCAGGCTGGGTTTAAGACCTGGAATTTAAGCGGCGGTTACCGGCTTTATGAAATGGTAAAGAAGGATGAGGCAGCTATGGCGGCAGTAGCCGGCATGTGTACGGAGTGCGGAAAGGAACTGTAATAAAGTATTGACGCGGAATGTGTGTTGCGGTAGGCTTGTAATGAGACACATTCCGCGTTTTTATGTGAAATAATCCGAAAGGAGAAGGCAGAATATGAAGATTACCTATATCCACCACAGCAGTTTTCTGGTGGAAATGGAGCAGATTGCGTTGCTCTTTGATTATTTTGAGGGAGAGATCCCTGAAATCCGACAAGATCAGCTGCTGATTGTGTTTGCCAGCCATCGTCATGGAGATCATTTCTCGCCTGGAATTTTTGATCTGGCAGAGAATCATCCCAAAATCTGGTTTGTCCTTTCGGACGATATCTGGAGAAAAAGAGTTCCGGAGGAATTTTTGTGTCGGACCAGTTTTTTGGGGTCGGGAGAGGAATTTTCTTTTCAGAAGGAGACAGGAGAAAAGGTGCCTGTAACGGTCAAAGCATTTAAATCTACAGATGAGGGAGTAGCCTTTCTGATTGAAGCAGAGGGAAAGGTTCTTTATCACGCAGGAGATCTGAATAACTGGGTCTGGGAGGGTGAACCGGAGGAATATAACTGCCGAATGAGCGAAGCATTTCACAGTGAACTTCTGAAAATAGCTGGAAATCATATTGATGTGGCTTTTATGCTGCTGGATCCCCGGCAAGGAAAGGACTTTTATCTGGGAATGGATGATTTTATGCATATGGTGGGAGCTGATATTGTGTTTCCCATGCATTTCTGGGGAGATTTTGGCGTGACAGAGCGTTTTAAGACTCTGCCCTGTGCAGCTGACTATGCAGAAAAGATTATGGAAATTCGTTGTCAGGGGGAAAGCTTTCAGTTATAGTATAAATTGCGGAAAAGAAAGGAAGAAACAGTTATATGATACTTATCAAGGGAAGCCGGGTACTGGATCCGGCGGGAAAGACAGACAGCAGAGCAGATCTTGTGATTGAGGATGGAATCATCAGAGAAATCTGCCCTCCGGATACGCTGGGAGGAAGAACAGAAGCGGAATATGAACAGATAATCGATGGAACGGGTCTGGTGACGGCTCCGGGTCTGGTGGATGTTCATGTCCATTTCAGAGATCCGGGCCTGACCTATAAAGAGGATATTCATACAGGAGCGGCTGCAGCTGCCAAAGGAGGCTTTACTACTGTAGTATGTATGGCAAATACAAAGCCGTTAGTTGATAATGAGGAAACGCTGCGCTATGTTCTTGAAGAGGGGAAAAAGACAGGAATCCATGTACTCAGCTGTGCCGCTGTGTCAAAGGGATTTAAGGGCGAAGAACTGACCGATATGGAGGGCCTGCTGGCTGCAGGAGCCGCCGGCTTTACAGATGACGGAATCCCCTTAATGGACGGCCCCTTTGTGCTTAAGGCTATGGAGGAGGCCGCCAGACTGGATACAGTGATCAGCTTCCATGAGGAAGATAAATCATTTATCCGTGAAAATGGCATCAACCATGGCGTTGTATCCGATCAGCTCGGGATTTATGGTTCCCCTTCTCTGGCAGAGGATTCCCTGGTAGCAAGAGACTGTATGATCGCTCTGGAAACAGGAGCCAGGATCGATGTTCAGCATATCAGCTCTGGCTATTCCGTAGAGCTGGTGCGTCTGGCAAAGAAGCTGGGGGCAGATGTGTGGGCTGAGGTAACGCCTCATCACTTTACGCTCACCGAGGAAGCAGTGCTGGAACACGGAACTCTTGCGAAGATGAATCCTCCTCTGCGTACGGAATTGGACCGCCAGATGCTGATTGCCGGCTTAAAGGACGGAACCATTGACCTGATCGCTACAGACCATGCGCCTCACAGTAAGGAGGAGAAGGATAAGCCCCTTACAGAAGCTCCCAGCGGCATTATCGGACTGGAAACAGCCCTTTCTCTGGGAATTGAACAACTGGTGAAGCCTGGCCATTTGAGCCTGCTGGAGCTGATGGAAAAGATGAGCTTAAACCCGGCCAGATTATACAAGCTGGACTGTGGCCGGATCTGCGAGGGCGCACCTGCGGATCTTGTTATTTTTGATGAAAATGAAACATGGACGGCAGATCAGTTTGCATCAAAGGCATCCAACACCCCATTTTTGGGCCGGTCTATGACAGGAAAGGTGAAGTATACCATCTGTGAGGGAAAGGTAGTGTATCAGGATTAGCATAAATACCGCTATATAAGAAAAAGAGGATGCCGCCCGGACTTTGCGGCATCCATTTTTCTATGTATATTCCGTAGATTCTAGCAGACTGCTTTTCCCATTTCATAGGCCTTTTCAAGAGCTGGATTTCCTGCAATTTCACCAACTGCACCAACGCCGCCGCCGAATACGACTCCTGCCAGACGGGATTTGGGGAAGCAGGCAATCCAACCGGAAAGTCCGTGTACGGCTCCCTCAACTGCGGTATCCTCATCCTCCGCGGCCGCTGCCAAAAGATAAACATCCCGGAACTGATAATCAGAATCATACAGCGGATTTGCACGATCCAGCATGGTCTTCATCTGTCCGCTCATTTCATAATAGTAAACCGGAGTGGCAAATACCAGCACATCTGCTGTTTTCATTTTCTGTGCAATGATTTCTGCATCATCATGGATGATACACGTTCTGGTTTTCAGGCAGGTCAGACAGCCTTTGCAGAAGCTGATGGTTTTATCGTATAAGCATACCTTTTCTACCTGGTTTCCTGACTCCTCTGCTCCTCGGATAAATTCGTTTGCAAGAGTCTCTGAGTTGCCGCCTTTTCTTGGGCTTGTAGAGATTACTAAAATGTGTTTGGGCATACGGTTTTCTCCTTTGATTGATTATTTGATAAGCTGGAATATGATGTCCTCTTGTATCATCTGTCCCTTATTATTTTAATCAACTATATTAAAATCTCTACGCCACATCACAGTTTCTCCAAGGTCACATACGCTTCCTGCAATGCTTCATGGAATCTCGATTCTTTTATTTCTGGAGTAAGCCCAGGCTCATCAATATAAAGCAAACAAGCGTCTGGAACTTTATCCATAAAGCACTTGTGAAACAGTGGATTTTCATAAGTATTTGCGTATTCAGTATAAAAGGGTTCTGCTTGATTGTAATATTCTTCTTTCGTGATTCTTCCATCCAGATAGTCCTTCATTTGACTTAATAAAGTCTCTCTAAACTTTATGCCACTTATTCTCATTTTGTCCACTCCTATTTTATATGTGAAAATTCCAATTTGTTGTTTTTTACTTATAAATCATACCACATAATAACATCAAGAAACGCTAAGATATTACAGACTATACTGCACCCAAAAGGCAGCTTCAAAAACGGAAGCTATTTGAATGTAACTTCTTCCTGTTTGGAATGTCTGATTGAACATTCATTTAACTCAACAATATACCCTGTTGCTCTCATATCTTCGATTTTCTTTTCAAAGCCTTTCGAACAAATAATTTTTCCCAATTTTCATCATGAGCTTCATAACAATAGTCAATCGTTCCGAGGTCTACAGGGGCAAGTATCTGTTCACGTTCTATTTTATAAACGAACCACTTCACTATATCACCTATAGAAAAAGCTTTACCACAGCATTCCAGCTGCCAACTCTCATAAAATACTGTACATTTCATTTTCACTGTCACCTTACAGCTTTCGACTTTCCTGTTTCTATTTTAGCTTTCAGCCCAGTCAATTCCCAATTCCGTAAACCAGAAAATTCGCTATATTTCTATATACTCTGGATATTTTTGCTTGTCTTTCTCCGTTATTCTGCGAATTACCCTGCAGGGAACGCCTGCGGCAATTACTCCATCAGGTATATCTTTATTAACAACGCTTCCAGCACCTATTATTGTATTGCTTCCGATCGAAACTCCCGGCAGCACAGATACATTTGCACCAATCCATACATTGTCACCGACAGTAATTGGAAGTGCGATTTCCAGTCCCTTTGCTCTTTGCCCTGCATCTATGGCATGACCAGCTGTTGAAAAAACAACATTAGGAGCAATAAATACGTTATCGCCAAAGGTAACCTTAGCCCCATCCAATATTGTGCAGTTGTGATTTGTGTAGAAATTATTCCCAATCGTTATATTGCTCCCATAGTCGCAGTAAAAGGGCGCTGTAATTACAAAGTCTCCTTTAATACATCCAATTATTTTCTTTATAATTTCCGCCTGTTTTTTTGTATCCGATGGTTTGCACTGATTAAATTCATAGCACAGATCAGCGCATTTCGTTCTGTTTTCCACAACTTCCCTGTCATAGTTGGCGTCATATAAATAGCCTGCCTGAGCTTTATTCCATTCGTTCATTTCATTCCCTCATCCTTAAATTTTTACCACGGTTCATACGCAGCAGATCCCCTCTAAATATCCGGTTTAGCAGCTGTCAGATTAACAATTCCATCTTCCAGGGTTACTTCAAACTCGATTAAATCTCCATAATCTATCCTTGAATAGTTATCATATTGATCAAAATCAGAAGCAGCATTAACAGCAAGATTTAATGAATACCCTGTAGACGAAGGATATCTGCATACACTGGAAACGACTCTGCTGTGATTCATAAATATCAGGCTTACCATTCCTTCACTAATGCTGTCATCAAGCGCAGGGCTTTTTGATCTGGTAATTCGTTCGATATCCTTTAAAGGGAAATAGGGTCCAAAGGAGTATACTCTGGTCCATTGAAATGGTACGGTTTCTTCCAGTGTAACCCGGTCATTCTGTATCTTTGTCATTGCTGTCCTCAGCCTGTAATTATTTATATAAATCATCGGATCCCCGAAAATAAAATAAAAGATCAGAAACACAGCGGCAATAAAATATATAACATTATGACAAAGATCTGAGAGCTTCCATGCCCGTTCATTATCGGCATTTAATTTTCCAGTTTCCCAACTTCCGGTTTCAACCGCTTTTTTCTTATGCTTTGAAATATACAGAGCAATCCACACTGCATAGCCCGCTGCAAAGATTAAAACAGCCGACTCCTGTGAAAATGCAACCCGCATTCCCCTTATGGTCCAATATCCCATCAGACTAATCCACAGTATGTCGGTAAAGCCATCAATGGACAACACTTTATAGAGAACAAGTATTCCAAGCAGTAATGAAACGATAAATGTTTTAGGACTTACTATTTTCATTACGTTCACTCCATTCTTCTAAAAACCATGATACCACACTTCCACCACCATGGAAAGGCTGCGGGAAAATAACTTCGGAAGTACGGAAGCGGAAATAATTTTCATTTTCTCCTTTACAAAAATACTTTAGTATGCTAATATGATAACACATTAGCAAATAAGAGCCGACACGATTTATGGAGATTAAAAGCAGGAAGCCAAAGGCTCGCCATCGAGGAGGAAACGATTATGAAAAAAAGAGTTGTATGTGCCGCACTTGTATCTATAATGACCATGTCACTGGCAGCCTGCTCCGGTGGAGCCGTATCTGCACCGGCTGAGACAAAGGCTGAATCCACAGAAGCAAAAACAGAGGCAGCAGAGACCACAGAAAAAGCCGCTGAAGCAGAAGGAGAAACAAAGGTAGAAGGCGGTACCCTGATCGTGGGATTTGATCAGGATTTCCCGCCGATGGGATTTATGGGAGATGATGGCGAGTATACAGGCTTTGACCTGGAGCTGGCACAGGAGGCTGCAAAGCGCCTGGGTCTGGAGTATAAGCCCCAGCCTATCGCATGGGATGCAAAGGATATGGAACTGGAGTCGGGAAATATTGACTGTATCTGGAATGGCTTTACCATGACCGGCCGGGAGGACGGATATACATGGAGCGAGCCCTACATGGAAAATTCTCAGGTGTTTGTAGTGGCAGGGGATTCCGGAATTAAAAGCCAGGCAGACCTTGCAGGAAAGGTAGTGGAGTGTCAGGTGGATTCCTCCGCGGAAGCAGCCTTAAAGGAGGTTCCTGATCTGACAGCCACCTTTGCACAGCTTCTTACTACCGCAGATTACAACACAGCCTTTATGGATCTGGAGCAGGGCGCAGTAGACGCCATTGCCATGGATGTAGTTGTGGCCGGATATCAGATCAGCCAGAGAAACGCAGATTTTGTTATACTGGAGGATTCGCTGGCGGCAGAGGAGTATGCGATCGGCTTTAAGAAGGGAAACACAGAGTTAAAGGATAAAGTCCAGGGCGCATTGGAGGAGATGGCTGCGGACGGCACCTTAAAGACCATCTCTGAAAAATGGTTTGGCAAGGACATTACGACAATTGGAAAATGAAAGCAGGTAGTTTAAAATGGGTAAAATGACACTTTCCCAGATGGTTGCACAGTTAGCAGGAGGCATGGGAACCAGCATACAGATATTTGTGGTTACGCTTGTATTTTCTCTGCCTTTGGGTCTCATAGTGGCTTTTGGCCGTATGACGAAAAACGGTTTCCTTAGAAATCTGGTTAAGGTTTACATTTCTATTATGAGGGGAACGCCCCTGATGCTGCAGCTCATGGTGGTTTATTTTGGCCCTTACTATCTTTTCGGCATCCGTGTAGGAAGCGGCTACCGTCTCTGGGCTACCTTTATCGGGTTTGTGATTAACTATGCCGCCTATTTTGCGGAAATTTACCGCAGCGGCATTCAGTCTATGCCTCAGGGACAGTATGAGGCGGCCTATATCCTGGGCTACAGCCGGTTCCAGACCTTTTTTAAGATCATTCTGCCTCAGGTGATCAAGCGGATCCTCCCCTCGATTACCAATGAGGTGATTACCTTGGTAAAAGACACGTCGCTGGCGTTTACCCTAAGCGTAGTGGAGATGTTTTCAGTTGCAAAGGCGCTGGCATCCTCTCAGACCAGTATGATTCCCTTTGTGGCAGCCGGCCTTTTCTATTACATCTTCAATCTGATTGTGGCCTGCACCATGGAATGGATGGAAAAAAAGCTGGAGTATTACCGTTAGAAACAGGAGGATGTGGAAAATGAAGCTTTTGGAATTGAATCATGTGGAAAAGTCCTTCGGCGATCTGAAGGTATTAAAGGATATATCAATGAGCGTGGAGGACGGGGAGATCGTTTCCATCATCGGCCCTTCAGGCTCCGGCAAATCAACCCTCCTGCGCTGTGCCACCATGCTGGAAACCATGGATCGGGGCGAGGTGGTTTATCTGGGAAAAAAGGCGGTATGGGGAAATGATTCCGGCTCCATTCAGTATGCATCTCCTGCAGAATTAAAGGAAATCCGCAGCCAGTATGGTCTGGTATTTCAGAATTTTAATCTGTTTCCTCATTTTTCGGTGATGAAAAATATCACAGATGCGCCGATCCATGTACAGAAGCGCAATAAGGAGGAGGTCTATTCAGAAGCCAGAGAGCTGTTAAAAAAGATGGGACTTGAAGATAAAGAAGACGCCTATCCATACCAGCTTTCCGGCGGTCAGTGCCAGAGGGTTGCTATCGCAAGAGCCCTGGCCTTAAAGCCCAGGATCCTGTTTTTTGATGAGCCTACCTCAGCTCTCGATCCGGAGCTTACGGGAGAGGTGTTGAAGGTGATCCGCTCCCTGGCAGATCTCCATATTGCCATGGTGATCGTAACACATGAGATGGCCTTTGCCAGAGATATTTCCCACAGGGTCGTCTTTATGGCCGGAGGGGTGATCGTGGAAGAGGGAACACCAGAGGAGGTATTTTCCTCAGATAATGAGCGGACGCAGAGCTTTCTGGGGAGATATGGAACGATTTGATAGAGAAAATAAATGGCAGGCAGTGCCTGAGGAGAAAAGCATCCTCCGGCGCTGTCTGTTTTTGTTGAGGAATAGGCGCGTTCCGTGCATAATATTAAGAAACTGTAAGGGAAAACTTCTTGTATTTTTCAGACAGGGATGGTAACATCTGGGTAAAAGTATGGAAATTCTGTTTTTTGACGGAAGATCGGAGGTAAAAATATGAGAAAACAGGTATATATGACAGCTGTGGCAGTGATGGCAGGAGTTCTTCTTGCTTCGGGATGCAGCAAAAATCAGGATGAGATGCCGTCTTCATCGGTTCCGCAGACAGAGACAGCCACAGAATCGGAGGCATCCTCTGAGACAGAGACAACCCCGGCACAGACAGAGGAACCAGCAGAAGCCGGGCGCTATCATATGCTTCAGGGAACAGTGATTGAGGAAAAAGAAGATGGTTCTGCCTTTACGCTTCTGGCAGATGATGGGAAAGAGTATGAGATTTCCCTAAGCGATATCCGGGATGTAGAGACGGAGATTGCAGAGGATGTCCAGATTGCCATTGCCTATATCGGCGAGCCGCTTGGAAAACTGGAGGATGTGGATCTGGTAGTGGCCCTGCCGGAGCAGGAAGAGTGGACGATTTCCACAGAGGAAGGAACCACCACGGCTAATGCCATGAGTTCCTTTGCGATGAAAACAGCGGACGGAAGAGAACTGAGCTTTTTAAAGGATAACTGCCCCATAGAGGACGGTGCGCTGTCAGAGGACAGCGGAGATTCGATCTGGGTGACGTATGTGACCTCTGAGGGGATGAATTTTCCAGTGGAGATTGTGAAGGGACAGTAGGGAGATGCAAAATGTCCTATTTTTTCCGAAAATCCCCTTGCAAAAACCCTGTTTTCCCTGTACAATCTGATATTGAGAGAAACATAAAAAGAGGGGCCAGATTCTGACCCCTCTTTTGACGAGGAACGATAAAAATAAGATTCCAAAGAAAGGTAAGAGACATGATTAGTGCAAATAATATCTCCCTTCGCGTAGGCAAGAAGGCATTGTTTGAGGAAGTGAATATCAAATTCACCGAGGGTAACTGCTATGGACTGATCGGTGCAAACGGTGCGGGAAAGTCTACATTTTTAAAGATTCTGTCCGGCCAGTTAGAGCCGACCAGCGGTGAGATTGCCATTACACCGGGACAGAGACTTTCCTTCTTACAGCAGGATCATTTCAAATATGACGAGTATACAGTGCTTGATACGGTTATCATGGGAAATGCCAGACTGTACCAGATTATGAAGGAAAAAGAAGCCATCTACATGAAGGAGGACTTCACAGACGAGGACGGCATCAAGGCGGCAGAGCTGGAAGGCGAGTTTGCCACCATGAACGGCTGGGAAGCAGAGTCTGATGCAGAGAGCCTGTTAAACGGCCTTGGCATCGGCCCTGAGTTCCACTATTCCCAGATGGGAAATCTTCTGGGCGCACAGAAGGTAAAGGTGCTTCTTGCACAGGCATTATTCGGAAATCCTGACATCCTGCTTCTGGACGAGCCTACCAACCACCTGGATCTGGACGCCATTGCATGGCTGGAAGAGTTTCTGATTAACTTTGAAAATACCGTTATCGTGGTATCCCATGACCGTTATTTCTTAAATAAGGTCTGCACACAGATTGCAGATATCGACTATGGCAAGATTCAGCTGTATGCCGGAAACTACGATTTCTGGGTAGAGTCCAGCCAGCTGATCATCAAGCAGATGAAGGAAGCCAACCGGAAGAAGGAAGAGAAAATTAAGGAGCTGCAGGAGTTCATCCAGCGTTTCTCTGCAAATGCTTCCAAGTCCAAGCAGGCAACCTCCCGTAAGCGCGCCCTGGAAAAGATCGAGCTGGACGATATTAAGCCATCCAGCAGAAAGTATCCTTACATTGACTTCCGTCCCTCCCGTGAGATCGGAAATGAGGTTCTGACCGTAGAGCATTTAAGCAAGACCATTGACGGCGAGAAGATTCTTGACGACATTTCCTTTATTCTGGGAAGAGAGGACAAGGTTGCTCTGGTAGGGCCAAACGAGCGTGCAAAGACCGTTCTCTTTAAGATTCTTGCAGGTGAGATGGAACCCGACGAGGGAAGCTATAAGTGGGGTCTGACAACTACCCAGTCTTATTTTCCCAAGGACAACTCCGCTGAGTTTGCAAATGACGATACTATCGTAGAGTGGCTGACCCAGTATTCTCCTGAAAAGGATGTAACATATGTGCGTGGTTTCCTGGGCCGTATGCTTTTTGCGGGCGAGGATGGTGTAAAGAAGGTAAAGGTTCTTTCTGGAGGCGAGAAGGTTCGCTGTATGCTGTCCAAGCTGATGATTTCCGGTGCAAATGTACTGATGCTTGACGAGCCTACAGACCACCTGGATATGGAGTCTATTGATGCGTTAAACCGTGGTATGATCAAGTTCCCGGGTGTGATGATCTTCTCCTCCCGTGACCATCAGATCGTACAGACAACAGCCAACCGCATCATGGAAATCATCAATGGAAAGCTCATTGACAAGATCACCACATATGATGAGTATCTGGAAAGCGATGAGATGGCTAGAAAGAGATTTACATTTACCGTTGCTGAAAGCGACGAGCAGGATGATTGATTATAAGGTGCGTTTTGGCACAAGATGGAGGCAGGATCTGGACAAAGGGTCCTGCCTTTTCGGATGGAAGAAGAGGCGGTTTGTGGTGTGCACTGCGGTTTGGCCCTGAGGGCTCCGGTTTTCACCCTCAGGCCCAAACCGCAGTGCACACCGCAGGCAGCGAGATAACGAAGAAAAGGAGAAGAGTCAAAATGGAAAAAATTGCAAGTTTTACCATCGACCATATCCGGCTTCAGCCGGGGGTATATGTTTCAAGAAAGGATCAGGTAGGGGATCAGGTGATTACGACCTTTGACCTGCGTATGACCTCTCCCAATGAGGAACCGGTGATGAATACGGCGGAGATGCATACCATTGAGCATCTGGCAGCTACCTTTTTAAGAAACCATAAGGAGTATGGAAGCCGTACCATTTACTTTGGTCCTATGGGCTGCCGTACCGGTTTTTATCTGCTTCTGGCAGGCAATCTGGCTTCAAGGGAGATTCTGCCTCTGATGGTGGAGCTATTTGCCTTTATCCGGGATTTTGAGGGTGAGGTGCCTGGGGCTTCTGCAAGGGACTGCGGCAATTATCTGGATATGAATCTGGGGATGGCAAAGTATCTGGCTGCAAGATACTTAAAGGTGCTGGAACAGATTGACAGCTATCCGGAATCCAGACTGGAGTATCCGCAGTAGGGCTTTTTGGATCAGGAAAGGAGTTCTGTATGAAAAAACTGATTTCATGGAATGTAAACGGCCTGCGGGCCTGTGTGGGAAAAGGGTTCCTGGACTTTTTTAAGGAGGCGGATGCAGATGTATTCTGTATTCAGGAGAGCAAGCTTCAGGAGGGACAGATTGACCTTGAGCTTCCGGGGTATTTTCAGTATTGGAATTATGCAGAGAAGAAGGGGTATTCCGGAACGGCTTTATTCTGTAAGGAGGAGCCGGTTTCTGTATCATACGGACTGGGGATTGAGGAGCATGACCATGAGGGCCGTGTGATCACGGCTGAATTTGGCGATTATTACGTTGTCACCTGCTATACTCCCAATTCTCAGGACGGCCTTGCAAGGCTGGATTACCGCATGGAATGGGAAGCAGCATTTTTAGCCTATCTGAAGCAGCTGGAGGAGAAAAAGCCGGTGATTTTCTGCGGGGATCTGAATGTGGCCCACAAAGAGATTGACCTGAAAAATCCCAAAACTAACCGGAAAAATGCCGGTTTTACCGATGAGGAGCGGGGAAAATTTACAGAGCTTCTGGATGCCGGCTTTATTGATACCTGGCGTTATTTTAATCCGGATACAGAGGGCGTGTATTCCTGGTGGTCCTACCGTTTTAAGGCCAGAGAGAAGAATGCCGGGTGGCGCATCGACTATTTCTGTACCAGCGAGGCCTTAAAGGACCGTCTGGTAAGCGCAGGAATCCATACAGAGGTATTTGGCTCGGACCATTGTCCGGTAGAACTGGTGATTGAATAGCAAATGAGGGAAAGGAAACGGATCCATGAATCTTCTTACCATTGAGCATTTAACGAAATCATATACCGAACGTCTGCTGTTTGACGATACGGCATTTTCCATCAATGAGGGGGAAAAGGTCGGCCTGATCGGAATCAACGGAACCGGAAAGTCCACGCTCCTTCGGATTGCAGCAGGCTTGGAGCAGCCGGATGAGGGATCGGTGGTAAAGGGGCGCAGCCTGTATATCCGGTATCTGCCCCAGATCCCGGAATTTCAGGATGGAGAAACCGTGCTGGAGGCCATTGTGCGTGAAAATGAAAATGAGCCTCATTTTTCCTCAAAGGAGGAGTTAAAGGCAGCGGCCCGCTCTATGTTAAACCGTCTGGAGGTGCCGGACTGCGAGGCAAAGATAGATACTCTTTCCGGCGGACAGAGAAAGAGGGTAGCTTTAGCCAGTGTTCTTTTAAGTACGGCAGATCTGCTGATTCTGGACGAGCCGACCAACCATCTGGACAGCGGCATGGCAGAGTGGCTGGAGGCATATTTAAAGGCCTTTAAGGGCGCTCTTTTGATGATCACCCATGACCGGTATTTTCTGGACAGTGTAACCAGCCGGATCGTGGAGCTGGACAAGGGAAAGCTCTACAGCTATCAGGGAGGATACGAAAAATACCTGGAACTTAAAGCAGAGCGGATAGAGATGGCAGAGGCCACAGAGCGCAAGCGCCAGTCCATTTTAAGGACAGAGATCGCCTGGATGCAGAGAGGGGCCAGAGCCCGTTCAACCAAGCAGAAGGCCCATATCCAGCGCTATGAGGCATTGCGTGACCAGGAGGGGCCCCAGTATGACAGAAATGTACAGTTAGAGTCCATTGCCAGCCGTCTGGGACGGACTACGGTAGAGCTGAAGGATATTTCCAAGTCCTACGGAGATAAGGTGCTCTTAAAGGATTTCACCTATATTTTCCTGAAAAATGACCGTGTGGGTATTATCGGCCCCAACGGAAGCGGAAAGTCTACTCTGATGAAGATCATTGCAGGCTGGGTACAGCCGGATTCCGGTACAACAGAAATCGGACAGACGGTAAAGCTGGGTTATTTTTCCCAGGAAAATGAAGCCATGGACGAGAGCCTGCGCGTCATTGATTATATTAAAAACGCTGCAGAATATGTGAAAACAAAAGATGGAAGCATCAGCGCCAGCCAGATGCTGGAGCGGTTTTTATTTCCGTCCAGTGTTCAGTATACGGTGATCGGGAAGCTTTCCGGAGGAGAGAAGCGCAGGCTGTACCTGCTCCGTATCCTGATGGAAGCGCCCAATGTGATCCTTCTGGACGAGCCTACCAATGACCTGGACATTCAGACGCTGGTGATCCTGGAGGATTATCTGGACACCTTCCCGGGGATTGTGATTACCGTATCCCATGACCGGTATTTCCTGGACCGCGTTGTAAACAGGATATTTGCCTTTGAGGGCGATGGAAGGGTACAGCAGTATGAAGGCGGGTATACGGATTATCAGAATGCCTGCCTAAAAAGGGCAGAAGCAGAAGGAGGACAGCCGGGAGGCGGACAGGAAGGGAAAACCGAAGTCCGTACAAACGGAAAAACCCAGCGCACCCGCGGCCCCCAGAAGCTGAAATTCAGCTATAAGGAGCAGAGGGACTATGAAACCATCGAAGGTGAGATGGCAGACCTGGAGGAGAGGATTTCCTCTCTGGAACAGGAAATCCAGGCTTCAGCCCATGATTTTGTAAAATTGAACCAGCTCATGGCAGAGAAGGAGGAGGCGGAAGCCGCTTTAGAGGAGAAGATGGAGCGGTGGATGTATCTGGAAGAGCTGGCTGCAAAGATTGCAGAGCAGTAGAGTATGAATTCAGTGAAAGGCGGTATATAGATGAAACAGGATTATATTGCGGTGGCAGACAAAAGCCGGATCTATCCGCCTGGTGTGGCGGCGAATGGGGATGGCTTTGATGTGTGTTTTATTTCGGAGGCAGAAAGCTGCGGGCTGCTTCTCTTCAAAAAAGGGAGCAGGCAGCCTGTCGCCAGAATCCCCTTCCCCCATGAGGGACGGATGGGAAATGTACACTTTATGACCGTAAAGGGAGAGTTTGAGGGTCTGGAATACGCCTTTGAGGAGGATGGAAAGGAGGCAGCAGATCCGTTTGGACGGCAGTTTGCAGGCTGCGGACGCTGGGGCCATAAAGAACGGGGAACAGGCGGGATCCATACAGTATTTCCGAAAAAAGGTGCGGATTTTGACTGGGAAGATGACCGTCTTCCGGCTGTTCCTGCTCAGGACTGCATCATTTACAAGATCCATCCCAGAGGTTTTACAAAGCATGCTTCTTCTGGTCTGAGTCCGGAAAAGAGGGGAACCTTTGAAGGAGTAATTGAAAAGATTTCCTATCTTAAAGAGCTGGGGATTACCACGTTGGAAATGATGCCTCCGGTGGAATTTAATGAAATTATCTTTCCGGAAAAATCCGAAATTTTCGGTCTTCCCCAGGGGATGCGGAGAGAAGATCAGGAAGAAAGGCATTCTCATACAGAGCCTGTAAAGCTTAATTACTGGGGCTACTGCAGCGGCTTTTATTTTGCTCCCAAGGCCTCCTATTGTTCATCCGTGGATCCGTCGGCAGAGTTTAAACGGATGGTAAAGGCTCTTCACCATGCAGGGATTGAACTGGTGATCGAACTGTATTTTGACGGAAGTGAAGCGCCGGGATATGTGCTGGATGTGGTGCGCTTCTGGGCGATGGAATACCATGTAGACGGCGTTCATCTGGTAGGTTTTGCACCTCTTTCCCTGCTGGCGGAAGACCCTTATTTAAAGGATTTAAAGCTGTGGGGAGAAGGCTGGAAGGAGGGGGATTCCCGCCGCATCTGTGAGTATAATTCCGGCTTTATGATGGATATGAGACGCTTTTTAAAGGGCGATGAGGGGATGTTAAGTGCGCTGTCCTACCATATCCGCCACAATCCGGATCATATGGGAGTCATCAATTACATGGCAAATGTAAACGGCTTTACCATGATGGACATGGTTTCCTATAACGAAAAGCATAATGAGGACAATGGGGAAGATAATCAGGACGGCTCAGACCAGAATCAGTCCTGGAACTGCGGGGCAGAGGGGCCGGTGAGAAAGAAAAAAGTTCTCAGTCTGCGGCTTCGTCAGTTAAAGAATGCCCTGCTTCTTCTGTTTTTAAGCCAGGGAACGCCCCTTCTTCTATCTGGTGATGAGTTTGGGCAGACCAAACAGGGAAATAACAATTCCTACTGTCAGGACAATGAAATTTCCTGGCTGAACTGGGGGCTTATACGGCGTAATAAGGATCTATTTGCCTTTGTAAAACAGGTGATCTCATTCAGAAAGTCCCATGATTTGTTCCATATGGCGAAAGAACCCAGACTGATGGATTACCGGGGGCTGGGACTGCCGGATCTGTCCTATCACGGAGAGAAGGCATGGCAGCCGGAATTTGACCGGTGCAGCCGTCAGTTCGGCGCATTTTACTGCGGAGATTATTCAGAGGATACAGAAAAAACCAGCTTTTATACAGCCTATAATATGCACTGGGAGCCACATGAATTTGCGCTGCCGAATCTCCCCAAAGGAAGGGCATGGCAGATGGTTTTCAATACAGCCGAGGACAGTGTAAACGGTTTCTGGCCGGAGGGAAAAGGCCCTGTATTAAAGGATCAGAAAAAGGTTATGATCGGAGCGCGGGCAGTCTGTGTATTTATGGAGAACCCGGAGGTTCTGCCTGAAAAAACGGTCCGGGAGAAAGAAGGAAAAAAAGATGCTCAGTGAGTCAATGGAAGTGTTTATCAGAGAACATGAGGAGGAGGCCCTGGAACTTTTAAGAACTATTTCCAGGATTCCTGCGCCCTCAAACCATGAGGAAAAACGGGCGGAATTCTGTTCCCGGTGGTTAAAAGAGCAGGGGGCAGAAGGGGTATATATAGATGAGGCATTAAATGTTGTCTGGCCGGCCGTGATCCGTGAAAAAAATGGCCTGGAGGTCTATATGGCCCATACGGATGTGGTATTTCCTGATGAGGAGGAGCTGCCTTTAAAAGAGGAAGGAGACCGTATCTTCTGTCCGGGCATTGGGGATGATACAGCCTGTCTTGTCTGCCTGCTCCTTGGGGCAAAGTATCTGGCAGAGGCCATCCGGGAAGGGCGCCTTGAGGAGGTGTATCCCTCTGACCGCCCGGGGCTTTTGTTTGTATGCAATTCCGGGGAAGAAGGGCTGGGAAATCTAAAGGGCGTCCGGAACATATGCGAGGATTATGCCGGTCGGATCACAGCTTTTTGTACCTTTGACAGCCAGCTGGATAAGATCGTAGACCAGGCTGTGGGATCTAAGCGATTTAAGGTCACAGTGCGCACGAAAGGAGGACACTCCTTTAATGATTTCGGCCGGGAAAATGCCATTGAAAGGCTGGCAGGCATCATTGGAGCGCTGTACCGGATCCAGATTCCTAAGCAGGGAAAAACGACTTTTAATGTAGGCCAGATCCAGGGCGGAACATCGGTTAATACCATTGCTCAGGAGGCTCATATGCTTTATGAGTTCCGTTCAGACCGGAGGGAACATCTGGACTATATGCAGGATCAGTTTGATAAAGTGATCGAACAGGCCAGAGCGCAGGGGATGGAGATCGAAACGGAGGTTTTAGGGATTCGTCCCTGCTCCGGCAGCATTGACCCGGAGCGCCAGAGGACTCTTTTAGAGCGGGCCTGCATGGCTGCAGCGCAGGTTACAGGGCAGCGCCCCCAGACAGGCTCCGGTTCCACAGACTGCAATATCCCCATGTCGTTGGGAATCCCCAGCGTCTGCGCGGGCTGCTACCGGGGCAAAGGCGCTCATACCAGAGAGGAATACATTGAAAAATCCTCCATATCCGAGGGGATGAAGGTCGTATTTGGCATGATATTTGGCTGATGTCATAACAGACCTCCCTTTTTCATAAATTAAACAGAGTGTACAGACCGGATGCTTCCGGGGCCGCTCAAGGATGGTCCCGGGAGCATTTTTCGTTGCGGTTTTTACAGATCCAGAGTATAAAAGGGGGAGCCGGAATGACAGAATGGTACAGCAGATCAGAGGAAGAGGTTTTAAGGGAGCTTTCCTCCTGCCGCCGGGGGCTGACCGATGCAGAGGCCCATTCCAGGCTGGAAAAATATGGGAAAAATGTTCTATATGAGCGGGAGGCTGTACCCTGGTGGCAGATTTTTCTAAGTCAGTTTAAGGATCTTCTGGTAGTGATCTTAATGATCGCTGCCGGGATATCCATGGCTACAGGAGATCCGGAGAGCGCTCTGGTTATTTTTACGGTTTTGTTTTTAAATGCCCTGTTGGGAACGATCCAGCACAGGAAGGCGGAAAAATCCCTGGAAAGCCTTCAAAAGCTGTCCTCTCCTGAGGCCAGGGTAGTGAGAGAGGGACAGTCGGTTACCATTCCTTCCTCGAACGTAGTGCCTGGAGACCTGATGATTTTAGAGGCCGGAAGCCTGGTACCGGCAGATGGCCGGCTGCTGGAAGTTTATGGACTTACGATGAATGAAAGCTCTCTTACCGGAGAATCGCTCAGCGCAGAAAAACATACCGGGTGTCTGAGAACGGAAGGAGAGCGGCTGTCTCCCGGAGATCAGGTCAATATGGTATTTTCCGGTTCTCTGGTTACCTCCGGGCGGGCTGCCGCAGTAGTTACAGCCACAGGAATGAATACGGAGATCGGTTCGATCGCTTCTTTGATGAACCGGGCAGAGGTACAGAAAACACCCCTGCAGATCAGCCTGGACCATTTTTCCGGTCATCTGGCGCTTGGCATTATGGGAATCTGTGTTTTGGTTTTTGGACTCAGTGTTTACCGGAAGGAACCTGTACTGGACGCGTTGATGTTTGCTGTGGCTCTGGCTGTGGCGGCAATCCCGGAAGCATTAAGCTCCATTGTTACCATTGTCCAGGCCATGGGAACCCAGAAAATGGCAAGGGAGCACGCGATCATCAAGGATTTAAAGGCAGTGGAAAGCCTTGGCTGCGTATCTGTGATCTGCTCTGATAAGACGGGAACGCTGACTCAGAACCGTATGGAAACAGAGGCGGTCTACATCAATGGAAGAGAAATGGAGACGGATCAGCTGAAAGAGTATGCGGGATCAGGAAAAAAGGATGCGAAGCTCTTTTTAATGGCAGCCGCTTTAAATAATAATACATCTCCATCTGCCGGGGATAAGGAGGGGGATCCGGTGGAGCTGGCCCTGTTTCATATGGTTCAGGCTGCCGGAGCAGTCCCGGAACAGCTGCGCCTGTGCTGTCCAAGAAAAGGGGAGATTCCCTTTGATTCTGCAAGAAAGAGAATGACGACCATCCATGAGGTGCAGGGGGAAGAAATCATGTTTGTTAAGGGTGCTCCGGATGTGCTGCTGGAGCGTTGCACACGGATCATAAATCCTGCCGGAGCAGATCTTGTTCCGTCACGACAGCTTTCTGCTTCCGACCGGGCGGCGATTTTAAATCAGAATCAGGAATGGTCCTTACGGGGGCTCAGAATTTTGGCATTTGCCTGCCGGTCCGGAGCCAAATGGCAGGAGGATCCGGAAACAGACCTTGTGTTTCTGGGGCTTGCGGCAATGATGGATCCGCCCCGGCCGGAGTCACGCCCGGCAGTGGCTGCGGCCCGTCAGGCCGGAATACGCACGGTGATGATCACAGGAGATCACCGGACAACGGCAATGGCTGTAGCAGGCCGGATCGGCATTTTTTTGCCCGGAGATCTGGCGCTTACAGGAGCCCGGCTGGATCAGATGACAGAAGAAGAACTGGAAAAAAAGCTGCCGCAGATTTCTGTTTATGCCCGCGTATCTCCGGAGCATAAAATACGCATTGTAAAAGCATGGCAGAACCGGGGGCATATCGTAGCCATGACGGGCGACGGGGTAAATGATGCTCCCGCCCTGAAAAAAGCAGATATCGGCATTGCTATGGGTCTGGGAGGAACAGAGGTGTCAAAGGATGCCGCCTCCATGATTCTGGCGGATGACAATTTTGCTACGATTATCAAGGCTGCTGCCAATGGAAGAAACGTATACCGCAATATTAAAAATGCCATCCAGTTTCTTTTGTCTGGAAATATGGCAGGGATTCTGTGCGTCCTTTACACTTCGCTTTTGGGGCTTCCCCTTCCCTTTGCTCCGGTTCATCTGCTGTTTATCAACCTGATCACCGATTCTCTCCCGGCAATCGCCATTGGGATGGAGCCGGCAGAGGATGGACTGCTTAAGAAACCGCCCAGAGACCCGAAGGAAGGGATTTTGACTCCCAGCTTTGTCGGACAGATCTTTTTTCAGGGCGGCCTGATGGCGGGAGCAACCATGTGGGCCTGGAGCCTGGGAATGAGACAGGGGGGAGAAGCTCTGGCCTGTACCATGGCATTTTCTGCGCTTACACTGGCGCGTCTGTTTCACGGCTTTAACTGCCGCAGCAGCTATTCGATCATACAGCTTGGCCTTCTCAGCAATCCGGGCAGTCTGGCGGCATTTATGCTTGGGAGCATTCTTTTGGCAGCGGTTCTTTTTGTGCCGGGGCTGCAGATGTTTTTTGCTGCATCCGATCTCATGCCAGTTCAGGCGGCGGCTGTAGGAATGGCTGCATTTCTTCCTACAGTGGTGATACAGCTGGGAAGGATTTTCAGGGATGCGCAGCAGTAAGAGACTGAAAAAATAGAAATCAGAGCCGAAAAGTAGAAAAAATCGGAAAAATGTGGTACAGTAGACAATAAGTGAGTGCAGAATACAGGAGGCCGTCAATGAAATTTGTTACATATGAGATTGAACATAAGAGAAGACTGGGCGTTATAAACAGGGATGGAACATGGATCTATCCGTTGCGCTCTCTGGATATGGATTATAAAACCATGCAGGAGCTGATCGAGGGCATCAGTGAGTCTGAAAAGCAGCTTCTGGAGTATGTGTCAGGACAGGATCCTTATAAAATCAAAGGGGCAGTTCCCGCAGAGGAGGCTATCCTTCTTGCGCCTATTCCTCATCCTGTGCAGGATGTGATCTGCCTGGGCATCAATTATATGGCCCATGCAGAGGAATCGGCCCGCTATAAGAAGGAGGCCTTTGGCGGAGAGCGCCCCTTTGCCGTATATTTCTCAAAACGGGTCAGCGAAGCTACGGGTACAGGCGCTGAAATCCCCAGTCATAAGGAGTTAGTGCAGGATTTGGATTACGAAGCTGAACTGGCGGTTATTATTGGAAAGGACGCAAAAAATGTGCCTGTCTCCGAGGTGAAAAATTATATTTTCGGTTATACGGTGATCAATGATGTGAGCGCCAGAACCCTTCAGACCCGTCATAAGCAGTGGTATTTCGGCAAAAGCCTGGATGGATTTCTTCCCATGGGGCCTTGTATTGTTACCGCGGAGGAATTTCCCTATCCGCCCAGGCTTTCCATTCAGTCCAGGGTAAACGGAGAGCTTCGCCAGGACAGCAGTACAGAGCTTATGATATTTGGCATTGACCATGTGGTAAGCGAGCTTTCTGCCGGAATGACCCTGAAGGCAGGCACCATTATCGCTACAGGAACGCCGGCCGGTGTGGGAATGGGCTTTGATCCGCCCCGTTTTTTAAAGCCCGGGGATGTGGTGGAGTGCTCCATTGAGGGAATAGGAACCCTGGTAAACCGGGTTTCAGAGTAGAAAAGAAACAGGCACAGCATAAAAGGAGGCCGGGAAAATGGATTACTTATCAATGACCATTGGAAAACAGAAAAACATTGCGTTGATTGCACACGACCAGAAAAAGCATGAACTGATGGACTGGTGTCTGGAGCATAAGGAAGCACTGTCAAAGCATTTTCTGTGCGGGACAGGCACCACAGCCAGGATGATTACAGAGTATACGGGCCTTTCGGTAAAGGGATACAACAGCGGGCCCTTAGGCGGCGACCAGCAGATCGGAGCCAAGATTGTGGAAGGAAAGATTGATTTTGTGATTTTCTTTTCCGATCCTCTCACGGCCCAGCCTCACGATCCGGATGTGAAGGCGCTTCTTCGGATCGCACAGGTTTATGACATTCCCATTGCAAACAATAAAGCAAGCGCGGATTTTATGATTGCTTCTCCTCTGATGGAAGAGGAGTATGAGCATGATGTGATCAATTTCAGGCAAAATATTTCAGAACGGGCTCAGACATTGTAGCCGGCAGAAGGGGGAAGCTGTATTTATGGAACAGGTATTATACGATTTGATGGATTGGGCGGGAATTGAGGAGCTGACTTATTCGGAGTCTGCAGATCCTCACAGACTTCTGGGATCTCACATAACAGAAAAGGGGCTTTTGATCCAGGCTCTGTTTCCTACGGCTTCGGCTGTAAAGGTAAAGCTTTCCAATACGGGAAAGACATATGATATGGAGCTGGCAGATGAAGCAGGCTTTTTTGCAGTCCTCATTCCCAGAAAGACGAAAACAGCCTATACGCTTTTAGTGACCTATGATAATGGGGCGGAGGAAGAAGTTACAGATCCTTACGCCTTTGGCCCTCAGTATACGGAGCGGGAGCTCAAGAAGTTTGAAGCGGGAATTTTCTATAACATCTATGAGAAAATGGGTGCTCATCCCATGACAATAGACGGTGTGGAGGGTGTATATTTTTCCGTATGGGCCCCTTGTGCCATGAGAGTCAGCGTGGTAGGAGATTTTAACCTCTGGGACGGCAGACGCCATCAGATGAGGAAGCTGGGGGAGGGAGATGCAAGTGTATTTGAGCTGTTCATTCCCGGCTTAAAACCAGGCTGCCTTTATAAGTATGAGGTGAAAACGCGGGCCGGGGAACCCATGTTAAAATGTGATCCCTATGCCAACTATGCAGAGCTGCGCCCCAATAATGCCTCCATTGTGTGGGATATTGGAAACTATCAGTGGAAGGATCAGGAGTGGATGAAAAAGAGGGCCGCATCTGATACAAAGGACAAGCCGTTTAATATCTACGAAGTTCATCTGGGATCCTGGATCCGCAAGGCGTTTGCAGAGGATGAAAATGGAAATGTGATTGCCGGGTCTGAGTTCTATAATTACCGGGAATTGGCTGTAAAGCTGGCTGATTATGTAAAGAATATGGGATATACCCATGTGGAACTGATGCCGGTGATGGAGCATCCCTTAGACGCTTCCTGGGGATATCAGGTGACAGGGTATTATGCGCCCACCAGCCGATACGGAACCCCGGATGATTTCATGTATTTTATGGATTATATGCATGAAAACGGCATCGGGGTGATCCTTGACTGGGTACCGGCTCATTTCCCCAGAGATGCCTATGGCATGGCCTGCTTTGACGGTACCTGTGTATATGAACACGCAGATCCCAGACAGGGTTCTCACCCCCACTGGGGAACTCTGATTTACAATTACGGCCGTCCCGGCGTATCCAATTTCCTGATCGCAAACGCCTTATTCTGGGCTGAAAAATATCACGCAGACGGTATCCGAATGGATGCAGTTGCTTCCATGCTGTATCTGGACTACGGCAAAAATGACGGCGAGTGGGTAGCCAATATGTACGGCGGAAATGAAAATCTGGAAGCCGTAGAATTCTTAAAGCATTTAAACAGCGTATTTAAGGGACGCAAAGACGGCGCTGTGCTGATCGCAGAGGAGTCCACAGCATGGCCCATGATCACCGGCAATCCAAAGGACGGCGGTCTTGGCTTTGACTACAAGTGGAATATGGGCTGGATGAATGACTTCACCAACTATATGCGCTGTGATCCCTATTTCCGGAAAAATAATTACGGCGGGCTTACCTTTTCCATGCTCTATGCCTACAGTGAAAACTTTGTCCTGGTATTTTCCCATGACGAGGTGGTTCACGGAAAAGGCTCCATGATGGGGAAAATGCCAGGAGAAACTCTGGAAAAGAAAGCAGAAAATCTGCGCGCTGCGTACGGCTTTATGATGTCCCATCCGGGCAAGAAGCTGCTCTTTATGGGACAGGACTTTGGCCAGATTGACGAGTGGAATGAAAATGCTTCTCTGGAATGGGAACTTTTGCAGTATCCTCTTCACAAAAATATGCAGAGCTATGTAAGGGCATTAAACCACATGGTTCTGGAGCATCCGGCTCTTTACGAGGAGGACTTTGACCCCAGTGGATTTGAGTGGATCAACTGCAGCTATCATGAAGAAAGCATGGTTTTATATGTACGCAGAAGCAAAGACGGAAAGGAAACGCTGCTCTTTATCTGCAACTTTGATAATGTGGAGCATGAGAAATTCCGTCTGGGAGTACCGTTTGCAGGCAAATATAAGGAAATCTTCAACAGTGACGCCAGGGAATTCGGCGGTCAGGGCAGGATCAACGCCCGCGCAAAGAGCTCGAAGAAGATTCCATGGGATGACAGAGAGAACTCCATCGAATGCAATATCCCGCCAATGAGCTTTCTGGTATTTTCCTGTACGCCGGAAGCTGGCAAAAAGAAGGCCGGGAGGGCTGCAAAAAGCTCTGTTAAGGAGGCTGCCGCAAAGAAGGAGCCAGAGACCGGCGGAAGAAAGACAGCCGTGGTGAAAGAGGAGCCGAAGAAGCTGGCTACAGCCAGGGAAGAACCTAAAAAACTTTCTACTACAAAAGAGGAACCTAAAAAGATAGTGGAGGCAAAGAGCCGGGAAAGAACCCAAAAGACGGCTCAATCTTTCAAACGCACTGAGTCGTAAAACACAGGAGGGGCCGAGGATACAGACAGAAAGGAAACGCAGATTATAATACAGATCTATGCTTCGTAATATATGGTTAACGATTTCCATCAAAAAGAAGATCGGTATTTTTGCAGCCATGGTCATTTTGATCATGGCTCTTTCGGCTACGTTCAGTATTTGTATTATGAACTTCTCGCTGGGAGGCTTCAATACCATTTTAAATGACAATTCCCGCTGCCATGATTTTCAGGAGGCACTGGATCTTGAGATTGAGTCCTTTGCGGATTATATCCGCGATGCCACACCTGATACGAGAGATCAGTATGTTCTGTCCTGCGTCCGTACAGAGCGCTGTCTCCGCTCCCTTCCCTTTGACTATGCCCGGATTGGCACAGAGCGCTACGCCCGCACCTGGAGTATTTTAAATGGTTATGAAACCTATCAGGCCTATCGGGATGAGCTTGCTGAGACACAGGTAAGGGAAAGCGATTTTGTGGAACGGCTGTACCGGGTGTACAAGATGCAGGAATATCTTCAGACCTATGCCAGACGTCTGGTGCAGGTCACTTTAAAAGAAGGAAATGACAGTTATCAGGAAAAAGTACCTGTATTTTATAACATGCCCTATCTGATTCTGGCTATTTCCGCCGTCTTTATGGGTTTTGTGATGTTTTTAACCAAAATCCTCTCCAACGCGCTGGTATCTCCGGCAGTCCTTCTGGCCCAGTGCGCCAGAAAAATCGCCAAAAATGATTTTACTGGAGAAGATCCCTCTGTAGAAAACCGGGATGAAATGGGCGAACTGGTGCAGGCATTTAACAAAATGAAACGGTCTACAAAGGGGTATATTGATACATTAAAGGAGAATCACCGTATGTCCGAACTGCTCCACAGGGAAGAGATCGAAAGGGTAGAGATGGAAAAGCAGCTTAGCGGAGCCAGGCTGGAGCTGCTGAAAAGTCAGATCAATCCCCATTTCCTCTTTAATACTCTGAATATGATCGCATGCATGGCAAAGCTGGAGGAGGCGGTTACGACAGAGCGGATGATCAGCAGCATGAGCAGCCTGTTCCGGTATAACTTAAAGACCTCAGAGCAGATCGTAACCCTTGCCAGGGAACTGAAGGTGGTGCAGGATTATATGTATATTCAGCAGATGCGTTTTGGAAGCCGTATTCTCTACAGCTGTGATCTTAAGGTTGATGCAGAGCAGGCTATGATTCCGGCCTTTACGCTGCAGCCTGTGGTGGAAAATGCCATGGTTCATGGTTTGTCAAAGAAGGAACAGGGCGGAAGAGTTCACGTAAGGATTTGGGAACAGGGAAAAAGGCTTGTTATTTCTGTAGCCGATACGGGGCTCGGAATGTCTGAGGAGCGTCTGGCAGAGGTCACGGAGGCCATGAAGGAGCGCCGGACCTCCAGGATTGGAATAGGACTGGGAAATATTTACAAGCGTATCCACATGATGTACAAACAGGGAGAATTCCGGATCGCCAGCATAGAAGGACGGGGCACGGTGATTCAGATGTTCATTCCTCAGGAAAAGCATAACAGGGGGGATAAATAATGTACCGAATGCTGATAGCGGATGATGAAATGATAGAGCGGGCTGTACTGTATAAAATGCTCAGTAAAAATCTGGAAGGCCAGTGTGAGATCTATCAGGCAGAAAACGGCAGACAGGCACTGGAGCTGTATGAAAAGGAGAAGATCCAGATTGCTGTTTTAGATATAGAGATGCCGGGGATCAACGGGATCCAGGCAGCAGAGAAGATCAGGGAAAAAGATAAGGATTGTGTGATCGTTTTCCTTACAGCTTTTGATGAATTTTCCTATGCAAAGAAAGCTATTTCTGTAAGGGCTATTGATTATGTGCTTAAGCCATATGATGAAAATGAGCTTATGCTTGTGATCGAGGAGGCCATGCGCATGGTAGAAGAGCAGGGGCAGAGGAAGGAGATGGAACAGTTCTTTCAAAATGAATCGGAGGAAGCTGATTTTGAAGAAGATCCGGTTCAGCCGGAGGATGATAATGATCACATGAGCCGTGTAGGGGCCATGATCCGCTCGTTTATTGAAGAAAATTATATGTATGACATTTCCATGCAGGAGCTGGCACGGAGGATGAACTACTCAGAGCCCTATTTCTGCAAGCTTTTTAAACAGTACTTTGACCAGAATTTTACTGCTTATCTCACCGAGTACCGCATTGCTGAGGCAAAAAAGCTTTTGGAGCAGCCCACTTTTAATATAAAGGATGTGGGAAAAGCGGTAGGCTACAGTGATTCCAATTACTTTACAAAGGTATTTAAGAGGATCACCGGACAGAGTCCGACGGAGTATCGGAATGGGTGATAAGGAAAAATATAAAGAAAATATAAAGAAAGTTAAAATTATACTACGATTCGCAAAAATTTACCATGTTCATTGTGCGCTTTTCCTTATATAATGAAATCAACATAAATAAAGCGTTAAGATATATATCAAAAACGTGAATGATGTATTAAGAGGAGGATGTGTAACATGAAGAAAAGATGGTTAAGCACAGCACTTTGCGCAGCAATGGCTGCAGGTACTCTGGCAGGCTGCGGTCTGAAGACACCAGAGACTACGACAGCTGCTCCGGCTGCAACTGAGGCTGCAAAGGAGGAGACCAAGGCAGAAGAGAAGACTGAGGCGGCAGAGGGTGAGACCAAGGCAGAGGCAGCAGCTTCCGGCAAGTATGACACTGCAAATATGCCTGAGGTAACTCTGGTATACGCAGAGGTTAACCCACTGGATACGATCGTTGGCCAGATGGCTACCGATTTCAAGGAAAAGGTTGAAGAGCTTTCCGATGGAAAGATGACAATCGACGTACAGGCCAGCGGCGTTCTGGGTTCTGAGAATGACGTTCTGGATACCATGTTAGGCGGCGGCGGTACCATTGATATGTCCCGTATTTCCGCATTCGCATTAAATGGCTACGGCGCAAAGAAGTCTCTGCTTCTTTCCATTCCTTATACATTTGCTGACCGTGAGCATTTCTGGAACTTCGCAACCAGCGATCTGGCTGATGAGTTCTTAGCAGAGCCGGTTGAGCAGGGCCTGGGCGTAAGAGGTCTGTTCTACGGTGAGGAAGGCTTCCGTCACTTCTTCTTTAAGGAAGAGGCTAACACACTTGAAGACTTAAAGGGCTTAAAGATCCGTGTTTCCAATGATCCTGTTATGACAGGTATGGTAGCCGGACTGGGCGCTAACGCAACTGTTGTTTCCATGAACGAGCTGTACTCCGCACTGCAGACAGGTGTTGTTGACGCTGCTGAGCAGCCGATCGCAAACTATGCTTCCAATGCATTCCCTGAGGTTGCACCTTACCTGATGCTGGATGGACATACTCTGGGCGCTGTTCAGGTTGTTATCACAGACGAGGCATGGAACGGACTGACCGAGGATCAGCAGGCTATCCTTATGGAGGCAGGCGAGTACGCTTCTGCTAACAACCGTGCAAACTCCGAGAACAAGGAGAACGAGGTTTTAGAGCAGCTTAAGGCTGACGGCGTAACCGTTGTTGAGGTTGAGGATAAGGCTCCATGGAAAGAGGCTTGTAAAGATGTAATCGAGTCCAATACTTCCGATCAGGCTGAACTGTATCAGCAGCTCCTTGATATGGAGTAATCTTGCAGTAAATTTGTAACTGACAGGACACAGAGAGTTTTGGATATTTTCTGTGTCCTGTTTTGGTATCACGGAACCTGTTAAAATGTTGTTAACAGACATCCGAATACACAATAAAGAAAAGGGGGAAAATCTGAAATGCCAGAGATTTTCAACAAAATCGACAAGATCAAACCGGCGTATGACCTGGTATACAAGGTTGTACTGCTGATCTGCAAGCTGCTTCTGGTTGCGGATATTGTGATCACATCCATGTCTGTTGTCGGCCGTTACGTTTCCTTTATTCCCGACCCGGCCTGGAGTGAAGAAGTAGTTCTTACCTGTATGTCCTATATGGCAGTGCTTTCTGCAGCACTGGCGATCCGCAGGGGCGCTCATATCCGTATGACCGCATTTGACAATTACTTACCGAAAAAGGTCGTAACTTTCCTTGATATCCTTGCTGATGTTGCCGTACTGGTACTGGCTGTGATCATGATTACAGTGGGCTGGAAATATGCAACCGGCATTGGTTCCAAGGGTACTTATGTAAGTATGCCAAAGGTATCCAGATTCTGGATGTACTTCCCGGTTCCTTTAGCCGGAGTGGCTATGGTTGTGTTTGAGATTGAGGCTCTTTACAATCATGTGAAAAAGATCTTTGTAAAGGAGGAAGCAAAATAATGGATGCGAATACATTTGCAATTTTAGTTTTACTTGGAAGCTTTTTCCTGATGATCTTCCTGCGTTTCCCCATCGCTTATGCGGTTGCTCTTTCTTCCGTATTCTGTCTGGTAGCTCAGGGACATAACCTGACTACGATCTGCCAGCAGATGGTAAAGGGAATCAGTTCCTTCAGCCTGATGGCTGTTCCGTTCTTTATCACCATGGGATGCCTTATGGGCTCCGGCGGTATTTCCGAAAAGCTGATCGCTCTGGCAAATGCCTGCGTGGGCTGGATGCGCGGCGGTATGGCAATGGTAAACATCGTTGCTTCCTATTTCTTCGGCGGTATTTCCGGTTCTGCATCTGCAGATACAGCTTCCTTAGGTTCCATCCTGATCCCTATGATGGTTGACCAGGGCTATGACGGAGATTTCTCCACTGCAGTTACGATTACATCTTCCTGTGAGGGACTGTTAGTACCTCCAAGCCACAACATGGTTATCTACGCTACCACAGCCGGCGGTATTTCCGTAGGAAGCCTGTTCTTAGCAGGATATATTCCGGGCGCTCTGTTAGCTGCTTCCCTGATGATCGGCTCTTACATTATTTCTGTAAAGCGCAATTATCCAAAGGGCGACAAGTTCAGCATGAAGGTGCTGTTAAAGCAGTTCAGCGTTTCCTTCTGGGCTCTGGCAGCCGTTCTGATCGTTGTAGTAGGCGTAGTAGGCGGTGTGTTCACAGCTACTGAGTCCGCAGCGATCGCTGTTATCTACAGTCTTCTTGTAAGTGTATTTATCTACAAGGGACTTGACTGGAAGGGCGTATGGAGAGTTTTAGGCGACTGCATCGACACACTGTCTATCGTACTGATCCTGATCGCAACCTCCAGTATTTTCGGTTACTGCCTGACACAGCTCCATGTGCCGGATCTGGCAGCAACTGCTATTACAAACTTTACCAACAACCCAATCGTACTGGCACTGCTGTTAAACCTGATCCTTCTGGTTTTAGGCTGTATCATGGATATGGCTCCGATCATCCTGATCGCAACTCCTATCCTTCTGCCGATCGCAACCTCTATCGGTATCGATCCCATTCAGTTCGGTATCATGGTAGTATTAAACTGCGGTATCGGCCTTCTGACTCCTCCGGTTGGTTCCGTTCTTTTCATCGGTTCCGCCATTGCAAAGCTGCCAATGGAGAAGGTTGTAAAAGCTACCCTTCCATTCTACCTGTGCATGATCATTACGCTGCTTCTGATCACATTTGTACCGGCAATCAGCCTGTGGCTGCCTCAGGTATTGGCATAACAGCAGAAATCATTTATAATTAACAATCATGAAGCCGTTCTGATGCTTTATCAGGACGGCTTTAAAAATCACTTCGGAGGAAGGCTTATGTATCAATATACCTATCGTCTCAGCAATGGAGAATACTGGCGTCTGTCTATGTACTATACGTATGGATCTATGGTAGGCGTGTGCAATCTGATATTTACAGCGGCTTTATTTATCCTTACCTATGTAAAATGGGGAGGAGCAGGATGGGGCTACCGGGCCATGCTGATCTTAGGCTGCAGTCTGTTTACCGTGCTTCAGCCCCTGGCGATCTGGAGACGTTCCAAAAAGATTGCTTCAGCGATTAAAGAGGATACTCATATCATGATTGACGGCAAGGGGATCCATGTGACTGTGGGAACGGCTCATACGGATATTGTATGGGACAAGATCCGCCGTATTTCAAAGAAACCGGATATGCTGGTGATCTTTTCCGATACGACCCATGGATATGTGCTTACGGACCGGGTGCTGGGAGGAGACCGTGAAGCGGTCTATTCGTTTATCACTGCCCGTATGAATCATGGAAAAAAGTAAGGAGGAAGCAGTGAAAGGGAAGAGAAACATCCTGGCTGCCGGCCTGATCCTGGCGTTGTCCGCCTCGGTATGGGGGTGCCAAAGCAGAGAGAAGGGGGCCGGGGAAGAAAATGTACCAGAGTTTGTGCTGACCTATGCGGAAAATCAGGCAGAGGACTATCCTACTACTCAGGGAGCTTACAGATTTGCAGAACTGGTAAAGCAGAGAACCGGAGGAAAGGTGGAAATCCTGATCAATGCCGAGGGGATTCTGGGGGATGAGAGAACGGTGATCGAGCAGCTTCAGTTCGGCGGCGTTGATTTTGCCCGTGTGTCTCTGTCGCCTTTATCGGAATTTGTGCCGGAATTGAATGTCCTTCAGCTTCCCTATCTGTATACAGGTGCGGAGCATATGTGGAAGGTGCTGGAAGGGGAAATCGGGGACAGCTTTTTAGGTTCCTTTGAGGGCTCCAGTCTGGTAGCTCTTTCCTGGTATGACGCAGGAGCCAGAAATTTTTACAATTCGGTCCGTCCCATAGAGAAGCTGGAGGATATGAAGGGGCTTACCATCCGTGTTCAGGAGTCGGAGCTTATGAGCGACAGCATCCGCGTGCTGGGAGCTGTGCCGAAGCAGATGGCTTACGGGGAAGTTTATTCCGGTCTTCAGACCGGGGAAATCGACGGAGCGGAAAATAACTGGCCCTCTTATGAGTCCACAAGGCATTATGAGGTAGCCAGGTATTACACCATCGATGAGCATACCCGAGTGCCGGAGCTGCAGCTGGCGGCCCAGTCCACCTGGGATAAGCTGCCTGAGGAGTACAGGATCATTATTACCCAGTGTGCCAAAGAATCCGCAAGGTATGAGCGTTCTCTGTGGAAGGAGCGCGAAGCACAGTCTGAGCAGAATATCCGTGAAGCAGGCTGTATCATAACAGAGCTTTCCAAAGAAGAAAAGTCCCGCTTTCAGGCTGCGGTTATGCCTATGTACGGAAAATACTGCAGCGATTATGTGGATATGATCGACCGGATTGTGGCAGAGGGGAGATAAGGAAAAATCACGTCCGGTTCATCCTTGTGGAATGACGGTAAGGTATGCTATAATAGCCCCATAACCGAATGGCTCTTATGGATCCATACAGGCACAGACAAAGGAGAAGGGACGGTGGACGTTATGAATAAAGTAATTACAGTAAGCCGTGAATTTGGAAGCGGTGGACGCGAGCTGGGAGTAAAGCTGGCAGATGCGCTGGGGATTCTTTTTTATGATAAGGAACTGATTTCCATGGCTGCCGACGATATCAATATTGCGGAAGAAGCATTTCGCAGGTATGACGAGCATATTGTGGTGGAAGATCCCCTGGATCGGAATTTTTATCATGCATTTTCTGACATTTACCAGGTTCCCATGTCGGATCAGATTTTCGTGGCGCAGTCGAATGTGATCCGCCGTCTGGCATCCCATGGCCCCTGTATCATTGTCGGCCGGTGTGCCGATATGGTATTGGAGGACAGCATCAATATTTTTGTTTATGCAAAGATGAAAAACAGGATCCGCCGTATGATGGAGCTGGAGCCGGGATCGGATGAAAAGGAAATGGAGCGCCGGATCCGTGAGGTAGACCGGAAGCGGAAGGATTATTATCAGTATTATACTGGAAATACCTGGGGAAAGGCGCAGAATTATCATCTGTGCGTAGACAGCGGACTCGTAGGAGTGGACGGCTGTCTCAGAGCAGTGACGGCATATCTGGGAGAGTTGTGCCGGGATCTGTCTTAAAAAAAGAAAATATATGTTTTATGAATATTATTTTTCCAAAGGCTCATACTAGGAGTGTACAAAGGAAGTACAAATCAAAAAACAGGTGAGTCCATGGAAAAACCCGGTAAAAAACTGAAGAAATTTTTAATCATAACAGGAACCACAGGATTGGTCTATGCAGGTTTAAAGTACCTGCTGCCTCTTGTGGCTCCTTTTTTCATTGGCTATACGCTGGCCTTGATCCTGCGCCCTTCGGTTCGTTTTATCCGGTATCGTTTTCAGTTTTCTGCATTTGGAAAAACATGGAAAATTCCCTCTGGATTGATCGGAGCAGCAGAAATAGGGATTATATTTGGCGGTCTGGGGATTTTGGTCTGGCAGGGAATCCTGCGCCTGTGCCGGGAACTGCAGCTTCTGGCAGTCCGTCTGCCCCTGTGGATGATGGATTTTGACAGCTGGATGGCGGAATACTGTATGAAAATGGAACGGGCAGCAGGCTTAAAGTCCGGCTGTCTGTTTGGAACAGCAGCTGAAATGACAGCCACATTGGGGGAGAAGGTGAAAGAAAGCCTGATGCCTTTTCTTATGACAAATTCCCTGCCTGCAGCGGCTTTTTTTATACGTCTGACTCTCGTTTGCCTGGTTTCCTTTCTGGCGGCTGTCCTGAGTCTTCAGGAGATGGAAGAGCTTCGGCACAGGCGGGATCAGTCCTTGTTTCGCAGAGAGTTTAATCTTATCGGGAACCGCCTGGTACAGACCGGGAAGGCATGGTTTAAAAGCCAGGGCATCATCCTTCTTTTAACCTGTGGTTTGAGTATAGGAGCCATGATCTGGATGGGAAATCCATATGCTGTTTTGGCAGGCACAGCCATAGCTCTTCTGGACGCCCTGCCTCTTTTGGGAGCAGGGGCTGTCCTTCTGCCCTGGGCTTTTTTGTGCGTGCTGGGAGGACAGTGGAAGGATGCTTTGATCCTTTCGGCTCTCTATCTGGCCTGTTACTTTGCGCGCCAGTATCTGGAAGCGAAGTATATGGGCAGTGAGGTTGGCTTATCTCCTCTGGAAACACTGGCGGCAGTGTATGTGGGAATGGAATTATTTGGTTTTTTGGGATTTATTTTAGGGCCTCTGGGACTGCTTTTGATCGAGGATCTGACAGAGATATGGGAAGAAGGAGCAGACAGAGGGAAACTTACTTGACAGGCAGAAGCTTTGGCTGATAGACTGGTATTAGAAATGATGGGAGAGGACATGAAAATGTTTGATGTGGAGCAGGTAAAAGCCTTAAATGATCTGGAGAGAATGGTCTATGAATATGTTGTAAAAGATCCTGAAAAGGTGAAATATATGAGGATTCGGGAGCTGGCTGATGAGGTACATGTTTCAACGTCTACCATTCTGCGGTTTTGTAAAAAAATGGGATGCAGCGGCTATTCAGAATTTAAGCTGCAGCTTCGGGATTATCAGACCAGGAAGGATCAGGCAAACGTAAGGGATGATATTTCAGAAGTCGTTGACTTTCTTAAAAAAACCGCAGCGCAGGAGTTTGAAGATAAGCTGGAAATGCTGGCAGAGGTTATTTTTCATGCAAACCATGTTTTTCTGGTAGGCAGCGGTATGTCGGGGATCGTGGCAAAATATGGAGCGCGGTATTTTTCAAGTATGGGTAAATTCTGCCTGTATATTGATGAACCGCACTATCCTACAGAGAGCAGTTTTTTAAAGGACAGTCTTGTGATCGTATTTTCTGTATCGGGGGAATCCGGAGATACCATCCGGCATGTTATGCGGTTTAAGGAGCAGAACTGCCGGATCCTCAGCATCACGAATACGGAAAACTGCACCATAGCAAAGCTGTCTGATCATAATATTGCATATTATGTCAGCTATATGCGGCTGGGTGATTATGATGTTACAACCCAGATCCCGGCGGTGAGTATTGTGGAACGTCTGGGCAAGAAGCTGTACCGCTATACCTCTAAAGGGCCAGGAGCTATTTGATAAAACATCCTGTTACATATAAAAAACAAGTGATTAAAGGTGTCACTTGTTTTTTTAGGCCCTGAAAGCGATGACAGTAGATGATTCCCTTCGTATAATGTATCTATCAAAATCCTTAAGGGGGAAAAGAAAATGGCAAAAGATTATACGGTTATTTCCAGAAAAATCGTAGAGCAGATTGGTGGGATCGACAACATTGCAAACGTTACTCACTGTATGACCCGTCTCCGCTTTGTGTTAAAGGATGAAACACTGGCAGATGATGAGGCAGTAAAAGCAATTGACGGTGTTATGGGTCTGGTAAAACAGGGAGGACAGTACCAGATTATCATCGGCAACCATGTAGGAACCGCTTATCAGGAGGTTTTAAAACTGGGAAATTTTGGCGAGCAGAGTGAAATTGCCAAAGGTGAGAAGAAAGAACCTCTGACACTGAAAAAAGTGGGAAATAACATTCTGGATGCGATTGTGGGAACCATGTCCCCGCTGATTCCGGCTATCATCGGCGGCTCCATGGTAAAGCTTCTGGTTATGCTCCTTGGAATGGCAGGTATCCTGTCTGCTGATTCAGAAACCTATAAGCTGATCAATACCATTGGCGACGGAGCATTCTACTTCCTTCCGATGCTGGTAGCAGCGTCCGCAGCAAAGAAATTTAAGACGGATATGTTTCTGGCAATTTCCATTGCAGGAGTTCTGATCCATCCGGATTTCAGAAGCATGATGGAGGCAGTTACAGTAGGCGATACAGCGGCTCATTTTATGGGAATCCCCATTGCTTCCGTAAAGTATACCTATACCGTTATCCCGTCAATCTGTATGACATGGATTCTGTCCTATATTGAGCGGGGCGTTGATAAGATCACTCCGGCTGTGACAAAGAACTTCTTAAAGCCCATGCTGATTCTTCTGATTGCGGCTCCCATTGCTATTTTAATCATTGGGCCGGCAGGTATATATGTAGGAGAAGGCATTTCCTCATTCGTTTTCGCAGTTCAGGACAAGCTTGGCTTTGTGGCAGTAGGAATCATGGGCGCGATCTGGCCGCTCCTTGTAATTACCGGTATGCACCGTGTATTTACGCCAACTATTTTACAGACTATTTCCGAGACGGGAATGGAGGGTACAGTAATGCCCTCTGAGATCGGAGCAAATCTTTCACTGGGCGGCGTATCTCTTGCAGTTGCATTAAAAACAAAGAACAGTGAGCTTCGACAGACGGCTCTTGCGGCAGCATCTTCTGCTCTGATCGCAGGAACTACAGAGCCTGCTCTCTATGGCGTTGCAGTGCGCTTAAAGCGTCCTCTTCTGGCTTCTCTGATCACAGGCTTTGTTTGTGGCTGTCTGGCCGGAATCGGAGGGCTTGCCAGTCGTTCCATGGTATCGCCCAGCGTTCTCACCGGAGTACAGTTTATCGATCCGGCGAATCCGGGAAGAAGTATTGCGTGGATTGCAGGCATCACCATTTTATCCATTGTCCTGTCCTTTGTGCTGACACTGGTGATCGGTTTTGAGGATATTCCAGAAGAGGAGAAATAACATTGAGTGATTTCAGAGTACCGGAGAATTTTTTATGGGGAGGAGCCATTTCTGCCAATCAGGCAGAAGGAGCTTATCGGGAAGGAGGCCGTGGGATCAGCAATATCGACCTGATCCCCCACGGTTCCAGTCGTATGGATGTGAAGCTGGGAAAGGTTTCTGATCCTGAGCTGCAGACAGATGCCTTTTATCCCAGCCATGAGGCGATTGATTTTTATCATCATTATAAAGAGGATCTGGCCTTAATGGGGGAATTGGGACTTAAGGTATTCCGCACCTCTATTTCCTGGTCCAGACTGTTTCCTGAGGGAGATGAGGCATTCCCCAATCCGGAAGGAATCGCTTTTTATAAAGACCTGTTTAAGGAATGCCGCAGATATGGGATGGAGCCTCTGGTTACGCTGTGCCATTTTGATGTGCCGTATGGCCTGATCCGGAAATATGGCTCCTGGAGAAGCAGAGAGGTGATCGGCTGCTTTGTACGGTATGCAAAAACATGCTTCAGGGAATTAAAGGGACTGGTAAAATACTGGCTTACATTTAATGAAATCAATATTGTGCTGCACAGTCCGTTTTCAGGGGCAGGAATTGCCTTTGCAGAGGGAGAAAACAGAAATCAGGTTATTTATCAGGCGGCTCACCATATGCTTGTAGCAAGCGCTCTTGTCACAAAAGCAGCCCATGAAACAGATCCAGAAAATAAAGTGGGCTGTATGCTGGCCGGAGGAAGCTTTTATCCGTATTCCTGTAATCCGGAGGATGTATGGGAGTCTGTAAAAAAAGAACAGGAAAATCTGTTTTTCATTGATGTGCAGGTTCGCGGACATTATCCCAGCTATGCCAAAAAGCTTTTCAGGGAAAAGGGTATCTGTCTGAATATGGAGCCGGAAGATTCGGATATCTTAAAAAATACAGTTGATTTTATGTCCTTCAGCTATTATTCCAGCCGCTGTGTGGCTGCGGATATGGCGGATAAGACGTCAAATGAGGGAAATGTGGTGAAATCCGTGAAAAACCCCTGGCTGAAAACAAGCCAGTGGGGATGGGCCATTGACCCTCTTGGTCTTCGGATCACAATGAATCAGCTTTATGACCGCTATCAGAAACCGCTTTTTATTGTAGAAAATGGTCTTGGCGCAAGAGATGTGCTCACACCGGAAGGAACGGTTGAGGATGATTACCGGATCGACTATCTGAAAAAGCACATTGAGGCGATGAAGCTGGCAATGGAAGACGGAGTAGAGCTTATGGGCTATATTGTCTGGAGCTGTATTGACCTGGTGTCTGCATCTACAGGGGAGATGAGCAAACGATATGGGTTTGTTTATGTAGACAGAGATGATGAAGGAAAAGGAAGTCTTAAGAGACAGAAAAAGAAATCCTTTTACTGGTATCAGGATGTAATCCGAAGCAATGGGGAGTATTTATAAACACTTAGAAAATACAAAAAATAAAAGGTACCACAAAAGTTTTTGTATAAAGTACCTATAAAAGAGCTTGGTTTTTCGATACTTTTTAGGATAGACAAATAAAATGGGAATGCTTATAATGAAAGTAACTTCATAAAAGCAGATTTTTTATGTATATCCTGGAGATTGGTCCAGAGTTTCTACCAACTGCCGTAAATAGTTGACTACATAGTTTCATGGGGCTGGTTTTGGGCGGCCGCCATGCAGCTGTGCGCGGTCTTTGGGGCAGATATGAGCAGATTTAGGTTCCGCGTTGGCGGAACCTTTTTTAGTTCATAGGAAAGAGCATCCTATGAAATTCAGTGGGTTACACAAGCAGAGATTATCTGTAGAGAAAGGAGGGATGAGGCAGAACGCACGCAGACTGGCTGCTGATGAAGAAAAATGTGAAAGAGAGGACATAACATTGGAAAAAAGGGAAGGTTTTTTCGAACGGTTTTTTGGGATTTCACAAAGCGGCTCTAATATGCGCACAGAGGTTTTGGCAGGGATCACCACCTTTATCACGGTGGCGTATATCCTGATCCTGAATCCTCAGATCCTGGCTGATCCATTTGTCATAGGGGGAGACATGGATATGGCCTCTAAAATCTCCAACGGCGTATTTATTGGAACCTGCATCGGCGCTTTTATTGGTACGATTCTGTGTGCGGTATATGCCAAGGTGCCTTTAGCTCAGGCTCCCGGTATGGGGCTGAATGCATTTTTTGCCTATACGGTTGTGCTGGGAATGGGGTATACTTATCATCAGACATTGACAATTGTATTTATTTCAGGCGTACTGTTTATCGTAATCACGGCAGTGGGACTGCGCCAGGCGATTATCCGGGCCATACCGGAGCCGATTAAAATGGCGATCACGCCGGGAATCGGCCTGTTTATCACCATTGTGGGATTAAAGAATGCGGGGCTGGTTGTAAGCAATCCCTCTACGCTTGTAAGCATGGTTGATTTTGCCCAGTGGAGAAATGGCGTGGATACACAGCTGATCTGCGGCGCTCTGGTGGCTTTGATCGGACTGATTGTCATAGGAGTTCTTCACACAAAGAATGTAAAGGGTTCGATTCTCTGGGGAATTGTAGCAGCCACAGTGGTAGGAATCCCTCTGGGAGTGACAAAGCTGTCTGCCTTTGACCTGGATCTGGCTGCAAAATTCAGAGATTTTGGTGAGGTTTCTCTGTTTAAAATGGATGTGGCAGGCCTGTTTGAGGGAAAGAGCGTTACAGATGCCATTTTTACTATTATTATGCTGGTACTCAGCTTTTCACTGGTAAATATGTTTGACTCAATGGGAACACTTATGGGAGCAGGACGCCAGTCCGGCCTGATCGACGAGAACGGAGAAGTGATTCATATGCAGGAAGCACTGATGGCGGATGCGATTTCCACAGCAGCAGGAGCATTAGTGGGTACTTCTACCGTAACGACTGTAGTGGAATCCAGCGCAGGCATTGCAGCAGGAGGACGGACTGGAATGACCAGCCTGGTAACAGCAGCTCTTTTCCTTGGAGCCATTATTTTTGCCCCGGTTGTAAGCATTGTGCCGGCAGCGGCAACTGCACCGGCTCTGATCTTTGTGGGCGTTCTGATGCTGAGCAATATCAAGGATGTTGATTTTTCGGATATGACAAACGGACTTCCGGCTTTCTGTACCGTTGTATTTATGCCTTTTACCTATTCAATTGCAAACGGGATTGCAATGGGGCTTATTACATACTGCCTTCTGAAGATCCTTGCAAGAAGACCGAAGGAGGTAGAAGTACTGACAGGACTGATCGCTGTGGTATTTGTGTTCCGCTATGCATTTATGACCCTTGGATAAAAGGGAATTGTAAGGAGGATGGAATCTATGGAACAGAAAACATTTGCACTGAAGGGAAATATCATTTATACAAAGGAGCGAACCCGATTTGAAGTGATGGAACAGGGCTGGCTGGTATGTGAAGAAGGCCGGGTTCGGGATGTGTATTCGGTGCTTCCGGAGGAATTAAAGGGCATACCCGTGGAGGATATGGAGGACCGCCTGATTATCCCCGGACTGACGGATCTCCATATCCATGCTCCTCAGTATACATTCCGCAGCCTTGGAATGGACATGGAGCTGTTGGAGTGGCTGGAAACAAATACATTTCCGGAGGAGTCCAAATATAAGGATGCGGAGTATGCCAAAAAGGCCTATGAAATGTTTGCAGAGCAGTTGAAAAAGAGCGCTACCGTGCGGGCCTGCATTTTCGGGACCATTCACAATGAGGCCACGCTGATTCTGATGGATCTTTTAGAGGAGGCCGGGCTTCACACCATGGTTGGAAAGGTAAATATGGACCGCAACAGCCCGGATTATCTATGTGAGCCATCAGCTGAGGCTTCCGCTCAGGCTACCAGGGAGTGGCTGAAGGCCGTAGCTGACCGGAAGTATAAGCATACCAGACCGATTCTGACTCCGCGTTTTACTCCCAGCTGTACAGATGAGCTGATGGAGCTTTTAAAGGAGATTCAGACGGAAACCCATCTTCCGATGCAGTCTCATCTATCAGAAAATCCGGGGGAAATTGCCTGGGTGAAGGAGCTTTGTCCCTGGTCTGAATTTTATGGCGATGCTTATGATAAGTTTGGACTGTTCGGAGGAGACTGCCCCACTGTAATGGCTCACTGCGTTTATTCCGGAAAAGAGGAAATGGCTCTTATGAAGGAGAAAGGCGTATTTGTGGCCCATTGTCCGGAATCCAATACCAACCTTTCTTCCGGCGTCGCACCGGTGCGGCGGTATCTGGAGGAGGGCCTTCATGTGGGTCTTGGAAGCGACGTGGCAGGAGGTTCTACAGAAAATCTCTTTACCGCCATGTCTCAGGCCATCCAGGCATCCAAATTAAGATGGAGGCTGCAGGATGATTCCTTAAAGCCTCTTACCGCAGAGGAGGTCTTTTATATGGCTTCCAAGGGCGGCGGGGCATTTTTTGGAAAAACAGGAAGCTTTGAGCCGGGATATGAATTTGATGCGGTTATCATTGACGACAGCCGCCTGATCCATCCCCAACCGCTGACGGTGAAGCAGCGTCTGGAGCGAGTGATCTATCTGGGCGACGAACGGGAGGTATATGGAAAATATGCCTGCGGTGAAAAGATTCTGTAACTATTCTGAGAAAATAAAGGTGAAATGATGAGAGGAAAATGTACTCCCGGAATCCCTGTATGGGGCTTTCGGGAGCATTTTCTGTTATACAGGAGGAAGACAGGGTGGAATGGAAGGATGGAAAATGCAGGTGCTGCTGGGCCAATCCAAAGAATGAGCGGTATATCCGCTACCATGATGAGGAATGGGGGCGCTCGGTTCATGATGACAGAAAGCTGTTTGAAATGCTGGTTTTGGAGTGTTTTCAGGCAGGGCTTTCCTGGGAATGCATTTTAAATAAGAGAGAGGCCTTCAAACAGGCATTTGATGAGTTTGAGCTGGAAACTGTCTGCGGGTATGGAGAGGAGAAGCTTCAGGAACTGAAAGAAAATGCGGGAATTGTGCGTAATTCTCTGAAAATAATTGCCGCTGTCACCAATGCCCGTATATTTAGAAAGATTCAGGCAGAGTACGGAAGCTTTGACTGTTATCTGTGGCACTGGACAGAGGGAAAGGTAATCTGTGAGACAGGAAAGACAAACTCTGCTTTGTCTGACCGGATTTCAGAAGATCTTAAAAAGCGCGGAATGAAGTTTGTGGGAACTACAGTTGTATATGCCTATCTGCAGGCGGTTGGAGTTGTATGGGGACATGAAGAAAACTGTTTTCTGTCACTGCATCAGGGAAAGAATATGCAGAAAAAGTAACAGTTTCATAACGGTTTCTTACATTTTTCTGTCTTGTTTACATTTTCTATACGTTTTCTTACTTCTTTTAAAAATCATTGATTTAATCGAAAAAAATAGCTATAATCTGCTCATAAAAAACAGATAAAATAAACAATGTATATAAAAGGAGGAGGTTTCCTATATGAGAAAACGTAATTTAACCGGTTTATTATTTGCAGCAGCATTTGTGATGGCAGGAACCCAGTTCGGCAGTGTAGAAGCTCAGGCAAGACCTCACCATGGAGAGGACTGGGAGGACCGATGGGAAGATCGTTGGGATGATGACGATGATGATGACGATCGCTGGGACGATGACGATGACGACGATGATCGCTGGGATGATGACCGTTGGGACGATGACGATGATGACGATCGTTGGGAAGGCGGACACGGTCATGGAAATGGGAATCATGGAGGTGGTAATAACAGCGAGCACCGTCCGGCAGCAGGCGGAGCAGTAAATGTAGTTTACTTCTGTGAGGAGGATAATACCGTCTGGGCCAATGGCGTTATCTGGGCAGCGGGCCTTGTAGACGGAAAGGGAAATGTAAACTCCAGCGAGCTGACCAATGTGCCGGAAGGCTATAAGTTAAAGGAAGTAGGAGACTTCTACTACGACGGCGGCGCAGAACTCCGTATTCAGATTGTGCCAGAGCATAAGTATGGCGGAATGGTAAACGTAGTGTATGTATGCGAGGAAGAGAACCATGTATGGGCGAACGGAGAGATCTGGGCAGCGGGCCTTGTAGACGGAAAGGGAAATGTAAATTCCAGCGAGCTGACCAATGTGCCGGAAGGCTATAAGTTAAAGGAAGTGGGAGATTTCTACTATGACGGCGGTTCTGAGCTTCGTATTCAGGTTGTGCCAGAGCATAAGTATGGCGGAATGGTAAACGTAGTGTATGTATGCGAGGAAGAGAACCATGTATGGGCGAACGGAGAGATCTGGGCAGCGGGCCTT
>NZ_DBMACH010000008.1:135993-197090 GCF_057861365.1 Enterocloster sp.
GTAGATGGAAAGGGAAATGTAAATTCCAGCGAGCTGACGAATGTACCGGAAGGCTATAAGTTAAAGGAAGTAGGAGATTTCTACTATGACGGCGGCGCAGAGCTTCGGGTTCAGATTGTACCGGAGCAGAAACTTGGTGGAATGGTAAATGTAGTGTATGTATGCGAGGAAGAAAACCATGTATGGGCGAACGGAGAGATCTGGGCAGCGGGCCTTGTAGACGGAAAGGGAAATGTAAACTCCAGCGAGCTGACCAATGTACCGGAAGGCTATAAGTTAAAGGAAGTAGGAGATTTCTACTATGATGGTGGTTCTGAGCTTCGTATTCAGATTGTACCATGGTATCGTTAATAATCTGCTTTAAGAAATGTGTTGTAACATAAATGAACAGCGATATGCCGCAGGAGCCGGATTCATCTGGTATCTGCGGCATATTTTTTCAAGCGTCGGGAAAATATCCATGTTGACAAACCACACAATCCGTCGTAGAATTTACAATAACGAAAGACATACTTTCCATGATGCGACATAGATACATGAGAAAGGCTAAGAAGGGGAATAGTAAGCCCGGAGCACGTTGCAGAGAGAGGAACAAAAGGTGGAAGTTCCTTACGAAAGCCCGGACCCAACCGGCCCTGGAGCCCTGTATGATGAATACAGCGCAGATCCGGCGTTAATGGATAAAAGAGAGAGTCATAAAGACTAATCAGGGTGGTACCGCCGAGCTGTTCGGTCCCTTGCAGAGCGCATAGATGCATGGGATTGGATGGCTTTTTTGTTATATAGAAAAGAAAAGGAGAATCATCATGGCAGACAACAAAAAAATGGTAGAAGCCATCACATCCATGGACGTGGATTTCGCCCAGTGGTATACGGATGTGGTAAAGAAAGCAGAACTCTGCGATTATGCAAGCGTAAAGGGCTGTATGGTAATCAAGCCTGCGGGCTATGCAATCTGGGAGAATATCCAGAAGGAGCTGGACCGCAGATTTAAGGAAACAGGCGTGCAGAACGTATATATGCCTGTATTTATTCCGGAAAGCCTTCTTCAGAAGGAGAAGGATCATGTAGAAGGCTTTGCGCCTGAGGTTGCATGGGTGACACACGGTGGATTGGAGCCTCTTCAGGAGCGTATGTGTGTAAGACCTACCTCTGAGACGTTATTCTGTGATTTTTACGCAAAGGACATTCACTCCTACAGAGATCTTCCGAGAGTTTACAACCAGTGGTGCTCTGTTGTCCGTTGGGAGAAGACAACCCGTCCGTTCCTGCGCTCCAGAGAGTTCTTATGGCAGGAGGGCCATACGGCTCATGCCACAGCGGAAGAGGCAGAGGAGAGAACCGTACAGATGTTAAATGTGTACGCTGACTTCTGCGAGCAGGTTCTGGCGATCCCTGTTGTAAAGGGACAGAAAACAGACAAGGAGAAGTTTGCAGGCGCAGAGGCTACCTATACCATCGAGTCTCTGATGCATGACGGAAAGGCACTGCAGTCCGGTACCAGCCATAACTTTGGCGACGGTTTTGCAAAGGCCTTCGGCATCCAGTTTGCAGATAAGGACAATACCTTAAAGCACGTTTACCAGACTTCCTGGGGTATGACAACCCGTATGATCGGCGCTATTATCATGGTACATGGCGATGACAACGGCCTGGTTCTGCCTCCGAGAATTGCTCCAGTACAGATCATGGTTGTACCGATCCAGCAGAAGAAGGAAGGCGTTTTAGACAAGGCGTTTGAGCTGAGAGACCGGCTGGTGAAGTCCGGCTATGCTGTAAAGGTAGATGATACAGACAAGAGCCCCGGCTGGAAGTTTGCAGACTGCGAGATGCGAGGTATTCCTCTGCGTGTGGAGATCGGTCCTAAGGATATGGAGCAGAATCAGGCCGTTCTGGTGCGCAGAGATACCCACGAAAAGACAGTTGTTTGCCTGGACGAGCTGGAGGCAAAGGCCGGTGAACTGCTTGAAACCATTCAGAAGGATATGCTGGAAAAGGCCAGAGCTCACAGAGAGGCTCATACCTATACTGCTACAGAATGGGATGAGTTTGTGGATACCATTAACAATAAGCCAGGTTTTGTAAAGGCTATGTGGTGCGGCTGCCGTGAGTGTGAGGATAAGATTAAGGAAGAGACAGGCGCTACCTCCAGATGTATGCCCTTTGAGCAGGAGAATCTCTCCGACCACTGCGTATGCTGCGGCAAGCCGGCGAAAAAGATGGTTTACTGGGGACGGGCATATTGATGAAAATACAGATTCCCGCTGCTGCACAGGAGATTGTAGAAAAGCTTTGTGAGCATGGATATGAGGCGTATCTGGTAGGCGGCTGCGTACGGGATATGCTTCTGGGACGGGAGCCGGGAGACTGGGATATTACCACCAGTGCAAAACCGGAGGAGGTCAAGGCTGTATTCCGCAGAACCGTGGATACAGGAATCCAGCACGGCACGGTGACTGTAATGATGGGAAAGGAAGGCTACGAGGTTACTACCTTCCGGATTGACGGCGATTATACTGATGGCCGTCATCCGGACAGCGTGACCTTTACGCCGGATCTCATTGAGGACTTAAAGCGCCGGGATTTTACCATCAATGCTATGGCTTATAACCGGGATCGCGGTCTTGTGGATGCCTTTGGAGGCCGGAAGGATCTGGAGGATGGTGTGATCCGCTGTGTGGGAGCGGCAGAGGAGCGCTTTACAGAGGACGCTCTGCGCATTTTAAGAGCCATCCGTTTTTCCGCCCAGCTTGGGTTTGAAATTGAGGAGCATACGGAAAATGCCATAAAAAAAATTGCTCCCAATCTGGTCCATGTAAGCCGGGAGCGGGTTCAGGTGGAGCTTACAAAGCTTCTTATAAGCCCCCTTCCCGGACGCATCCGGCAGGTTTACGAGACAGGGATCAGCCCCTGGGTATCAGAGACCTTTCACCGGATCCCGGAGATTTCCGGCGGCTCCTGCTTTCACATACCGTCCTCTGTTCCGGCGGAAAAATCACTGCGCTGGGCGGTTTTTATGCGGAAATGCGAGCCTAAAGAGGCTGTTTTGGTGCTTAAGGCGCTGAAGCTGGATAATGATACTATTTACAGGGTAAAGACTCTGGTTCAGTGGATTAAAATTTCCCTGTGTGGGGAGCCGACAGAGGACAGTATACAGTCCGATAAAGACGGTGCAGCTATACAGGCTGGATATTTAAAAAAAGAGCTTTCCAAGCATAATGACAGGATAAAAACCGGACTGCGCCGGGCTATGAGTCGGATGGAGCCGGAGCTGTTTGACGATCTCCTTAGGGTAAAGCTGTGTCTGGCTGAGGAGTGTCCGCCTGCGGCGGAGTGCCTGAGAGTACTTTGCAGTCTCAGAGATGAGATCCGCCGGGATGGCGACTGCATAAGCCTTAAAATGCTGGCAGTTACGGGGAATGATCTTATAAAGGCGGGGATGAAGCCCGGAAAAGAGGTTGGAACCCGGCTGCAGCAGTTTCTGGAACTGGTGCTGGAGGATCCGGTGAGGAATACGAAGGAATATCTGCTGTCTCTGTTGTCCTCTGTAAGTGATGCATAAACATAGGATCTGCATTAAGAATAAAACATTGCATAATGTATAAAAGTCGGCTATAATAGGCCTTATTAAGGTATTAGGAGGTTTTCGGAATGAACGTAATTGACACAAAGAACGCACCAGGTGCAATCGGACCTTATTCTCAGGCATTTGAGGTAAATGGGGTAATCTATACTTCCGGACAGATTCCTGTAAATCCGGCAGACGGTACAGTAGCAGACGGCATTGCCGCTCAGGCAGAGCAGAGCTGTAAGAACGTAGGCGCTATCCTGGAGGCAGCAGGCAGCGGCTTCGATAAGGTATTCAAGACCACCTGCTTTTTAGCAGATATGGGCGACTTTGCAGCATTTAATGAAGTATATGCAAAGTATTTTACCTCCAAGCCGGCAAGAAGCTGCGTAGCAGTAAAGACTCTTCCAAAGGGAGTTTTATGTGAGATCGAGGCAATCGCAGTAAAGTAATCTGCCTGCAGGTGATAAGAAGGGAAGGGAGCCGCAGGGCTCCTTTTTCTTTGCCTGAAGGCGAACCGGACTCTGGGCCGGGATTGATCGGACAGATGGCGGGAGCGGCACGAAAAACGGTATGATCTGGGAGAGCAGGAGAATTTGAGCGGATGGATGACAAAGGAAGAATCATTTATCAGACAGTGTATGAGTCCCCTGTAGGTGCTTTGACTCTTACAGCTTCAGAGGATGCTTTGACGGCGCTTTCCTTTCCACAAGAGCGGTATCCCGAAGATGTAGAGCGGCTGACGAAAGAGCGTGAGGTATGTATTCCTGCTGCGGACAAAATCCCCCGGATTCTGAGAGAAACAAGGGAATGGCTGGATATTTACTTTTCAGGAAAAAGGCCGGACTTTACCCCGGCTCTGGCGCCGCAGGGAAGTGATTTCAGAAAGGTGGTCTGGGAGGAACTGTTAAAAATCCCCTATGGCTGTACAATAACTTATGGCCAGATTGCAAAGCAGGTGGCAGACCGAAAAGGCATTTTGCGGATGTCTGCCCAGGCAGTGGGAGGAGCGGTAGGACATAATCCCATAGGCATCATCATTCCCTGTCACCGGGTTGTAGGAACGGGAGGAAATCTAACCGGATTTGGAGGCGGGATTCGGACAAAGGAAGCACTGCTTAAACTGGAGGGCATGGATATGGGCCGGTTTTATATTCCGAAGAAGGGAACAGCACTGTAAAAAGGAGCCAGAAACAAATGAGAAAAAAACAGGTGGTTCTGATGAATTTCAGCGGGATCTACGAAACAGAGAGCTTTTATGAAACGGTTCCGCAGGAAAACAGAATATGGCTGGACTGCAGAACAATTCCCGGCACCAACTGCTACTGTGACGAAGAGGGGGAAAGGGAGCTGAAGGAAAGGATGGAGCCTCTTGGAGCGGATGGGATCCATTTTCTGGATTCCGGCAATTATCATTATGTCACAAAGCTGTGGCTGGATCAGGTGAAGGAACCCTTCGATCTTCTGGTACTGGATCATCACACAGATCTGCAGCAGCCCATGTTTGGAGATATTCTCTCCTGCGGGGGATGGATTCGGGCCTCTTTGGAGGAGAATCCTTATCTGAACCGGGTTTTTCTGGCAGGCCCACCCTGTGAGGCAGTGAAAGAAGCGGAAAATGAGCTTCCGGAAGAACTGTGGAAAAAGGTGGTATGGATTCCGGAGGAGGCACTTAAGGAGAAGTGGGGAGCCGGAGCTTTAAAATATGCCAGATGCTTTGGGGATTCTGGATGCGCCGGAGATATCCGGCGATTGGAGGATTCTGAGGATTCTGTGTATCTCTCCATTGATAAGGATGTCCTTTCGCCCGATTTTGCCCGCACCAACTGGGATCAGGGACAGGCAGGCATAGCGGAAACGGCGGATTTTATCAGGACTTTTCTTAAAGGACGTACACTGATCGGAGCAGATATATGCGGTGAAAACCCGGAAGGCGCAGAGGGGCCGGAGGCAGAGGAGGAGCGGCGGATCAATGATACTGCCAATGGGCTGCTTTTAGAGACGGTTCTTGGCTGCTTTGATGAATAAATGATGGCTGCTGCGATAAGATAAACAAAAGGAAAAAATCATGGTGAATAGAAAAAAACGGCTGTTTTTTCTGACTGCTGCCGCTGTACTTTGTTTGATAGCGGCATCCTGCGGTTCTGCTTCCGATGGCTTTGACGGTCGGATGGCAGAGCCTTCGATAACGCTTCTTTTAAAGAATAATCTTCCAGATGAAAGCATTACAACAAAAGCGGTGGAATGGTTTTCGGAGCAGGTAGAGGAGCGGACGGAGGGACGGGTAAAAATAGAAGTATTGAATAATGCGGATATGGGGGACGGGCGCGCCTGTTTAGAGCAGCTTCAGTACGGAGGAACAGATATCGTAAAGGCAGATGTTTCGGCTCTGGGAAATTTTGTTGAGGAATTTAATGTACTGGGAATGCCGTATATTTATGAGGATCCGGAACATTTCTGGGCGGTTCATAATGGCCCGATCGGTGAAGAACTGCTTAAAGGAGCGCAGATGGCAGAGCTTGGGATGTACGGATTGACCTACTATGACGGAGGAAGCCGCTGCTTTTACAGTTCCAGGGGGGAAATACACAGTCCTGGAGATCTTGAGGGACTTGACGTACGGGTTCAGCAGTCGGAAACAGCGCTTTCTATGGCAAGAGCACTGGGGGCAAGGCCGGTAACTGCGGATTATTCCGAACTGTACCGTACGCTGCAGTCAAAGGAGGCAGACGCGGCGGAAAATTCCATTGTAAATTATTATGCTCAGGCATTTTATGAGGTGGCGCCTTATTTTACAGAGGACAATCACACACGGTCTGCAGATGTGCTTGTGATGAGCCTGGAAAGCCGGAAAAAGCTGTCCGAAGGAGATTTGCTGATTCTGGATAAGACGGCGGAGGAATCCTGCGAATATCAGAGGAAGCTGTGGGCTGAGGAAGAGGCGGCTGTGAGAGAAGCGCTTTTACAGAAAAATGCTGTGATCACTCAGCTGACAGACAGTGAATATGAAGCATTCCGTCAGGTTTGTGAGCAGATCTGGTACAGCTACCGGGATGGCAGGTATATTGACCTGATCGACCGGATCGTGGCAGTTGGATATCTGCAGAAGCTGCCCGAGCAGGGAGGAGAAATTTATGAATCTGGATCTGAATAAGCTGACCTGCGGTGTGTCTTTGACGGATACAGAGCAGGCGGTGCTGGAATATCTGCTGCTTCATCTTGATGAGGCTTTGAAGCTGGGGGTCCGGGGAGTTGCAAAGGCTAATTTTACTTCTACTTCTACGGTGATGCGTCTTTCCAGAAAGCTGGGCTATAACGGTTTTATTGAGATGTATTATAAGCTTTTGGGGGCTGTGGGAGAAGGAAGCCAGAGCTATGAGCTGAACGAGGGCTTTATCAGCCATTTTGCAGGAGAGGGAGCTGTTTCCATGGAAAATTACCGCAGCCTCCGTCTGGCTGCAGAAAAGATCTACCAGACAGATCAGGTGGTTTTTATCTATGGCATGGGATTTTCATCCATGATGGCAGAATATCTGGCAAAAAAGCTGCTGGTATTGGGAATCAAGTGCATTTTTTCTGATGGGGCTGATTCCATTGGAGTCTTTGAGAATAATCTGGAGGATATCGGCGTTTTTATCGTTTTTTCCAGATCGGGCCGTTCTCCCTATGTGCTCAACCGTGTGAAAATGGCAGAGGAGAACACAGTGTTTACCGTGGGCTTTACCAATGACGGGGCAAGCCCCTTAAAGGAGCACTGCGGCTGTATTATAGAGGTGCCGGATGACAATCCTTTAGATGACAGAAACATGAAGCCGACCCTGTTTTTTTCTAAGATAATGACCATGATCGAGCTTTTGGTTTATGAATATTACCAGGTTTCTCTGGGATAAGAAAACGTGTTACACATCCGGGTAACACGTTTTCTTTTGTCTGAAATCTATGTACTTTTGCCCGTTGTCTGCGTATAATCCAATCATCGACCACGCGGGGTTAAAGTTAGAAAAACGGAGAGGTATGAAATGAAAGAAAAAGTTATGAGCATAATGCAGGCATTTTCCAAAGCTATGTTCATGCCGGTGCTGATCCTTCCGATCGCCGGTCTTCTCATTGCAGTGGGAAATGTATTTACAAACGCAAGACTGATCGAGATCCTTCCATTCCTGGATAATCCGGTAACAAAGGGCTTCGGAACCATCTTATCCGGCGCTCTGGTGGCTATTTTAAATAACCTGGGACTGATCTTCTGTGCAGGAATCGCAGTTGGACTGGCAAAGAAGAAAAAGGCGGAAGCCGGATTTACTGCCATGCTGGCATTTCTGGTATTTATCAATGCCATGAACAAATTTATGGATCTTCGCGGTATTTTAGCTGATCCGGCAGCCTTAAGAGGAACCGGACAGGCGATGGTTCTGGGAATCCAGATTCTGGATATGGGCGTATTCCTGGGAATGATCCTGGGCTGCGTGACCGCGTATGTACACAACCGTTTTATTGATACAGAATTTAACAATGCGTTCCAGATTTACGGCGGAACACGTTTCGTATTTATCGTTCTGATTCCTGTGGTTATCCTGTTGGCAGTAGTGCTGACTTATGTATGGCCGGTGGTTCAGTCCGGTATTGACCAGCTGGGATATTTCATCAATCAGGCCGGAAACTTCGGAATCTTCCTTTATGGAGCATTAGAGCGTCTGCTGATCCCCACAGGACTTCACCATCTGGTATACACTCCGTTCCTGTACACCAATCTTGGCGGTACTGTTGAGGTGGCAGGACAGGTATTTGAGGGCTGCCGCAACATTTACTATGCAGAAATGGCAGATCCGAACGTAGCGATGTTATCCGCTTCTGTTGTATGGGATGCAAGAGGACTTTCCAAGATGTTCGGTCTGGTGGGCGCATGTCTGGCTATGTACCATACTGCAAGACCGGAGAACCGTACAAAGATCAAGGCAATCCTGATCCCGGCGGCATTTACCTCCTTTATCGCAGGCGTAACAGAGCCCATCGAGTTCTCTTTCCTGTTTACAGCGCCTATCCTGTTTGTAGCGCACGCTGTATTAAGCGGTTTGGGTATGGTTGTATTTAACCTGCTGAACTGCCGTGCCATCGGACCGAATGGTTTTATTGACTTTATCCTTTACAACCTGCCGTTGGGGATTGAAAAGACAGCATGGCCGACGTACCTGCTGATCGGTGTAGGCGAATTTGTAGTTTACTACCTGCTGTTCCGTTTTATGATCGCCAAGTTCAACTTAAAAACTCTGGGACGTGAGTCTGAGGGCATGGAAATGAAGCTTCATACCAAGGCTGAGTACAAGGAGAAGCAGGAAGGCAAAAAGAACGCAAAGGGCGAAGAAATCAACGCAGCTCTGATCGTGGAAGCCCTGGGCGGAGCAGGCAATATCGTAAAGGTAGACAACTGCTTTACCCGTCTGCGTCTGATTGTAAAGGATAATACTCTGGTACAGGATGATGTTTTAAAGCAGAAGACAGGAGCTGCCGGAGTGATGAAAAAGGGAGAAAACGTACAGGTAATTTACGGTCTCCACATTAACCAGGTGAGACAGGCAGTGGATAGGGAACTGGGCCTGGATCAGTAAAGTTTAGAAAGGGAGTATGCAGATATGGCAAAGAAAGCATTTGATGTAGTAATCGCAGGCGGCGGAAGCACCTATACACCGGGAATCGTGAAAATGATGCTGGAGCACCAGGAGGATTTTCCGTTAAATTCCGTTACCCTTTACGACAATGACGGGGAGCGTCAGGCTGTCATCGGGGAAGCGCTGGAGATACTGATGAAGGAGGAAGCACCCCACATTCATTTCTCCTACACCACAGATCCTGCGGAAGCATTTACAGGAAAGGATTTCTGTATGGCACATATCCGTGTGGGAAAATACGCCATGCGCCAGTTAGATGAGAGAATCCCCTTAAAGTATGGTGTGGTTGGTCAGGAAACCTGCGGACCGGGCGGTATTGCCTACGGTATGAGAAGCATCACCGGTATGCTGGAGATCATTGACTATATGGTAAAATATTCTCCTGAGTGCTGGATGTTAAACTACTCCAATCCGGCTGCTATCGTGGCAGAGGCCTGCCGGGTACTGCGTCCCGATGCAAGAGTCATCAATATCTGCGATATGCCCGTAGGAACCAGAAGAAGAATGGCCTACATTGTGGGAAAAGAGTATGATGATCTGGATGTGCGCTATTTCGGCCTGAACCATTTCGGCTGGTGGACCAGCGTAAAGGATAAGACCACAGGCGAGGATTATATGCCAAAGCTCTTAGAGTATGTGTCTGAAAACGGTTACCTTACTCAGAAGGCCATTGAGACTCAGCACATGGATGAGAGCTGGCAGGCAACCCACAGAAAGGCAAAGGACCTTCTGGCACTGGATCCCCAGTTTTTACCAAATACTTATCTGAAATATTATCTTTATCCCGACTATGTGGTAGAACATTCCGACCCAAACCACACTCGCGCCGACGAGGTGATCGAAGGCCGTGAGAAAGAGGTATTCGGCGCAGCCAGAGAGATCATCCGCAAGGGTACGGCCACCGGCGGCGAGTTTACCGTGGACAATCACGCTTCCTTTATCGTGTCTCTGGCAAAGGCTATCGCCTACAACACCCATGAGATCATGCTGTGCATCGTGGAGAACAAGGGCGCGATCAGCAACTTTGACTCCGACGCCATGGTAGAGGTTCCCTGTGTAGTAGGAAGTAACGGTCCTGAGGCTATGTGCCAGGGCGAGATCCCCACCTTTGAGCGCGGGATGATGCAGGAGCAGCTGGCAGTTGAGAAGCTTGTGGTAGAGGCTTATGTAGAGAAGAGCTACTTAAAGCTGTGGCAGGCTCTTACTCTGTCCAAGACCGTGCCAAGCGCCGGTGTGGCAAAGCAGATCCTGGATGAGCTTATTGTGGCAAATAAGGAGTATTGGCCGGAGCTTAAGTAATATTTTAAAATGAAAAACAGCTCAGGGTGTGCTGCCTGAAAATGGCGGCGGCCCTTGGGCTGTTTTTTGATTTTCCATATTCTATTCCCTGCAGAAAAGCCGGTCGGAAGCCCTGTCAATGAGACTGCCCATCAGAGCTGTATAGAAGGCAGCGCCTGCATTGGTTGCAATGCGCAGGATCACAGCGCCGGCCGCACCGAAAAGTCCGGAGGCAATGGAGAGGGCGCCGAAGGTATTAAATACCGTCTGCCAGGGGTATCCGGCAGAGTATCCCACTCCGATGCCGCCTAAAAGTCCGATCATGGGATGGAGTTCTTTAGGCAGAACGGCATAGATTACAAGAAAGATCATGCATCCCAGGATGTTGTAGATCCAGCGTATGTGAGCCCGTTTTACAAGATCCTTCTGGAAGGGAAGGCACACGGACATACAGGCAATTCCGGCCCACATGGCCCGTGGGATACCGAGAAGGGATGCAATTAAAAGTACCGTAGATACACATAAGGTCAGTTTGATATACCACCGATTTCTCAGGGAGCGGGGATCAAATTCGTGGAACAGATCCTTAAATTCTCTTTTGTGAAGCCGGTGTTTCTGATTTTTATAAAATACTGCCATACATAAAAGCATACCTACAAAAAGCCCGGCCGTACGCATCATCCAGGAATAGCCGCTTACATCATAGCCCTGAAGAATCAGATAGGACAGCACAAAGGTAGAATGGTTGGACATGATTACATTGTGGCAGCCTAAAAGCATCAAAAGCAGGATGCAGATCAGATTGATAAAAAAGGCGGCAAAGGGAGATACCATATTGGACAGTCTGGGGCCGGTCATGAGAATGCCGAAGATGCCGGCAATACATAAAAGCCCGTGAGAGGTATGGATTCCAAAATCGGCCTGGCGCAGCACTAAAAGAGCCAGCAGCACAACTACTCCGGCGATACTGTTTTCATTTCCAAATATCATACTGAACAGCGTGACGGCGGCAAAGCAGAAGGCGACAACCAGATAGACCTTGAAGTTGTAGATAAGAATGTGGCGCATACGTTCCTTTTTGTCCCGGGTGATCCGGATCAGGGCTTTGGAACCAGCGGAATTTAATTGCAGTTCCTGATAAAATGTCATTTGTAAAAACCTGCCACTCAAAATGTGTTCAACTATACTCAAACACATCGAGAAATTAAAGTCCTCACGGATACTTTTTACTGCTTCATTGTGTATGCGTTGGCAGTTGCTGGCAACTTGCTACTAACAGGTTCTTGTACACTCCACAGTCGTCAATTCCCGAAATAGCCTTCGGTACATACTTACACTTGCCTGATCATGCAATTTTGTAAGTTACTGCATCTTTTAAATTAAGACTCGCATTAAGATCTCTATCCTCTACATAACTACAACTGCATTTGTAGATCCTGTCTGAAAGTTTTAAGTCCTTTTTTATAGAACCTCAACAATGACATATTTTAGAAGATGGATAAAACCTGTCTGCAATTCTTAATTCAATGCCATTATCATCACACTTCACTTTCAACTTTGTCCTAAACTCATAGAATTTCTGTGATGCAACTGCTTTTGAAAGATGCCGGTTCTTCATCATTCCTGATACATTCAGATCCTCAATCGTTATATAAGACGGCTTGGTTTTCACTATCTCAGCGATGGCCTTATTGATATGATCAGTTCGGATATTGTCTATCCGATGATGAAGTTTCTGTACCTTAAGCTTTTGCTTTTGTATATTTGCTTTTTGAGTGGACTCTCCTTTCTTTAAATTTTCATACTTACGGGAGAGACATCTCTGCTCCCGGATCAGTTGTTTTTCAAGTTTTTTCAGTCTTGCTCATTTATTAATGTTCTTATATTTCTTACCATTTGAGAGAATGGCAAAATCTTTTAATCCAAGGTCTATGCCAATCCCTTCGCTGTAGATATCGGTTGTTTTGTTATCCGGTATTTCTATCAGAACTGAAACATAAAACCTGTCCGCTTTCATGGAGACCGAACCGCTTTTTATGACATATCCATCTTTTGTAGCAGGGATATATCCCTTTTCTTTGATTCTGACCCACCCAAGGGATGGGATATTGATCCGATGTCTTTCGCAGCGGCAATCCTTTGGATTATTCTTCACGAAGTACATTTTTACATCCGACTTACCCTTTTTTGAATTTAGGAAAGCCGCTTTGATGTTTGAAAAATCTTGTAAATGCGGTCTGTCCATGATTTACAGACTGGGTTACTGCTTTTGAATATGCCTCCTTGATCCATGCATATTCCGGGTGATCCGGCAGATATTCATTATTAAGCCAGACTCTAAATTGATGACTGCTCATAAACTTTTTACCATTTTCATGAAGTTCTTTATTGTGAGCAAGATAGAAATTATAGATAAATCTACACGTTCCTATCTTCTTACGGATCTTAACCTTCTGTTCCTCTGTTGGATTTATTTCCGTCTTGAAGTTCTTTAGCAATCTCCTCATCTCCTTCTATTTGTTTTTTATACTTACGAAGTCCGTACAACCTGCAGGAGAATACATGAAGGATGGAAACAATATCCTGTACAAGTTCTTCCCGTGGTGATAGCTCTTCATTGTTTACTACTACTATGGTCGTGTTGAACTTCATACAGAATTTTTCGAACCAATCATAGCCAAATCTGACAAATCTATCTTTATGCGTGACTATAATCGTCCTGATTTTTTGTTCCATCACTTCATCCAATAATTGATTCCACTTTTTACGGTTGTAATTAAGACCACTTCCATACTCTTCAATGCATTGGTCTACGATCATTCCCCTGGCGTTACAAAACTGACGTAAAAACGCTGCCTGGTTTTGTAGATTATCCGTTTGGTTTCTTGTAGATACTCTGGCATAAATAACAGTCTGACGATCATCATTTTCGGTATGAATGCCTTTAAATTGAAGATATTGGTCATAAGTGTAATAACGTCTATCAGTTGGAGTACGGTTTGCTTTCAGAATCCCCTCTCTATCCCAACGCTGCAGCGTTTTAACAGAGACACCTAATAATCCAGCAAAATCTTTTGGTTTGTAATTAGTGATATTAGAAGTGTTCATAAATAATCCTCCTCGAGTATATTCAAACACTTTTAAGCACTAATATCAATGATTTTGATTACTTGATATTTCCTCTTTTTAGCCTGAAAATGGGCAGTAAAGAGAATTATAACTGTTTTCGGGAAGGGAAACAAGAGGAAAATTGACTTTGAGTTTCCGCACTTTACACCGCACTCTGGCGTCTGGTGTTCAGGACTCCGGTTTCCGGCCATAAGAAAACCTAAGGGGCTGAAATTTTTCTAAAAGCAAAAGCCATATTAAAAACTCGCTGCGCTCAGGCAGGTTTGATATGGCTTTTAACGAAAAATTTAATCCTCTAAGGTTTTCTGTTTCTGGTTGACAGTTATATTATCCAATTTCGGAGTCGGCGGTCTGGTAGGGCTTACCGGAGTGGCGGGATTTCTCCTTCCGATCGTGTATACAGGCCTTCTGCAGATGAGCGTCACCCAGGGACTTGCACTGAGCTTTGCGGCCTTTATCCTGTCGGGCGCGCTGGGATCTTTCAATTATAAAAAAGCTGGAAATCTGGACGTGTCCTTTGGTCTGCGCTTAAGTGCAGGAAGTATGGCAGGTGCGGTTCTGGGCGTAAAGCTGAATTTGATTATCCCGGAAGAGCAGGTCAAGATACTTCTGTATGTGGTGGTGCTGTTGTCCGGTATTTCCATTCTGCTGAGAAAGGACGGAAAAGCTGCTGAGACGGAGAAAAAGGCGGCTGCCGGGGCCGCCGGGGCAAAGGAGAAGGGCTTTCGACTGGAGAAGCATCTTGTCCCCACCCTGCTTCTGGGGTTTGTTACGGGTTTGATCTGTGCTTTGTCCGGAGCAGGCGGCCCAATATTGGTGATGCCGCTTTTAGTAGTATTCGGCACCGGCGTTCGTGTGGCAGTAGGAATTGCCCTGTTTAACTCCATTTTTATCGGGATTCCGGCCTGTATCGGCTACATGAGCCAGTGCGATGTCCCGGCGCTCCTGCCTGTGTTGGCTGCCGCTCTGGCAAGCCATGGCGTTGGCGTGTATCTGGGGAGCAAAAACGCAGTGCGCATAAATCAGGGCGTTTTAAAACGGGGGATCGCAGTATTTTCTATATTGATTGCAGTCTGGAAGCTGTTCCTTTAGGGGGACAGCTTTTTAGCTGCCTGCAGCCACCGCAGCCTGTCGCTGTCCCATCCTGCGCCAGTTTAAAAAGCCGTAAATATCATTTACAAAAAAGGCGGCAAAGCATACGGTTACAGACAGGCAGCTGATATCTTCCATTGAGGCCATAGTCCACAGTATGATCAGGATCAGGTCATTGGCGGCGTATCCTGCCGCATAGTAGGGACTGCGCTTAAAGGTTAGATATACAGCCAGGAAGCTGGTAGTTACAGAAATCGTGCTGGGGATTAAATTGGCAGTGTTAAAGGCCTTTAAAATAAAGTAAAACAGGATGGTCACGACTGCAGTCAAAACGGACATAAGCACAATATCATGCCGTTTGATATGGTAGATTTCGACTTCCGAACGATTTCCATTAAATGGATTTTTCAGCCATGTGATCAGAGAGAACACAGCCATAGGCATGGTCATTCCCAGATATGTGATCATTTCTCCATAATAAGAAACGTTCAGGGAAATCATTCCGTAAAGCAGGCTGAACAGCACCATCAAAAGCTGTCCCATGGGATTTCCCTTGGCACAGAAGATGAGAGAAGTCACTCCGATCAATGAGGTCCAAAGGGTCATATAACTGGTCCGGTCAAAGAGACAGAAAGCAATCAGAATCAAAACGACTGAGGTACTCCAGAGAATCAGCTCTGTTTTTGAAAAGTAGTTTTTGAGTGTGGTAAATGATTTCATGATGTCCTCCTTATCTGCCGGTGATATATAAAAAGCATTCATATACACATCTTCAAAGACCTATCGATGCGTATGTGAATGCTTTCAACATTCCTACCCGGTGGCAGATAATTTTTGATCTTATGCACAGCAGTTTGCTGTCTGAAACGTATGGGGCGCTCCTGCGGCGTCCGCTTCGTGATACAGTATACGGGCACTTTTGAGAAAAATCAAGAAAAATTTTTAAAACCCTGAAACTAATCTGAAATTTGCAAAACAAAAGAAAATTGTAAAATAAACTGGGAAGGAGAATTGAAATATGAGGAAGAGATGGAATGTATTATTGATCGCAGGAGCTGTAATGGCACTGGCTGTTGGATGCGGAGCAAAGGAAGAAACAAAAAGCGTACAGGAGACAAGCGCTGTATCAGAAACAGCCAGGACGGAAGGAACGACAGCACATACAGAAGAAACGGAAAAAGCTCCTGAAGCTGAGAAAAAGGAATCTGAAGTACAGGCTTCTCACGCGGCAGATGAGACGGCACGCTCCCCAAGTATGGCTGGTTTTGTCCTTACTGGAGAAAACGGCGGGCCCAATATTGTATTTGGGATGAGAGACGGGAAACTGGCGGTGTTGGGGATTAACTATTAAAGATGAACGGATCCAGAGGCGTTTGATTCATCTGAACCAGGCTGTTGCAGGCTTTATGCAGTGATACCGGCTGCCTTAAGTTGCAATTTTATTCCCCCCATGATACAATGATTTCACATAGTGAAAATTGTTAATAAATAGACAAAAATTTCCAGTTTTAAGTTTGGAGTATTGGATGAAGGGGGAATTATGTATCGGGTTGTGGTTGCAGATGATGATGGTAAAGCCTGTAAAAAGGCAGTGGAATTTCTTCAGAATAATGGGTATCAGGTTGTGGGAGAAGCAGCAGACGGGCTGGAAGCAGTTATGGTATGCCGAAGGGAACGTCCGGATTTTGTGATTATGGATTTGAGTATGCCTGTTATGACCGGGCTTGAGGCAATTCGGGTGATCCACAGGGAGAAGCTGGCAGGTTTTATCATTGTGCTTACTTCCTGCCGCAATAAAGCGCTGCTGCATCAGGCAGCCCAGGAGGATATTATGGGATATCTTGTGAAGCCGGTAGAGGAATCAGCGCTTTTGGGAGCGGTGGAGGTAGCTCTTTGTCAGGAAGATCATATTATGAAGGCAGAAAGGGAATGTGAGAAAACAAAAAAAGCGCTGGAGGACAGAAAATACATTGAAAAGGCGAAGGGGCTTTTAATGGAGCACAGGAAGCTTTCTGAAAATGAGGCATATTCCTATATTCGCCGTCAGGCTATGGATAAGGAGCAGACCATGGCAGAAATTGCCCGGATTTTGTTAATGGCGTATAACATGTAGGATAAAAATTGTTAATTACTTGACAAACTTTGAGCAAAGTGGTATGATTGAAAACAATTAAAGCGATATCTCTTTAAAAAACATAACTGATATACAACGGCGCATATCAGCGAACAGCGACATCGAAGTCCAGATTTTCTCTTTTAAGTATAGGGGGGATTTTGGGCTTTTTTGTATGCTGAAAAATTGCAAAGTAAAAGTAAAGGGGTTGTGTTTTACATGGAGGACAAACAAAATAAAAGCAATGGTTTGAATAAGAGTCTGAAATTGATTTTTGTTTATACGGTTGCGACAGGATCTATTTTCACATTTGTAAACTATTGGGATTCTGTATTTTATGGTTATTGCGGCAGCGGTACGTTTCTGGCATTCGCCCTGATGACAGTGGCGATCCTTCCGGTAGCTCTGGTATACAGTGAGCTGGCATCCTTGTTCCATACCTCAGGAGGCGAGCTGATCTACAATACCGTAGGGATCAATAAGCACGTTGGTTTCCTGGCTTCCTGGCTTATTATGGCAGCGTGGATTTCCGTTCCTCCGGCAGTGGTTATGGCAATTATGACCTGGGTAAACAAAACGCTGGGTTTAAACCTTGGTACTTGGCCCATGGTGGGATGTGCAGCTGTACTCTTGGTTCTGTATTTTTTAATGAGTATCCAGAATGTGCAGTTTCTGGTAAAGGCTCAGGCAGGTATGCTGTTTTGTAATATCACAGTAACCATTCTGACTGGATTTATTCTTCTGTTTTCCGGTCATTGGCATCTGGAAAACTTTGGAAATATTTTCACTACAACGTTGGAGTCTGTGAACGGTATACCGGGCTGGATCATTGGAATGGCTCTTTTGATCACTCCGTATTTTGGATTTGAAACCGTTCCTCAGATGGTAGAAGAAGGAGATTTCCCTATTAAAAATTCTAAAAAAGCAATCTGCGGTTCCATTCTCACCTGCGGCTGTATTTATGTATTTTATTATTTCTGTGTAGCAGGTCTGGATGGTCTGAAGGACATTCATGCCAATTTCGCACAGGACGGTTTCCTGACCATTGCGACCATGCAGAATGTATTGGGATGGACCTTCTGGCCGATTATTGTAGGTATTCTTTCCTGCCTTCTGGGTATGGGAGCATCTTTGCTGGGATTCTGGATGTCTACCGTACGTATGCTGTATTCCATGGCAAATAAGAATTTCCTTCCAAAAGTATTTGCCAAGGTAAATAAAAATCAGCAGCCGATGCTTCCTAACATTTTTCTGCTGGTATTATCTTTGATCTTTATTGTACTTCAGAACTCTTCCGATTTTATGAGTGCATTTTTCAATCTGATGAGTTTTGGCTGCGCCTGTGCGTATGCTTTAACAATGATTTCAGCTGTGTGCATTCATCACAAGCATCCTGAGTGGAAGAGTGCGAATACCGTTAAGGGCGGTGATGCATTTCGTGTGTTTGCGATGCTCATTGCAGTTGCGATTGCATTTTTCTGTACATTGGGCCAGGGAATTGATTCCTGGATCTGCTTTGGAGTATATTTGGGCATCGGTGTAGTGATCTGGCTGTGGATGCTTCTGGTAAACTGGAAGAAACATCCGGTTGAGATTGAAACACCGGATGGAGTACAGCAATTTTAAGTTTGTAAAACAGTTAATCCGGACGAAACGAAACGTCTGAAAATAAATGAATGAAGTAAAGGAGAAGATAAAATGGCTAAACTGGATGGAAAAGTTGCACTGATTACCGGAGCTGCTGCCGGACTTGGAGAAGGAATTTCTACTGCGTATGCAAAATACGGAGCAAAGCTGATCATGGTAGATCTCTCTCCTGCTGTAGAAGAAACAGCTGAAAAACTGCGCAAGGAATACAATTCAGAGATTATCACCGTAGTTGCCAATGTAGCGGACCGCGCACAGATGGATGCAGCTGCGGCAAAGGGCATTGAGGCTTTTGGAGAGATCAATGTAGCCTGCTGCAACGCAGGTGTATGCCGTCTGGCTCCTTTTGAGGAGATGGATGATGCTACCAGAGATTTCCATATCGATGTAAATATCAAAGGTGTATGGAACACCTGTAAGGCAGTAATCCCATATATGTTAAAGCAGGGCGGAGGCAATATTGTGATCGCTTCCTCTGTAACCGGAGATATTGTAGCAGACGCAGGTGAGGCAGCGTATGCTATGACAAAGGCTGCTCTGGTTGGCCTGACAAAATGTCTGGCTGTTGAGTATGCAAACCGCAACATCCGTGTAAACTGCTCACAGTTGGGCTATGCGCGTACACCTATGGTTGAAAAGATGGCTCTGGAATCTAATCCTGAAAATCCGGAGGCAGCAATCGCAGATATCGCAGTCGGCGTTCCCATGAAGCGCCTCGCAAAACCAATCGAGGTAGGAGAGCTCTTTGCATTCCTGGGAAGCGACGAATCCAGCTATCTGACAGGTTCTCAGATTGTTATTGATGGCGGAAGCACATTGCCTGAGACAATGTCGATTGGAACCAACTAAGCTTTGAAATTAGAATAATTGATATAAAAACCGGCAGATTGTGAGGGTCTGCCGGTTTTTGTGATGTATATAGTACACATAAGTATTTGTTTAGCTGTTCTCTTTACTGCAGATTGCCAGCCGATGCTGGTATTTTTCTCTTGTAGCCAGTCCGCCCCGGATATGCCGTTCGGATTTGTTGATGTCCAGCACTACTCTGGCTTGGGCGGCGAGGGATGGGTTGATGTGTTCCAAACGATCGGTGACATCTGCTGGTGTCAAGTTAGGAACAAAAAATATAGTGGGCTGAGCAATCCCCATCGGGAGATTACTCATTTCCCAGCAATGCCGCAAACACATCATCAAACTTCCATTTGATTTTGATATGCTCCGCATCGTACACCAGAACCTGTTCCACGAAAATTCGTTCCAGCTCCTTGGTAAAGGTTTTCACATCCTGATACTGATGAATCAGTTCAGATAGAAGGTCAACTCTTGCATTGCCATTCTTCTTTATCATACGCCTTGCCTCAATCGCCTGAACTTTGTTTTGCAGTTCCTCAACTTTTGTATTGATTTCACTTCGCTGTTTCATATACTCGTCTCTTGTGAGATCCCCCTCCCGGTATTTCTCATAAAGGCAGGTTTTCTTTTTATCAAGGTTTGTGATTGATCGTTCATACAGAGAGGTGTCAAGGTCAGCTTCTTCTTTTTCCTGCTGCGTCTTTTGAAGCTCCTCCCAATGAAGGAACTGTTCAAAATGCCACTGTAAAGCCGCCATGACTGCTCCCCGCAGTTTTTTGTCAGAGTAGGCTGCATTGCTGCATACCGCCTGGGGATTGACTTCCCCATATCGGCAGATCAGCTTCTTTCGGTCTTTGCTGTATGACAGCTTTCTGCCGCAATGAGCACACTCAAACGCATTAGTGCGGTCAATTTCCTTTGGCTGTCGCTTCTGATATACCTTGAAGGTTTCCTGTACCCTGAGAAAATCTTCGTAAGATACAATCCCTTCATGGGTATTCTCAACCCTGATCCAGTTTTCTTTCTCGACCGGCGTATCCTTGCCGTAAATTCCTTTCAGCGTCCGCTTGAGAGAAACCATATTTCCGGCATAGCGTTCATCCTTCAGAATACCAACCACTTTCGTAGAATCCCAACCGGAAATGCTGTTTTTTCTTCTCCAGTCCATTCCCCGTTTTTTCTGAAGTGCATACTGTGCCGGAGAGGGAGTGCCGGATTCATTCAGCATCTTTGTGATTTTCAGAGCAGACAGACCGGCAAGTTTCAGTTCAAAAATCTTTCTGACCACCGGGGCGGCTTCTTCATCCACAATCAGTTTGTGCTTGTCCTCCGGGGATTTCAGATAGCCGTAGGGGGCATTTGCACTGGCAAATTTCCCTTCTCTTGCCATTTCACTGCGGGTACTGCGAAGCTTCTTGGAAGTGTCTCTGCTGTAAAAGTCAGCAATGAAATTCTTAAATGCCACCTCCAGCCCGGCAGTTTCGGTTCCGCTGTCTTTACTGTCATAGTTGTCTGTGACTGCTATGAAACGGATGCCCAGGAACGGAAAGAGCTGTTCCAGATAGTTCCCGATTTCAATATAGTCCCTGCAAAAGCGGGAGAAGTCCTTAACGATAATGCAGTTGATTTTCCTCTTTCGCACAAGATCCAGCATTTCATTGAACTGCGGTCGGTCTATACGTTTACCGCTGAAACCGTCATCACAAAACTCCTTCACTTCATATCCCTGAAATTCCGGATGTGTTTTGAGATACTCATACAGAAGCATACGCTGATTGGTAATGCTGTTGCTTTCTTCTTTGTTTCCATAAAGCCCAACATCATCATCTTCCTTGGACATTCGAGTGTAAAGTGCCACAACATAAGGTTTGTTTTCCATGAGTTAAGCCCCCTTTCGCATTTCTGCAAGTTGCTGCAATTTCTCAAATTCGTCCTCAAAGCGGAAGCGGATGGTCAGCCTGCTGTCTGTATGTACTTGAACTTCTGCAATAAATGCCTCAATGATTTCACGAATCAGCACCGGAAACTCTTTGTACTGATAAACGATTTCCGAAAGGGAACCGGAAGCATGAAATTCTTCCTTGTATAGAACCTGTTCCTGCGACAAATGTTCAATTTCCTCAGTCAGTGTAAGAATTTCTTCCGAATAATTCTTTCTTAATGTCAGATATTCTGTTTCATTCAGAAGTCCATCCTGATAATCTTCATATATGCCGCAGGACATCTGCTCAACCTTTACGATTCTACGCTGTTTCTGCTTGATCATATCCTGATGATTGGCGGCTGACTGTCTGACCGTTGCTTTCTTATTCAGTTCTGCAATGACCTGTTCTGTATTCAGAAACAACTGGATATGATAGCGGATTGCTTCTTCCACAGATCGATCCAAGTCTTTCTTATGAATACTTTTTTGAGGGCAGGAGTAATCATATAAATTTTTATGCCGTCCGCATTCGTAGACTGCACTATAACTCTTTTCGCCGGATTTGGTTGTTCTCACAAACTTGCTCATTTTCATCGCCCGACCACAATCGGCACATTTTATAATGCCACGGAACAGATTTTCCGGCTGATAGTCCTCATTGATCCCTGTTTTTTCATAAAAATCCTTTTTGCTTTGTTCCAAGAGTTCCTGAACGCTGTAAAACAGTTCTTCTTCGATAATCGGTTCATGGTTTCCCTGAGCTACCTGCCAGTCTGTTTCCGGTATGGTATGCCGTTTGATGCCTTTTGCAAAGGAAGTTTCTTCTTTGCCGTACACGATCATTCCCAGGTAAACCCGGTTCTTTAAAATACGGCGGACAATATTTCTATCCCAGAACGACTCAGCAAAACGGCTTTCTTTGGAAATTCCTTTTTCCAGAAGGTAACGTGTCGGGGAAGAAATCTGTTCCCCATTCAGAATCTTGGCAATGGCTCCTAATGCATTCCCTTCGGAACGCAGCTGGAAAATTCTCTGAACAACGGGGCTTGTTTCCGGATCTGCAATCAGATGGTTTTTATCCGCCGGATCTTTCAGGTATCCGTAAGGAGGATATTTCCCCATGAACTTTCCCTGTTTTTTCCTCGTCGCTATGGAGGATGATACCTTCAGGGAAATGTCTTTCGCATATCCCTCATTGATGATATTTTTTAGAGGAATCATCAGTGCTTCATCCGTAAAATCAGGAGAGAAGCTGTCATAACCGTCTGTGATTGAGATAAAGCGAATCTTGAAAAACGGGAAAATCTGTTCCAGATAATTGCCTGCCTCCAGATAGTTTCGTCCCAGGCGGGACAAATCCTTTACAACAATGCAGTTGATCCGTCCCTGTTTCATATCCTCCATCATTTCTTCAAAAGCAGGACGTTCAAATTTTGTTCCTGTGAATCCATTATCTACATACATCTTATAGAGATGCAGATCTTTGTGTTCATTGATAAAGGACAGAAGTAAGTCCTCCTGATTTTGCAGACTGTAACCGTCAATCTTTCCGCTGTCCTCTACAGACAACCGGACATATGCCGCTGTGCAAAAGCCCGAACCTGAATCTTCCGGTATTCCCGAAACAGAAGCACATTCAGCTCCCAGTACAGCCGCTGTATTTAATCTTTTCTTTCGTGCCATATCTTACGCTCCTTCCTTTCCCTCCAGTTCTCTTAAAAGCTCCTGTGCCTGCATAAAAGCATCTTCAAAGTTAAACACGATTTTGATACGGTTATCTTCGAATATCAAAATACGGTTGATAGTAATGGCTGCCGCCCAGCGTGTAAGCTCCTGCAATTCTCCAAACTCCTTGAAATAATCCATCCAGGCATAATGCTCAGAATGATTTTCCTGCAATGCCGATATTTCCTGACGGAGACTCCGGATCGCTTCAGAAGCATTTTCAATCCGACTGTCAAATTCCTGTTTCAGCTTCAGATACTCGGCTTTATCCAACAGTCCGTCTTTCAGGTCCTCGTAGATCCCAACCTTCAGTTTTTCTGCCTTCTGAAGCTCTAGTTCCTTTTTTTCAATATGGCTTTCATACTTTTGAATCAGGAACTGCACGGACGGGGCAGTATCAATATCTTTTAGAGCTTTTTCCGTATTCAGCACATTTTTTACATGATGATTGACTGCCAGAAGAACCGTGTCCAGAAGTTCTTTTTCTCTTATCCTGTGCCATGAGCAGGCTTTGTCTTTGATTTGTCCCTGGCAGACAAAGTAAGAATATTTCTGAGGTTGAAAATCTCCGGCACCTTTCAGGGAATAGGTGGTTGTTTTTCGTACCATGGGCTGTCCACAGTCCCCGCAGTACAAAAGACCGGAGAGAGGAAAGACTGAATCAGCCTTTGGAGAAGTGCGGGTATCCCGTTCCAGAAGCGTCTGCACAATCTCAAACAGGCAGGGATCAATCAGTGGGGCATGGGCATTTTCCACTCTGATCCAGTCTTTTTCCTCAACTGCCTGACGCACTTTTACCTTATGGTTCGGCGTAGTCTGTTTGCCCTGCACTAATACGCCGGTATAAACTTCGTTCGTTAATATTCTGGAAACTGCCTTGGCACTCCAGAGGGCTTTAGTATTTACCTTAAAAGATGTCTCAAAATGAACGCCAATGCTTCGTTTATATTCCATGGGGGAGAGGATTCCCTGTTCATTGAGGGTATCCGCAATTTTATACTGACTGTATCCATTGATTTTCATGCGGAAAATATCCTGCACCACCGGTCCGGCGTATGTATCAATCACAAGATGGTTCTTGTTTTCCGGATCTTTTAAGTATCCGTAACAGGCAAATGCTCCAATAAATTCGCCGTTTTTGCGTTTGACTGCCAGATGGCTTCTGATTTTGACTGAGAGATCCCGGCAGTAAGAATCGTTAATCAGGTTCTTAAACGGCATTACAATATCATGTGCCGTATCCACTTCCAGACTGTCATAATTGTCATTCACAGCAATGAATCTGACACCCAGCATGGGGAACAGCTTCTCCAGATAACGTCCAACCTCAATATAGTTTCGACCGAACCGGGATAAATCTTTGACAATGATACAGTCAATGATTCCTTTCTTTATGTCCTCCAGCATAAGCTGAAAGCCCGGACGGTTAAAATCAACGCCGCTGTATCCGTCATCTTCCCGAATGGAAACTACCTGAATATCATGCTTGTCCTTCAAATAATCCATAACCAGACTTTTCTGGTTTGATATACTGTTGCTCTCATTTTTAGAGCCGCTTGTCACATCTCCATCTTCCTTTGATAATCTCAGGTAAATGGAGGCATGATACACCTTTTTCAAAGGTTTCTTTGTCATAATCATCCACTCCTTTGGTTATTATCAAAGGGGGCTATTATAAGCGATGGCAGACCGAGGGGTAGTCGGTCCGCCACCTTTCTGACAGGTTCACTTATAATATACCCGCCATGCCTTATTTACACAATGATGTCACAGGCTCGCCTGAACCATTAACGAAAACAGGTCGTTTACCGACCTTCCGTTCCTTGCATAATCGAACTCAACCGCTATTTCTCCCACCCGAAAACAGTAGAAATTCGGTGTCTGTCTTTGCAGATCTTCGACATCCAAACGATTTTCTGCGGTTTTCTTTATCTTAATGTCACGCAGTTCGGATAACGAAGATTTGTCCACTGTACGGATGTCCACATCCTTCATATTTTCCAAATTCACGCTATACACCACCTTCATTTCCTTACCACAAGCCTACGCTTTCACAAGTTGAATTATGCTTAAGGATTGGCAGATAATGCATCACTGTTTTTTGACAAATCTCTGCAAAAATGCTGTAATGCGACACTGGCAAGCAACGCTTTATCAATACCAAGCATTTCACTCTGGGTTGCCTTTCCCAGGTACCCCTCAATCCGCTTCTTATCAATCGTGCGGATCTGCTCCAGCATTACCACCGATGGCTCGGAAAATGCCGGATTGTTTTGAATGAGATAATGCGTCGGCATCTGCCCTTTCTTTCTGATTTTTGTCGTGACCGTAGCCACGATCAAGGTTGTAGAATGTTTATTTCCTATATCATTCTGGATCACTACCACCGGACGGATGCCGCCTTGTTCAGAGCCGACTACAGGGTTCAGATCAGCACAATAAATATCGCCTCGGCGATATACCCAATTACTTTTCATCATAAATAAAACCTCCTCTCATTGGGTATGTACAAAGGGCTGCTCCCATCTGCAAGCAGATGAAAACAGCCCTTCCGAAAATTATGTTGAACCCCATATTTGCCCTCGGCACCCCTGGGTGATAAAGTGGTTTATCGGGAAATCATCAGACGGCTGACTGCTGATCAGCTCCATAGGAATCTAACCTCTGCCGGGTTCTCCGCCAGCTCCGTAGAGAAGTATCATTATACCTGTTGGTTTCATTGCCAAGATTAGGAGCAACCTGATCGTTACAAGCCGGTAGTTTTCGCTCATATCGGTTCAAAAGCAACTGAAAAATCTGTTCTGCTTGGATAGCCGATACCTCATGGCGTACCGCTGATGTGGCTGATGTTTTCACACCGACAACAGGAACGTATCTGATGAATGTGTATGAAGTTTTCAAGGTACATTCAGCCGTTTTCTTTGGCTGTGACTAAATTGTACCTGTTCCACATTCATTTTTTTATGACCTTGTACGGCGGATACCCACCGTGGTACGGCGGTTTTCTACATTTTTTTCTTCAAGGCTTGCAGCTGTGTAACCAAAGAATCAACCTCTTTTCCAGCATCGTAATTTGGAATGCTACACCCAAGCAGCAAATAATCCGTGGAAACCCCAAAGAAAAAACCAATTTCAATCAGCAGATCAATAGAAAAACTCTGCAAGCCCCGCTCCAGTTTTCCAAGATTGCTTGTGCTGATGTTGAGTTTCTCCGCCAGCTGTTCCTGGGTTAATCCTTTTTCTTTTCTTAATTCCGCAATTCTTTTTCCGCTTTCTTTCTGGTTATAGTACATACCGTTTCCTCCTTGACGGCACAAAAAAAGAACCGGAGAAAATCTCTGGTTCTTTTCATGCAAAATGTCTGGAAGACGGCATAAAAAATGCCCCGTACCATATCGGCACGAGGCGGATCTGATTTTTTTATTGATATGCTGCATTCTTCCAGCATACCAATCTTAACACCTGTCAAGTCGGACTTTCAGTAGGAAAACGGTCGGAATTAAGTCGGACTTTTATCGGACTCCATCATCAATATTTCTCATAAATCCGGTAGGCATCCTCCTCATCTTTCGTTTCCCGCAAAAACTGCTTGAGCATCGGAATAGAAGTCCCCCATAAGGATAAGCCAAACAAAAGGATTGCTTCTTTTTTACGGTCATAGTATGTGCTACGTTCCATGCTTAAAACTTCAAGCAGCTCTGATTCTCTATAATGAAAACGGCTTAAATAACTTTTGGAGATAATCTCGCAGTATAAATCTCCCCTGCATGGGTATTCCTTAATTCGTCCCATGGCGTGATCCACCAGCTCAATCATCCACTTTGTTTCAAACAGGCTGCGGATACGCTCCTCAAAACGTTCTCTTTCTTCATCCGGTGCGAAGGTTTCCAGATAGACCAGAGCATCGCTCAGATTTGCTCCGCAAGTGCAGATCAAGTCCTCATGCACCTTATCAGCCCGTCCTATAGCAGACCAGCAGACATCCCGATAAATCGACAGAATCAGTCGGGAACGGTCATACAGCATTTTTTCATTTACCTTCTGTATCCGGCACAGCATACGGATGTTATTTAAGACCTGTGTATTATTCCTGCTCATGTAAAATCTCCTTTCAAACTATGTCATAAATTCCTATTCCTCTCTAATCCCACAGACCGGCTAAAGGGAAAGAAATACCGGAGAGCAGGCAACATCATCGAAACTTCCGATTTATTTTCCGAAAGTTTCCATTCGGAAGTTATTGACACTCCAAAACTTCCGATATATAATAAAGCAGAAGAACATCTGTTCTGATTTGATTATAACATTTTTCGGAAGTTTGTCAACAACTAATCGGAAGTTACGAAATATTTTTTGAAAGGCAGGTAAGAATATGACTTTTGGAGAAAAAGTGAAAGAAGCCCGTTTGGCACTAAATCTTTCCCAGACAGAATTAGCACAGGTGACCGGCATTTCAGAACGTTCCCTCTATACTTACGAACAGCTTGGAACGCTCCCCCGTAAAAGCAATGTGAGAAAGTTGGCAGAAGCTCTGCACGTTTCTGTATCGTATCTCATGGATGATGAAGAAACGGACACACAAAGCAATCTGGACAAAGATCTGTTCATTGCGTCAGCCAGGGAAAATTTCGGCTCCAAAGGTGCAAAAGAGGCTCAGGAAGTGTTAGGACGGGTAAACTCTTTATTTGCCGGCGGCGAATTGGACGATGACGCCAAAGATGTGTTTTTTCAGGCAATTATGGCAGTATATATGGATTCTAAACAGACCGCAAAAGAAAAATTCACACCGAAGAAATACAGAAAACATAAAGCCAAAGAATAGTTTAAGATATACGAATAATCACTCATGCACAAGATATGTTTTATGTGTAAGATTCGGAGGTGATTCAGATGAGAACGGCAGCACATATTATCAGTGTGGTAGAAAAACTGGTCAAAAAATATGATACCAGAGATCCTTATGAACTCTGCCGGTTATTGGGAATTAAAGTTCATTATCACGATATGCAGAAAAAGCTGAAGGGATTTTTTTACTATCAGTCCAGACAGAAGAATATTGTCATAGACAGTAATGTCAATGAGGTTTTGGAACGCATTTTAATCGCCCATGAACTTGGTCATGCAATTCTTCATACGAAGATCGCCATGATGCGGGGCTTCCATGAAATGGAGATGTTTGACGGCAGTTCGATAGAAGAAGATGAGGCAAACTTTTTTGCGGCAGAACTGCTTTTAGAAGACCGGACGGTTCTGGAATGTTTATCAGAATATTCATTTTTTGAAACAGCCAGAAAGCTATATGTACCGGCTGCACTGTTAGATTACAAATTCAGCCTGCTTCATGAAAAAGGGGAGCTGGTCAACCCTATGTATATCAAGAAAGCCAATTTTCTCAAAGAAAATCTGGGAGATTATGACAGTAAACAGCAATTTGAATGTGAATAGACAGAAAGTCCATGATCCGAGGCAGAAGCACACAGAACATGGACTTTTCAGTTAATCGTTCTATTATTTCTCAAGAAAATTAGAAACAAATTGCACACAAATATACCCAACACCTACTACTCCCCAGGCAACAATAAGACAGGATACCACCCACCATGTCAGCATGATCATATCCAGCTCTTCCTGCCACGGTTCCAAACGGTGAAAGACCGGAAAGCTGAGGAGGAAACCTATGATATTCATGGCAACCCAAAGCTTCCACCGCTGTAAGCCCAGGTAATGATAAAACAGACCTCCGGCAATCCAAAAGTACCCTATCACAGCAATGCAAAAGCCCCATGAGAGAATTTCATAGTCTATTCCATGTCCATCCAAAATAGAAGAAAAGCATAATTGAAAAAGCCCGATATAAAGACAGACAGAAACGAACAACGCCAATGCCCGTTTCATATACAATGCAAACTTCTGTTGTTGAGATGGATGATTAAAATCTGACATTTTTTCTTACTCCTTTAATTGGGGAAGAAATATCTACTTCCCTCCATTTTTAATATAATTCTAGTTGTGATAGCATTATTATTCTCGTTTATACTTCCTATTCAACATTATCAGCTATTTTAATTTTCTACAATAAATCATCTATCTGATTGTTCAATGCCTAATCGTAATTTTCTCCTTTGCTCAATGTACTGGCAAATAAGCGGCCAAGTTCTTTCTTGCCCGTATTTATGATAGAATTTCCTAAAGAGTTCCGTATTAGGAGTTTTAGATGCCTAGAGTTCCGCATTGAATTCCTCTAAATCCCTGCTTAATGGGAAGGCATTTCTGAAACGATTTACAAGATCCTCATCCTTACTTATGAATAAAGTTAAATCGCCATCCCATGCAACAAGTTCTATACGGGCAAGTGGATGCTGAATAGAAGGTTTTTCTTTCCAAAACCCATCATAACAATCTGCATACGGAAATTCATATTTCAAAACCTCATCCTTTGAACAGTTTTTATCAAACCCTGATAATACAGCCCAAATCCAATGGAAATCATCTTTTTTTATAATTCCGCTTAATTCTTCTCCACTTATCCACGCATAATTTCCATGCTTAGATTGATGTATACGCATCTCATGTCCTAACTTCTTTGGATATGCCTCACAATCGGTTATTAACCAGTTATAGTCCTTTTGAAAATTGTTAAGAGCCTTAAATATTTTTTTGAAATAGGTGTATCCATCTTCTCCTTTATTAAGAATTGCTCCTTTTATCATCTGAAATATTCCCCATTCCCTTTCCAATCCTAATTTTCATATAAATACATGAGGTTCTCTTTTCCCTATGAATTTAAGCTATAAGTTACCTCTAAGCGATACCAGTTGCTTTTAATTTCCTCCATTTCAATCCTGCCATGCTGGTAAAGCGGAAGTCCTCTTGCGTGTTTCTTTATCCGCTCTACATCACAGGAAGAATCTTCAGAATAAAGAATGTAGTATTCCTTCAGGTAATACATATGACCATCTTCTTCATATTCACCGGGAGAATACTGGAAGAATGCCACATCCTCACTGCCGTTTATTCCTCCAGTCATATCCTCATATTTCTGAAGCTGCTCCCCATTGTGGATCTTCTCAACCGTTGATTCATAGGTCAGTATTTTGATCTCAGTTATCAGCTTTTCAATGGCAGGAGAAACACGGTTTATCACAGGACCTGACAGAATCATCATAAAACACCAAAGTGCAGAAAATATACAATTCCTTATGTACCTACGGTTCTTTCTGCGACGGACTGCCTGTATGATAAAAATAATAAGCAGAGCCGGAATAAGGATCAGTCCCAGAATAACATATAAAAAAATAAATAGTATCAGACCTACTTTGTAAAAGGCATAAACAAGCCCTCCGCTCGCTTGAATGATCCTTTTAAAACTGATAAACAACACCTTTAGGGTAAGTAGGCAGGAAAGAAGCACTCCGGCTATGGGAACAGATTTTTCTTTCGGTTCATTTGGTTTTCCTGTATCCATAGATTTTTCCCTCCGCTTTTTAGGGCTCCTCGCTTGTGAACAGCTTCCATCCTGCCAGCGTCAGTCCTACGGCAAGCACAAACCAAAGCAGGGCGGCAGCCCCGAAGCGTAACAGAAACAAGATGAACTGGTGCTCCTCCTGCCATTTGTCATTAACAGCATAGAACACGCCATCCATATCTGCCCCGTATTCCTCGCAGATGGCAGAAAGTTCATTCCGAGCGGCATTGCTCATTCTTACCTTCTGACCGATTGGAAGTGTGATGCTTTTGCCACTTTCGATTGCTTTCGCTGTTTCCTGCGGAATTTGTGCCACGATATAAGTATGATCCGGAAGCTCCAGCAGGTAATATGGCTGATAGCTGCCCAGCAAATCCCAGTCGGATGAAGTAATTTCCGGCCGACGGATTTGACGTCCGGTTGTTCTGCCCTTGACTCTTTGCGTATAGTAATGATCTTCCCATGGTTTCAGGCTGGAAATACCGGTTTCGACAATCCCCACTGGCTCTGCTGTCACATAATCTGACAAATAGATGATTTCTGAAAAGTCCGCTGCACTGGTCAGCCTTGGAATATCCTCCCCCGCTGGGAAACCGTTAAAATCGGTTATAAGATTTTGTTCTATATCGCTCAGTGTCACCGGCTGTTCCTTTCCTTTCAGAAGTGGCTCCGGATTCCAGTTCAAGCAAAACAGAGCAGCACAAACTAGAGCAATCAGGACACTGACGGTTGGGATGATGGTTGTTTTTTTCATGGGCGGGGACCTCCTTGCAAATGATACTTCATAAATACGGGACTTCTGGTTTCTTCAGAGTGGAAATAGTTCTTAAAAATACTTAAAATCATATCCTTCTTCTGGTTCACCAATTTCATACCCTAAAACTTCTGTTAATCGTTTTTTTAGTAGGTTATACCATTCTTCCCAAATATCATCAGGCATTATTCCAGCAATCTGTATTCCACTTGGTTCAACAGAAGCCCATAAATCTACATCTTTTCCTAGCCATTGAGGTCTATTCTTGCTTCCCGACCAATAGGGCATTGATTCATATATTTTGTCTATCTTTTCCCATATTTCTTTAGGTGCAGTATAATGAATATTTAAATTTATATCATGGTTCACACACAACTTCTCCTATTTAAAATTTCGATTTATTTCTATAGTTCCTCTACTGTACGCCGTTTCATAACCAGCCACACCACAAAGCATAGCACTAGATAACTGCCAGACAGTCCGACCATCCAAAGATACCGCTTTTGTTGTCCTGCTGCATAGGTATCAGCCGTCAGCTCAGCGTCCACAGTCATATATTTTCCGTTTTCTTTGATGAACAGTACACGACGATCTACGCTTTCCCCTTCGGCAAGAATCTGATTTGCATAGTCTTTGTCGTTGCTGCTTTCCAATTTCCATTGGTAGCCTGTGCCGTCCGAAGTCTGATAATAAACCACATACACAGTTTTGGTGGGATTGTTTCGTTTATCCCGACCGGTGGCATGGTTCTCCACGGTATGGGGCAGAACCTTGTACGGGGAAAAGGTATGTATCCCCATATCCTCATAATCGGAAGCTGGGCGTATCGTGACAATCCCTTTTACTCCCAAAGCTAAACAAGCGATTGACAGTATCAGCCCCATGATACCGATCACACGGACAATGCCTGTGAATCTTTCAATTCCTGCACCTGTTCTTTTGGGCGTAGCAACAGGCAGTTGTCCTGTTGTATCAACAGAAACAGGGCGGCGTTTCCATAATGAAACACATAAAAAGCCAATCCCTACAACCGCCCATACTATGACAAAAGTAACGGTTACAGGAATAAGATAGAATAAAATGAATCCGTTAAATAAAATATGGGGGAAACAGGCAATCAGAAGTCCCCAGCTACATATCCCTCCAGCAAAATTCAACACAAACCATAACAGCCAGCGGTTCAGCCCCAGCCGGTGGGAGAAAATATTTCCGGCAATCACAAAATACAGAGCCACAATTGGGGGCAGTATGCAGGCGAAGTAAAGCAGATTTTGTTCTGACGCACATATAAATGCCAGTGCAAAAGCTGCGATATAAAATAGGACTGACAGAATTAAAGCAGCGGCTTTTTTCATAGGCGGTGTATTCCTTTCGAAGGGTTTGGCAAACTGAAAACTGCCAATTATTCTTCTTGTAGTCTTAGATAACGACTTAATTTCAAATAAAATTCGTCATCATTTTCTGAACTGAATTTTCTTACCAATTCGGTTACTTTTTGTTTAATTTCATCTTCATCATAAAATTTCATAATCATCCAACCTATATTTAACATAATACCGTAATCAGAAAACTGATTATAAAGCCTTTTTATACTTATTACATTAAAATCGTAAACTCTGTATACATACGTTTCATTTTCTGGTCCTATAAACGCTTCGCAAGATAGAAAGAAATCGTCATATTCTGTATATTCTTTTTGGATTATAGTTATTGCCTTTAATTCCATAGTATTCGACTCTCCGATAAACTGGAAATTAACCTCCAACATTTCCTAGCAATTAAAAAACAGATTAGGTGACTGACTGGCAACTTTTAATAATAAATCTAAATCATTCCAATATTTAAGAACTATTTTTTCCTCAATAGACAATTTTCCATAATCTTCATTCAGTTCAGGTGTGTCCCCATAACATAAAAATCTTCGCAGTATAGTATTATTTTCTAACACAATAAATTCACCATCTAACTGATCTTCATCTGTATAAAAGTAAATCAGTTTATTTCCAGAACTCATTTGCAGCAAGACTTCTAAAGCAAACTCATAGCTGGTAGTTATCAAACACCATTTTCCTTTTTGTTCAAACCGTATATCGCCGTATATTATCATATCTTCTGTTATTAAACATTGTTGTGTATCATCAATCTCCAAATAGTTTTGATATGCAGTCTTATAATTTTGTTCAACATAAATACAGCAATCTGCCATGCAAAGCACCTCTTAATTCCGATTTCTTGTTTTGTTTTATTTCCCCATGAATGAGAATTTTCTAAGCGAAATTATCATCATGCCACATTATGAATGTGGGCAACTTATGATACTTTTCAAAATATTCAAGGGCTTTCATCACTTGTTCTGCGAGCAACACATAAGATAAAGGGTATAGGTCAAGTTCACCATTTATTATAAAATTCATGGTTTCATCGTCTGTACCAGTATAGTTCGGATTTCTGGAGCTTAATCCTGCGTCACATTCCTCGTTATAATAATTGAGCCAACCCCAATCACCATTTATCAATCCACACATCGCCCGCTCATCATCATCTGTTTCTTCTGAATAAACCCAGATTTCTTTATACTGACCATTTTCCCAAGTATCAATAACCATGATAGTTACTCCTCTCAAAATTTCGATTTATCATTTGCTCCATCCCTAGCAACATCAGCCCATAGAAATTCAAGCTTCACAAATTTTGAACATCCTATCTGATTCTCCATCTCATATAGCCATTTAAAAAGATAAATTTCATATTTCCAGTTCTGGCGGCTTCAAATCTTTGTATCCGCTGAACTGTCAAAATAGCAACTGGAATCCCTGCACCATCTGTTCCCATGTATGCACATCAGAAGTATACAGAAGCCCTATAAACAAAATAAACAGCATCTCGCCTGCGGTAAAGAGCAGAAGCCTGATCTTCTGTATTCTCTCAGATCGGGAATCTTCTTTTGCACTGAAAACCTTTCGGGCAAATAGAGTGCCGCAAACCAGAAGCAGCAATGTAGTTCCGTACATGACTACATAAAATTGCAGATTGGGCCAGAACAAAAGGGTTCCGCCCCCATAAGTAAATGCTTCTTCTGTGAACTCCAATGCATGGTCTATCTCCAGAAGTTTCACTTCGTTCCGGTAATATTCTGCCACCATTAAGGAAAACAGAAACGCCAAAATAACTACAAAATCACAAACAGCCAGGGGAACACCGCTCAGAGATTTTTTGATTTTCTGCTTTGCGATATAGTCCCGTACAGCCTGTTCTTCCATGGTTGTTCTGACAGCCTGTTCTCGGTTTTTCAGGGAAAAAATTTTTCGATTTAGTTCCGCAGCCTGTTGTCCATCAAAAGCATGGAGAAAAACAGCCATATGCAAAATGGTTCCTTGTGGATTCAAAATTTCCAGAACATTTTTATTCGTGCGGCTGATTCTGACTTCCTCTATCTCTTTATAGGGAATACAGGCAAAACCATATTTTTTTCTAAACTGAAACTGATATATTAAAAGAAATTCACTGGTAAAATACATATCATCCAGTCGATCCTCGGTTTGCAGATCATATTTCAGCCGTTCCTTAGCATAAGCCGGAAGAATATGGAGGTAGTGGCTTGCTTTCTGAACTTGTGTCACATAGCGGATCATGCTGATCAGAAATACGGATATATGTAAGCAGGCAAAACCTATACAGATCCATTTTATAATGGTCTGTGACACTTCATCTCCATAGGTCACGAACAGAAGCAGGCGATAAACAAAAATGGTAAGAAGGATACCGATTATGCTCATCCGGACGATAGGATAGGAAAGTAGTTTTTTATAAGCTTTTTTGACCATCTTCATCCTCCGGTATTTCTTATTTTTTCAGCTATAAATATCGTTTTTATTATACCATTTCCCTTATAAAATCACAAAGCTTAATTGCTCACAAATTCGCAAGCAGGGCAAACCTGTACAGGTTTGCTCAAAATGCTTGTTGGGGCAGCGTCCCCAATCCCCTTTGAACAGTATCTTCGATACTGGCTGCCCGTTCATTCTGAACGTTTACAAAATCATTTTCCAAAAGATTTTAATTTTCTTTCCGCTCCGGTTCATAGAAAATTGTCAGGTCGATATAGCTTTCATCCTCATTGTTCTGGAAGTCATACTGGATATAATAATCACGAATCATATAGCCACGGTAAGGATCGGAGAGAGGATAAAGCTCTCTTGTCTGAAAATCAATCAGAGAAAAACCAGTCGTTCCGATATAGCTGCTGTTCCCACTTTCTTTTTGGTCACAGTAAAATTCTGCAACCTTATCCAGACAATTCTGGCACAGAAGCCCGGACAGTTTTTCAAAATACACACAGTCAGTATCACTAAAATATGCTGATAGTTCAGAAATTCCCCGGTTTGCCATTTCCTGAATATAAACACTGCCATAACCATCTCCGAAAGAATTTGCCATCAGGCTCATACTTTCATTTCCAAACAATTCTTTTCCGTCATCATCGTATGCCCTTACTCCGGTATCGCTTACCCATTGGCTGTTCCAGTGAATGATTCCAATGGAGTCACGCTTGGCATAATAAGGAATCAGGCTGTTCTCCAAATACCCGCAGACAAAACAGTTCTCAGCTTCAACGCTGGAACTATATTTCTTCTCAAAAAATTCTGCTTCCTCAGAAATAGGTGCTGCCATTTTAGGGACAACTTTGATTTCTATCGTTTTTCCTCTGTAAATGTAAAGACTGATTAGTGCAGAGAGCAGTAAAACAGCTCCGGCGATTTTCTTTTTCATACTCATTTTTTCCATTTTATTTTTCTTTTTTCTGATTAGATTGGGGTGCATACACGCACCATATTATTATAAATCAATGCCCCTTAAAATACAAGGAGAGGTGGCACAGAGATGATTAAGTATGACAGGTTATGGGCAACACTGAAAGAAAAGGACATCAGCCAGTATAAGCTGATTAAAGATTACGGAATTGATAAGGCACAGCTTCACAGACTTCGGAAAAATATGATTGTAAAAACGCTTGTTTTGAACAATCTCTGTAAAATTCTTGATTGCAGAATTGAGGATATTATGGAATATGTTCCTGATGAAGATGAATAAGAAACAATACTTGTCACAGTCACTGGTGTTGTTTCTTTTCTTTTTATCAAAAAAAAGCCATGGCGGCCACTCCAACAAAGGGGGCGGCAGCCATGGTTTCTTTACCGGATCGTTTCTTTCTCCTGTTTCTTTTTTCTGTCTATATTCAAAATAGTTTCTACCGTCTGCCGTGCAGTCAGGTAATCCTGCATTTCTTTTTTGACCTGACGGTACTCTGCATATTCCTGTTTTTTCTGAATCATCAGCTGATTAAATTCTTCATGGAGTGACTGACGGGATGGAAGCTTTTTTCCCTCCAGCTGATCAAATGCCTGCTTTGCCGCTTTGTGAAGAGTGATTTCCTCCCGATGCTCCTCCAGGAATTTTTTGCTGTAGCCGGACTTGCGGTAGTCCACATAAGTCTGCCTGGTCTTATAATAATTGTTAATATGTGTCTGCAATGCTTTGATCTCCACCATTCTTTTTTCTGCGTTCTTGATGGAATCCGTAAGTTCAGAAAAACGGGCGGACAGCTCATCTGTCAAAACAGCCAGATCTTCATAGCTGTTTATGCCTTTTTCTTTCAAAAGGCAAACCGTTCTGGCAGCTTCTTTGCGATTATATTTCTTTGCCCATTTTTCATAGCCTGCTGTTTTACCTTCTGCCATTTTGGATTGAATATCAATGAGAAGATGAAACTGCTTCTGCCTTGGGGCGTTAGTGGAAGTCCCTTTTGTCCTGTATAGGCTTTTTCCGGCGATGATAGCCCGCAATTCTTTTTCACTGTAGCCTTCCCCAAGAGAACGCAGACGGACAAAACGCTTTTGGTCCCGTCCTCGGAAAGCTGGCTGCTTCCCATCCTTAAAAACAAATCCTCTGTCCGAAAGAAGCTGAACAAATTTTTCAAAGGTTTTTGGTTTTTCTTTCAGCACAAGATCAATCGCTTCACACAGTTCATCCCGATAAGTTCTTTTTTTCGGGAAAACAGTACGCTTGATCCGTTCTTTATAGGGCTTCGGTATAATAATGGACAAGCCATGCTCCAGACAGACCATATCGCTCAATTTTTGTACTGCAAGTCCTGAGTGAATAAAATCTCTGAATTTTTTGGTACAATCCAGGGAAGTAGAGTTGTAAATAATATGGTTGTGGATATGGGCTTTATCAATATGGGTAGCAACGATAAAGGCATGATTTCCTTTTGTCCAACGCATTGCGGTTTCGTAACCAACCTGATTTGCTTCCTCCGGTGTAATTTCTCCCGGCTTAAAGGACTGACGTATCTGGTATGCAATCACATTATTTTTCTGGTCCCTGCCCGTAATATGCTGATACTGTCTTTTGGATAGAAGAAATTCTTCATCCGCAGTTTTGGGATCACATTCATAGGAGCTGATAAATTCCCCATCATTGGTTTTCGCAGCATTTTGCGAATAGTCCGTACGGTCAGCCAGACACTGTGCAACCGTTTTTCCTTTATTGACATGGAGAGCAATCAACCTTGTCGCCGCCATTTCCATCACATCCTTTCTAAAAGAAAAAGCCACCCGAAGGTGACTTCTGCTTCAAAATTTTTTATGACCTGATAAATGTTCCAAGCGAACTGCTTATAGTTTCCAGCTTTACAACTGCCCATACTAATAGAAAGATTGCCAGAAATGCAGCCAGTCCCATGCCTGCAAGAATTGCAAGGGAAGTCCACAGTGCTTTTACAATACAGTAAATCGCACAGCCGCCGATAACCAACAGGAGCAGTCCAATTACATAAGAGGAAACATTGGTAAGCAGATTGCCGAGGATACAAAGAATTTTTACAAGCAACAGGATCGGTAGTGCCAGAAGTTTCAATATTATTTTCATGGGATCAGCTCCTTTCTGGATACACTCCAATATCAAATGAACTACTTCTTTTTTTCAAGTCCCGCCAGTTTACAAAAGGAACGGTATGCCTTTCTTACAAAATCTTCCGGCAGCTCTGTCGGACTGCACCTCCAGCTTTCCGGCACATGGTCAAAGGGCATGAAATGATCAAAGCGATAAAAACACACTTCCCTTACAGTTGTTTCTTTATTATAGTATTCCGGTCCTTTTAGCAATGCATTAAAGCAAAGTGCCGCACCATACCCATGCTGTTCATCTACCACATGATAAGACATTACATAAGAACTCCAATCATTTCCTTTGCATAAACGCTGGCCTGCGGCAGATGCCAGCAAGTGCTTCTGTACAAGTGTAGCACCATCAAAAATTGAAAAATCAGGCAGGTCAGTCCAGATCTCTGCATCCTCGTGCATTGCTGCACCCTGCTCTAATTTTTCCAGAATTTCTCCACAATGCTTACACAGACGTTTGCTCTTGTGCTGTGTTGTCAAAAAAGTACGATCCTCATATTTTACAAAAAGATACATGAAATCAATCCACCAGAATTGGTGGTACATACTGTAGCCATGGGTAAACAGACCGTCGTGACCTTCCCGTTCCATCAGATGCACTGCTGTATCCATGTCTTCTTGCACGGCTTTTGCCACAACATCTGGGGACAGTGGAAATAAGCGGTCGCCAAAACGCCCATCCAGATAAGTTGCCATAATGTCTGTTGGCGTCCAACCGATTTCTTTCAAAATATGAATGCTTTCCGTATGAGGAATCCCCAAACATTTTTGGTAAGCATTAACAAAACGAAGAAGCGCCATATATTTACTCTCCGGCGTTTCCAGGAGCGGATAAACACTGTCCCAGTATTTTTTCATAGCAGGACTTATCTCATATAATGCGTCTTGAGGGTTTACAAAGTCCTCCGTCCTAAAACAAAGCTGCTCCTGCATCGTTTCTCTTCGTTCTTTGCAATAATTTTTAAGATATGGTTCAATTTTTGCAATATCCTCTGCCACGTTTTTTCCTTCTCGGATTGCTTTGCAGAGTTTTACTGCCCTCGAATAACAAGCATTTGGACTGTATGTTTTCTTTCCCCATCGTTTTTCATTTTGTTCCATTTTTTTCACCCGTACTTTTAATTTTGTGTTTGTATTTATTACCTTTGAATTCATGGTATTTGATTCTCAGATAAACTGGAATTGTTCTATTCGTTTAATCTCCATAGTAACACAACATACTCTCATAAATATTTCTGGTTTGTCCCTCATCTCCCCATGATAAGGGATCATCAGCATAACTAAGTGCCCAAAATGGTTCTATATCTTGGAGATTTCCAGGCAAAGCCTCCCACAAGTTATACATTCGACCTGCAAATTCTCTTATATCCGAATAATTTTTATAGACCTCTTTCAGTTTGCTCATCAAAATTTTTCCAAATAAACTAATGTCCAGATTATTGTAATTAATATGTGTTCTCACATAAGTAATGGCTTTTTTTATGTCTGTTTCCCATTCTAAATAAAGCAAATCATCATTTTCAGGATCGTTGAGAAACATTTCATCAAGCCGTTTATTGTACTCAGTTTCTATTAGCAACTCTTGATAAAGTAAAAGTGCATAAACCAATAATTCTTCCATGTTAACCTCCGCAACTTCCGCTTTCACACGCTATTCGACATCCTGAAGACAAGAAGTTATGCCTTTAGAAGTTCATTGTAAATTTCAAGAATTTCAGCATATCCTGTAATGCGTGAACCTTCTTGAAACACAAATCGCATACCCACTTTTAATGAATGGGGATAATGTTCTGGGGAAAGAAAGGTGATCGTTCCTTCTACTGTTTCTCCATTTTTTAATATATCCGTATTGAAATACTTGTGAACACCTGTTGTCAAATAATTGCTGACTAAATGAGCAGGGCGATAGCCACTATACACAGGGGTGTCCTTTGTCAATGTAATACTGGCTCTAATATCAGGCTTTATATACAATACCCCCATCTCCTCACAACTTTGAATTGTTATTTTACATATGAGTTTTTGCTTACTGGATATAATTCAGTTTCCCAATACTCAAATGCTGGAACAACAACATAATCTTTATCAAAATAGGCTCTTATATGTTGTGCTGCACGAAATTCTGCTTGTTTGTAGTTTGTAACATTTCCATCTTCATCTATTTCCAGAGTATTCATAAATATAGCAAATGCCTGTTCCGCAAAACTGCTTTCCTCTTTCAAAACTTCTCCAACATAATCAATTCCCTCCAACAAAGGGTATCCTATCGTGCCATGTGCAAACCAGTACGAAAATTGCCTAACGGCTCCACAGACATACTTGCTCACTTTCATCTATACTTCCTCCAATTCCGATTTGTCGCTTTATCCAACTCCCTGATAAATGGCATTTCATTCTTCTATCCAACATTTGAATATTTCTAAAACAGTTACTAAATTATCGGGACTACAAGCAGCCGAAAAAATTTTATTAGTAACTTTACAATGTAACCAACTTATATCATTTTCAAAGTCCTGATAAATCTCTTGAAAGGGTTTATTTTCTACTTCTGTACTGCTTAAATCTATATCTATATGCCAGCCTGGATTATCCAATGTTTCTATTTTAATGCCATAAAAATGTTGCCAATCGTCAACACAATTTTGAGCAAACCATGTTTGTAGCCAGTGTAAAATATCCATTATATTACCCTTCTATTAATTCCGATTTTTCGAGAAATCATTCTTCATTCTAGCTGTTATCAGCCCATACAAAACTGTCTACAATATCTTGGGCTGCTTCAAATACATCTTTTGCTCCGCTAAAATTTGTCACATGGACTAAACAATACCCATAATCTTTCACAATATAATATTGCTTTGTAATTACTCCGTCAGCTTCTTCAATCGTGAAGATATAAACTACATAGTCTTGCTCTGTATATGTGCCATCCCCATTCAGTTGAGCATCCACGCCGTCAAGTTGCATGAGGAGTTGCTGTACGATTGCATCCCGAAATGCAGTGTGTTCCTCTGCACTGTATCGGTTCATTCCGAAGCTGATTGAAATATTATCCGGATAGTCATCGCCCTCATGTCTGTCCGCTATATAAAACGCTACTTCCTCGGTAGAATATTCATCTGCTTTGCTCCATCCCTCCGGTACTGCGTAGGTTCCAGAGATAGCCGTTTCTCCCTCCGGTGTTGTTTCATCCGGTTGGATCGCAGCAGAACTTTCTGCCCTGAAATTATCCGGCTCTTTCAAATCAGTATTTTTACTGCTGCACCCGGTTAAAAACAATACTAACCCTAAATAAAGCAATCCATTTTTCATCTTCCTCTTTCCTCTCGCTATGATTTGTTGCTCCATTCAATTTCCGATTTATCTACACCTTTCATACCCCCAGTATACCATACACATCTAACCGAATCTACAAAAACATTACCTGATCACTATGTAAAGCCGCAGCCCACACTGCGGCTCCTCAACAGTTCGCCGGTCATTACTGGATAGAAGATAAATGCACAAGAACCTCCTTCATTTCCACCCAGATTTCCTCCAACCGATCCTGCAAATCTTTAATATCCGCCTCATAGATACTCCCTGTTTCATTGGCTCTTTTGGCATACTGATTCAGATTATTGGAGCAGATCCGCAGAAGCGAAACCAGAGCTTTCACATCCTGCAACTCCAGATTGATACAGTACCCGTCCAGAGCCATTTTCCTAAGATATGCCCCCATACTACGGATACCGATTTCCTCCATCTTCTGATGAATTCGTTCGACTTCCTCTTTTGACGCAAGGAAATGCACATCCTGATCCCGCTTTGCCATTACAGCACCTCCTCCCGATATTCAGAACGCTTCATCGGCGGAATCTGTTCCGCCTTCGATTTCAGATCCGCAAGGACAGAAGGACGTTCTTCTTTCCGGTGTTCTTCATCGGCTTCTGACTGATCCTCCATGTTTAAGGCGGCATCAAGTTCTGCCAGCCGCTGGCTTTTGGCTGAAAGCTCTGCTTCCTGTGGAAATGGTTTTCCAAGTTCACATTTTGCTGCTTCCTGCTGGTTATAAAGATTTGTCAGAGTTTCCTTTGCCTGTTCCAGCTTCTCGGGAACGCCTGCCAGGGCATTATCCATTCGGGTAATGTTGCCTCTGGCGTCTATTCCAAGTGCAACTCTGTGGCTCATAGAGCCTTTCAGAAAGACCTGAAATTCACTGCGAAAGCTGTCATAAAAAAGCTCCATCTGAAATCCCCGGTAACTGCCCAGAGAAACCGGCTCTGTGCTTTTCAGCTCTTTGCAGGCAGCAAGAATCAGCTCGCCAGCATCGTTTTTTTCAGCATACTGTGTCCCATGAATCTCTATCCCATAGAAACCTTCCGGAATCTGCGGATGAGCTTCTATGATTTTCAAGTCCGCTTCAAAGCCGGAAATATAACTTTTCTGCCGTTCAATCTCTGCTGGAAAGTATTTCAGAAGTCTGTCCTCCATACGGTACTGCTGGCTCTGATGATCGGCTTTCAGCACTTTCAAACGGGCAACTTCAATATCCAGATCCATCTTTTCCTTAATCATCGGATTACCGGCACAGAGAGCCTTGATCTCTGCATAAGAGAGAGCCTGCTCGTCCACATCATCACAGGAACGGACGGGAGATTTGCTGGTCATGATCTGGCTGATGAATTTCTGCTTATTCTCTAAGGTCTGATACAGATATGCGTCAAAGGTTCCCTCCGTCACATACTGATACACCTGGACTTCTTTATTCTGATTTCCCTGACGGATAATACGCCCGTTTCTCTGCGTCATATCAGACGGACGCCAGCCCACATCCAGATGATGGACTGCTACCAGTTTATCTTGGACATTGGTTCCAGCACCCATTTTCTGGGTACTTCCAAGGAGTACACGCACCTGTCCGGTGCGGACTTTTGCAAACAAGTCTTTCTTTTTCGCTTCCGTATCTGCATTGTGAATAAATGCAACTTCTTCGGAGGGGACACCGGAGGCAAGCAGCTTTGTACGGATGTCATCATAGACATTGAATGTGCCGTCATTTTTCGGTGTAGAAAAATCACAGAATACCAACTGTGTCAGCCGGTCCGGCTGTCCATCCTGCCAGATCCGGAGAATGTTTTCCACGCAGGCATTGAGCTTGCTGTTTGGATCGTCAGGTAGCATCGGGTTCATCAGACGCTGATCCAGACCGATTTTTCGCCCATCCGTGGTTATCTTCAGCATATTATCGACCGAAGGATCAACCATACCGGAGTGGACTGCCGCCGCCCGTTCCGACAGCTCTGCAACCATACCCTTCTGAAAATCAGAGGGCTGGACAACCACAGTTTCAAATCTTGCGTCGGGAACCGGAAGATTCAACTGGTCAGAGGTTTTGATGTCGGCTGCTTCCTTGAACATATTCATCAGCTCCGGCAGGTTAAAAAACTTTGCAAATCTCGTCCTTGCCCGGTATCCGGTTCCTTCGGGAGCCAGCTCGATGGCAGTGGTAGTTTCTCCAAAGGTGGATGCCCAGGAATCAAAGTGGGTAAGTTTTTTCTGCTGAAGCGTGTCATACTGAAGATACCGCATAACCGTGTAAAGCTCGGTCATGGAGTTGCTTACGGGCGTTCCTGTTGCAAAAATAACGCCACGCCCGTCGGTAATTTCATCCATATAGCGACATTTCATAAACATATCGGACGATTTCTGTGCTTCTGAGGTGGAAAGTCCTGCCACATTCCTCATTTTCGTATAAAGGAACAGATTTTTGAACGCATGGCTCTCGTCTACAAACAGCCGGTCTACGCCAAGCTGTTCAAAGGTAATCACATCATCCTTTTTGTCTGCGGCAAGGAGTTTTTCCAGTCTGGCTTCCAGAGATTTTCTGGTTTTCTCCATCTGCTTAATCGTGAAATTCTCTCCACGCTGGTATTTCAATTCTGCGATAGCCCCTTCAATCTCATCAATCTGTTCCCGCAGCTGTCGTTCCTGCCGTTCTGCGGACAGGGGAATACGTTCAAACTGACTGTGACCGATAATCACTGCATCGTAATCGCCAGTAGCAATTCTGGCACAGAATTTCTTGCGGTTGGCTGTTTCAAAATCTTTCTTTGTGGCAACCAGCAGCTTTGCACTGGGGTACAGGTGCAGAAACTCATTCGCCCATTGTAGTGTCAGATGGTTTGGAACTACAAACAGGGCTTTCTGGCTCAGTCCAAGACGCTTGCTTTCCATTGCGGACGCTGCCATTTCAAAGGTCTTTCCGGCACCGACTTCGTGAGCCAGCAGCGTATTTCCACCGTAAAGCACATGGGCGATAGCGTTCCTCTGATGTTCCCGGAGGGTAATATCCGGGTTCATTCCACCAAAACGGATATGACTTCCATCATATTCACGAGGTCTGGTGGAATTAAACAATTCATTATACTTCGTAACTAACGATTCACGGCGATGAGGATCTTTCCACACCCAATCCCGGAAAGCATCCTTGATTGCCTGCTGTTTCTGCTGGGCGAGGGTAGTATCTTTTTTATTCAGAACACGCTTTATCTTCCCGTCTGGATCTTCCACAAGGTCATAAATGCGAATATCCTTCAGATTCAATGTTTCTTCCAGAATCCGGTAGGCATTCGCCCGCTCCGTGCCATAAGTTACATACGCCGCCACATCGTTGGAGCTTGGGGAACTTTTCCCATTGATTCTCCATTCAGAGGTCATTTCAGAAAAGTTTACTTCGATGGAATGCCGCAAAAAATAAGGTGTTTCAAAGGTTTCTTCCATAAACTTCTGAATATAAGCAGGATCAACCCATGTTGCTCCAAGACGTACATCAATTTCTGATGCGTCCAGATCTTTGGGCTGTGCCTTTTTAAGAGCTTCTTCATTGATACGAAAAGCAGAATCCCTGGCGGCTGCCAGCTGTGCGACTTTTAGTTTGCTCCGCACATCCCCTGAAAGATATTCATCCGCAGTCTGCCAGCCAGCTTCCGGATCAGCAGGAGCCATGGGATCTTTGAAGATAACGCCACGAAGCTCCGTCTGAATGGTTTCATAGTTTCCCGGAGTTCCGAGCAGTTCTGCCATAAAGGGCAGATCTACCTTGCCACGTTCGCCAATGGAGATTGCAAGTGCCTCTGACGGGGTATCTACACTCGTTACTTTATGTTCTGGCTTGATTGTCCGCTTTGTGAACATATCCGCTTTGCTTTTCAGATTCCCATTCTCATCCACATTTTCCAGCGAGCACAGAAGATAGTAGGAGGAATCATCCGAAAATACCTGAGCATTGGAGCGGTGGTTAATTAGACCGTATTTTTCGGTAAAATCATCATAAGCAGCGTTCAGCTCTGCCTGTTTCTGAAAAATCATTTCGTCAGGGAAATCCTCTAACTGATACTCAATCAGTTCATTGACGATTCCCCGAAGCTCCACCATGCCTGTTACCCGTTCTTTTGCTTTCTCATTCAATTCTACATGACGCATAATGGAGTTTTCACGGAAATAAACTTCTCCCTCTACGACTGCATAGGAAAAGTTCTTTATATCTGGCATTGCCGGAATGGTTTCCGCCTCTTTTCCTGCCAGCTTAGCGTCCGGCAGCTCTGCCGCCTGATAGGTTCCCCGGATATGGGATACTGCCTCTTTCAGAAGCTCAGAAAGATCTGCTCCTTCCAGCGGTTTTACTGTAATATCATCCTTTCCGTAAGGGGTGCTTTCCAGAACCGTATCGCCCAGAACCATTTCCGGATGTTCCACAAAATAGCTGTTCATGGTGTGTCCTTCTTCTGTGCGGTTCAAATACACCCAATCAGGAACAATGTCAATGGGATGGTCACGCTTCTGAAGGAAAATAATATCAGAAACCACCTCAGCACCGGCATTTTTCTTAAAGGCATCATTAGGCAGACGGATTGCCCCAAGCAGTTCGGCTCTCTGTGCCAGATACCGCCTTGCGTCTGAATTTTTTGAATCCAGCGTATAGCGGCTTGTCACAAAGGCAAGGATGCCGCCGGGACGAACCTGATCCAGAGCTTTTGCAAAGAAATAGTTATGAATCGAAAACCCCAGCTTATCATAAGGTTTATCGGATACCTTGTAATTTCCAAACGGTACATTTCCAACTGCCAGATCATAGAAGTCCCTACGGTCAGTTGTTTCAAAACCGGCTACAGTAATTTCCGCATGAGGATAAAGCTTCTGTGCAATCCTTCCAGTAATCGAATCCAGCTCCACACCATACAGACGGCTGCTCTGCATTCCCAGCGGAAGCATACCGAAGAAATTTCCGGTTCCCATGGATGGTTCCAGAATATTCCCGTTCTCAAAGCCCATCTGAGATACGGCATCATAAATGGCACGAATCACAGTCGGACTGGTATAATGGGCGTTCAGTGTAGAAGCTCTCGCCGCCGCATATTCTTCCTCAGACAGCAGGTTTTTCAAAACGGCATATTCACTCGCCCAAGATTCCTTGTCCGGATCAAAGGCATCCGCCAGACCGCCCCAGCCAACATACTTTGACAGGATTTCCTGTTCTGCCGGGGCAGCATTTCTTCCTTCCTGTTCCAGCTTGAACAGGGTTTCAATGGCTGCAATATTGTTTGCAAATTTCTGTTTCGGTCCGCCTTCCCCTAAGTGGTCATCCGTAATATGAAAATTTACTGCCGGAATTGCCGGTATTTTCTTTTTCTCGATGGTCTGCTCAATCTGAGCAAGGGCATCCATAATTTCAGGGTTCTGCCAGTCGTCCACCTTTGCGTAGTCCTGAATGATTGTGTCCTGACCATCGACACAATGAACCAGATCCAGACTGCCGGGGAGAGGAGTGGTATTCATTGCCCCTAAAGCTTTCTTTTTATCGGAAGGAAGTTCCAGATAATTTCTCAGTGCTTCTTCAAGTGAACTGTATTTCTGAATATCCAGCGAACCTCGCTTTTCAATATCCTCCACTACATAAAAGTGATCGATGAAATGCTCCGGTTCTGATACAGAAATCTTACTGGTTTCGTCCTCTAAAAATTCTTCTGAAATATCTTCCCTGGCTTCTTCCATCGCCTTTCGTTCTGCTTCTTCCTCTGGCGTAAGATAACGCCCTTTCTTTATCAGAGCGTCGATTCTCTGTGCCACCTGAAGCCAGGACATCTGCACCTGATCGCAGCCGCTTTTGCTGTAACGAACACCTTTGGCATCATGATCCTGTCCGCTGTGCGTTGCATTGGAGCAGGCATGGGAATGACCGCCAGTGCCAAATTCGTGTTTTAAGAAATCAGCTTTATCCTGTGTGCTGTGCGGTTCCTGCCAGTATTCATAGATCCGACGCTTGCCTCCGGCAAAGCCGCTTCCCCTTGCCAGATCGGCATTGATTTCATCATCTGTAATGAACTGGCGGACAAGTGGCATCTGTACCATATCTGACTGATATTCTCTGAGAGGTATGTCCAGTTCACTGATCCGCTTTTCCAGTGTATTCAGCTTATGATAGTGAAAACGAAGCAACGAACGGTTCGTATTGTGAGCCGTTATAAAACCTTGATATTCCTCTTTCATCGCTGACAAAAATTCCGGGTTACTCAGCTGTTCTGCCAGCCATGCTGTTTCTTCTGGAAAACTATTACTGTGAATTTCTGAAAGGGATGGGAAGAATCCCATTTCTTTCGCTTCATCAGAAAGATCATGGTAGAGATACCAGATCGACTGAGCTACATTCAATCTTTCATATCCGGCAGCTTCTTCCAGTTCTACATTCATTGCATACTGTCCGCTTTCCAGAAGTTCTCCGATACGTTCTGCCGCCTCACTCCATGAAAGAATCTGCACCATGGAACTATTAAGAGCAGAAGAGCCTCTGGCAAGAGAAATTTCTTCCTCTCCATACCATGCAGAAATATTTCCGCTGTTTTCTTTCAGACCATAGCCGCCATGATAAACCTGTTTTAAGGTTGGAATAATTTCGTCTATGGACTTTTGTTTCATATATTCCAGAGCAACGATTTCTCTGGCTTCGTCCGTATTACTGCCAAGCAAAAGAAAGTGGTCAATTTCTTCCTGGGAAAAAGAAAAAGCAGAGGGCATGAAGCTCTCTGCTCGGTCGATAAAACTAATTTGTTCATTTTCTGAAGGAAACAGGTTCAGGCTCAGCTGTTGATAAGCTCCGTCATCACGATTTCCTCCGCCTGTGCTTTCAGGCTGTTCATATGCCTTACCCAGCCCAGCTGATCCGTTTCTTTGTCCGGTGCCGGGTTCTGCTCCAGATACTGCTTCATCAGCAGTTCCACTCTGGCGTTCGCCGTATCCTCGATCTCCCACAGATGGGGAAACAGCGTTTCTGTCAGAATCATGTCGTTTAAGAGCATCGGATTGTTCTGTTCCAGATACGCCCTCCGCATTCTGCCATACTTGCCTAAGTTTCTGTTGCTCTGATTCTCCAGTTTCATATCTGGAATCAGATAATCCCCAGCCTGTCTGTAAGTCATTTCGTTCATCATATACGCTCCTTTCAGCACTCTTAATCTGTTCATATGCACCAATGGCTTTTTCCATTTCTCTGAAAATCTCTGAGCTGACAGCATTGACCGCAGTTCCAAGGGCATTTACGGTCTGTCTGGAATTGAAATCAAAAATATTCAGGAAATCTTCATGCTCGAAGTAGTCATCTGGATTTTCCACCAAGCGGCTGTAAATCGCATATGATACGCTGGTTGCAACCGCCGTTTTAAATGTCACTTCGATGTTAAGTCCATCATACTCCTCAAGATAGCTGTCCGCAATGATGTCGAGAAACTGACTGTTATGATCGTTCCAATATTCCGCCGCAAGCGTCTGTGCAATTTCCTCAAGCTGGGCTTCCAACAAACCTTCTGACTTCATGCCGTAGGTACGCTCCATATGCTCCATCACATATCCACGGTTTTCATTTGTCACTTCCCATGGCTTCAGCTCCGGGGAAGAATGGCGGACACCGGTATCAGCTATATCAAACACATACCGGAGATACGGTTTATCCCGATTCATCACAAACAGAGCGATTCCGGTGGAACCCCGTTTGACATATCTGCGATAATTTTCATTATTCCACTCGTCATAAGGCTTACAAGAAACAGCATTGGGACGCTGTGCGTAGATCATAATCTGTTCGGGGTAAGTGAACTCATAATTTCTTGCCATCGTAGTCAGGAATGAAGTCCAGTTTTCCCTGGTTGATGTGACTTTTTTGATGGTTTCTCTTGCCACCCCTGAATAGAATCGCTCTTTTGCGTTCATTCTTTCCCTCCATTTCTAAAAATCAGGATAAAGCTCCAGCGTTTCAAAGGTTTTATCATCCATACCGGACAATTTACTAAGAACAGAATCCGTCAAAGAACAAAGCTCTGTTTCTTCTCTGGTAAGCTGGCTTTTCATCTGCATAAGTGCCTGATACAGCCCCGTTTTTGTGCCGGGGCTGTAAAGCATCATTAAATTGCGTTCCTCTTGTGTGAAATCGGTCATTCCAACTCCTTTTCCGGATGGTTTCTGGCAGGAATTCGTGGATTATCAGAAGCAGACAGTTCCTTTAGCTGCTCCAAGACGGAAGATTTTCCATTATTGATCACACCATCCAGCATTCCATAATCGTCCTCCATAGCCATCTCTGCATTTTTCAGATAGTTTTCAGACTTTACAAAATCTGAAAAACTGTTACTTCTGAAAGCCTGCTCCATTACCTCATCATAGACCATGACACGAAGCTCCCGATTTTCCAGATTATAAGATTTCAGAATATCCCTTCGGATCTCAAGCATTGTCATATCCAGGTTATCAATCTGCCCGCCGTCTATATCATTGTAATTTTCATCAAACAGCGTGTAGTCATAGCCGTCCTCGCAGGTCTGGACAGCAAGCACTCGATCTTTTCCGACTCTCCATGCCGCTTCCTCGCCCATAATCTCAGGCTCTGCCATATAAACAGCACCGTTACGCTCCATGATTTCTGCAAACTGACAGATGTGAAAGACATTGTATCCAACCTGAGTATGATACTCGTCAATGAATTTGCAGGGCTTTATGACGGTTTCATTGGGGTAGTGGATCTGCACACAACCGCCATCGGGAATCCGGAACAGATCGTGATAGCGGCTGTCAATAAATCTGATTTCTTTTCCTTCCGGGTTAAATTCGTTCGTCATTTGCGTTTCCCTCCATTTTCAAATTCCATGCAAAACTGTACTTTTCCATCATCGGATACAGAAAGACAAACGGTTGCATCAAAGGTGCTGCCGGTTCTCGCTGATTTGCAGCTTTTCAGCTTTACCTTACCGTCAACAAGCAGTTTTTGGGCAGTGGCACTGTTCAGCATTTTTCCGATACTCTCAAAATAGCGGTTGTTCTTCCAGAGGGCAAATTTACAGCTGCGATCTGAACAGAAGAACCCTTTGGCTTTTTCCTCCACAGGTTTTCCGCATATCGGGCATTTCCCAATGGAGTTACTTTCTTTGTACATCAGCACTTCCGATTCTTTGATGACCTCATAGTTTTGAACCAACCCGGAGATGAAGGACTGGATCTCATTCATAAAATCGCCGCTTTCATATTCCCCTTTTTCAATGAGAAGGAGCTTTTCTTCCCAGTCTGCTGTCATGGACGGAGACTGGATCTGTTCCGGCATAACTGTTACCAGAGCCGTTCCCTTATGAGTTGGAATCAAATACTTGGTTTTCTTATCCCCCTTGCGTTCCAGAAAGCCGATACGCACCAGCTTTTCAATGATACCAGCACGGGTTGCAGGCGTTCCCAGACCTTTTCGTTCTGCGTCATCCGGCATTTCATCTGCACCAGCAGTTTCCATGCTCTGAAGAAGCGTATCCTCGGTATAATGTTTCGGAGGAGAAGTCTTTCCTTCCTTTACCTCAGTTTTTTGAATAGTCAGTACATCGCCAACGGAGAGAGCAGGAAGTTCCATTTCCTTTTTCTCTGCTTTTGCTGAAGCTTCTTTTTTTACAAGAGCTTTCCATCCGTCCTGCAACACCGTTTTTCCTTTAGCAGAAAAGAGTGTACCGCCGCAATCCAGTTCAATCACTATCTCTGCATATCGGTGTAATTCTCCAACCGCCACACACAGGCGATTGGAAATCAGCTGTAAAATTGCAAGCTCTCCTTTTGGAAGCTCAGTTAAATTACATTTCTCCAATTCTCTAGTGGGAATAATTGCGTGATGGTCAGTCACTTTTTTGTTATCCACAACCTGTCTGGCATGAACCGGTGGATTTTCCACATCGTTTACGGAAAATGTGTGGAAAACAAGTTCTGCAAGAGCCGGAAGTCCCGAAACCATATCCTCTGTCAAAAATCTGCTGTCAGTGCGAGGATAAGTGACCAGCTTCTTCTCATAGAGATTTTGGGTGTAATTCAAGGTCTGCTGTGCCGTATAGCCCAGTAAACGATTGGCATCCCTCTGCAAACTGGTCAGATCGTAGAGGGCAGGAGGCTTTTCTGTCTTTTCTTTGCGTTCTGCTTTCGTCACTACAGCTGCCGTCCCCGCCTGAGCGATGGCTTCAGTATCGGCTTTATTTTTAAATCGTTCACTTACCGCAGAGAATCCATCCAATCCGATTTGAACCGTATAGAATGGTTCAGGCTTAAAGGCAGCAATAGCCGCTTCCCTCATTACCGCCATGGAAAGGGTAGGAGTCATTACACGCCCTACATTCAATGTCTGTCCATAAAGGGTTGAAAAAAGCCGGGTAGCGTTAATACCAACAATCCAGTCGGCTCGCTCCCGGCACAGGGCTGCTTCATATAAAGCGTCATATTCGGTTCCAGACCTGATATGTTCAAAGCCTTCACGGATAGCGGAATCCTCCATGGACGAAATCCAAAGCCGTTCAAAAGGTTTCCGACATTCTGCCTTGTGATACACCAGACGGAAGATCAGCTCGCCCTCACGCCCGGCATCTGTTGCACACACAAGACTTTCAATGTCATTTCTGTTCATCAGCTTTTTCAGAATACCAAACTGCTTTTTCGTACCTGAAGAAACTTCATACTTCCAGTCAGAGGGGAAGATAGGGAGATCATTGTAACTCCATTTGCTGTATTTTTCCTCATAAGCTTCCGGCTGTGCCAGTTCTACCAGATGACCGACACACCAGCTGACCACATATCCATTCCCCTCCAGATAACCGTCCTCTCGCTTATTTGCTCCCAGCACTTTTGCAATGCTCTGAGCAACCGAAGGCTTCTCAGCTAAAACTAATTTCATTCGCATTTGCTCCTTTCCAAAAAAATAAGCAGCCACACACCGTAGTGCATGACTGCTATGTAAAAGTAATATTCAATTCAACAAACTGGAAGTTGTATTTTTAGACAGGAAAATATACTATGAAATTTCCCTCTGGATATTTTCCATTCCAGCCACATGGCCATCCGCCAACTTTATATATATCGAACATTTTTTCAAAAAAGGGGGTGTCGCTTCCGATAATTCTGGAACGTACACACAGCAGTAAGTCTGTGTATATTTCGTCCACTATTTGCAACGCTTCATCCGTATATTGAATTTCATCTACTTCTGGAATATTTATACTTCGCATTTCTTTTGCTCTTTCTCTATAATCTGACATAGAATATAGGGAAGACATTGCTTGACTAAATTGATATTCTCGTATATTGTTCCATGTTGAGCCTGAAATACCTTCATAATCATCCTTTTCAAATGCATAAAATTTTGCTTCTTGAAAATTATGGATAATTGTAAAATTTTTTGTTTCAGACACTTTTTTGAAAAGCGTCAAATTTTTTATTTCATTTCTCATATTTTCAACAATAAGATTATGTGCTTGCATTATGCCGCTTCCTATCAATTCCGATTTTTAACATTACACATTCCTCCAAATTCTTATTTTCTTAATTCTATAGACTGGAAGTTGTTATTTTAATTTTACATTATTTGTGTACCTTTTTCTTGTTATTTCTTACTTGTATTAAACATTTAATCAGTGGAAATATCATAAAAATAATATAGATACCACCCATTATTTTTGCACCCATATCTCCAAATAATCCTTCAAACTCTCTATTAAAATAGTGGGTAAATGCCATAATTAAAATAATAACTGTTCCAACACAGCCTACTACATCTTTTAGTTTTAGATTGAATACAGCCCTCTTTAAGGTTATTCTATCATTTGCATAATCATATATAAAATCTATAATTAAATGAAGAACCATGTTAAAGAAAGCTACAATATATGTATCTGCAAAAATTCCTATAATTAGGTTCATATAATCTTCTTTATAGATTTCGAAGTTCTTAAATTGCAAGTAAGTAGATATTGGTATAGCTATAATATAAAATAAACTAGCTACAAAAACCTGCATTCCAATAAAATTCCAGCCACCAATTTGAGGAAAAAAGTTGGCTCCATTCTCTACTTGTATATTTTTATGTTTTTTTGAATACCTCTTTGCTCTTTTCTTGCTTTTCAAATAATCGCTTTGATTTACATAAGCACATACAGATAATAAAATAGCTAAAGTAAACCATATTAATACAAGAATAGCTCCATTCTTACTTGAAAAAAATGGTTTTGATGAAGATAAAATAATAAAAATATAAGAAAGAAACAGATTCTTCCATTCACATTTGATATAGTTTTTTTTTAATTCATTTTTTTGGTTTTTACTAAGTCCTGCGAATTCATATATCTTCTTCATAATTTTCCCTGCCCCCTACAAATGCCGATTTGTCGATTTCTTTAGCTACACAAATTATAACATATGGCTTTATTGAAATCTATGTTTTTTACCTATGTAAAGGCAATCCGGAGATTGCCTCATAGGAAATTGCTTAGAATGACTCAACCTTATACCGGTTCATGATCCTCCTCATCAGAGAACTCCGAATTCTCGTCCTCAAATTCCTCACTATATCCGTAGTCCTCCTCGTCATCCACATAATCTGCATCCGGATCGGGCTTTGCCGCTTCCTTTTCTTTCTTCTTTTCCTGAATTTTCTTAAAGGCAAAGAAACCGCCACCGCCCATTAGAGCAAGCAGTGCCAGAACTGCCGGCAGAACATTTACTTTCGGCGTTTCTTCTGGAACTGGTTTTTCAGCTTCTGGTGCTGGTTCATTGATTTCCGGTTCTGGAGCCGGTGTTTCTTCCGGTTTTGTATGTTCTGCCGCTTCTTTTTCATCCATCAGTTTCAGAAGATCAGCTTCATCTACCTGATTCAGAAAATGCACCGTCTGTTCGCCCTTATCATCCCGGTCAATGATAATATAAAAATAATTGCCGTTTTTTGTAACAACAGTGATGAACTGCTTTCCGACACTGGAAGGCTTTCCTTCATCATCGACCAGCGTAAGATTTCCGTCGGGTGTCAGTGGCTTCATTGGTTCCGCAGGTTCGGGAGCTGCTTCCGGTTCAGAAGCCGTTTCCTCAACGGATGGTTCCTCCGCTGCATTTTCGTCCACATAAGCAAACGCCGTAGTAGAAAAAATTCCGAGGCACATGACAAATGCCAGTAATACCGCACTGATTCTCTTAAATTTCATTCTGCACTTCCTCCTCATTTATCGAATGGATTGTTTCCGGCTTCGGAACCATATCCGAAGCAAACATTTTAAGCAGCTCTGAAAGCTGTTTCGGGTTCAGATTTGCCGCATGAACCATGTCATGGATCTCTGTATTTTCTTCCTCCTGGTATCTGCGTTCCAAATCTTTTACCCGTGCTGTCCACTCAGCCTGTTTTTTTCGTGCTTTTTCCAGATCTGCACCGATTCTTTCTAATTTTGTTCCCACTCGAAGTCCCTCCTTATTTGATTCTTCCATAACAATAAAAGTGCTGCTGCCAGTAGCTTGTTTCAATGGATGCATAGGAAATCGGGTTTCCACAGTGGATCATCATCCCATTTCCTACATAGATTCCAACGTGCGATGCACCGGAAGTATCATAAGTTCCCTGAAAGAAGATCAGGTCCCCCGGTCTGGCAGAATCCGGCGGAATAATGTCACAGCATCCCATCAGTCCGTTTGCTGTCTGCCTGCCAACATTCCATCCATTCCCGCAGTGGTTGATTACCCAGGATACAAAACCGGAGCAGTCAAAAGAGGTGGAAGGGCTGCTTCCTCCCCAAACGTAAGGATAGCCCAGATATTTTTCCGCTTCTTGGATCATATTGGCAAATCGTGTATCTGTCAGAGCTTCTCCCGGAATATCATAGTCGGTATATTCGCCGCCCGGTGTGGCGTAAATATCATCTCCGAAAAGTTCCGGTCGGTTTCCTCTGGTTTGAAGCAATACATGGTATCGCTCCATTTCATCTTCTGATAATTCTGAATTTAGAATGACCTGGTTCAAACCTTTGTTTACCAGCTTTACATGAAGAATATAATATTCATACTCATATTCCTCTGTGGTGGTTTCTCCGGTTTCCGGATCAGTGGAGGATGTGGTTCCGGTACGAATTTCAACTTCTTCCGTCAGCGTCAGTTCATACTGCTGTTCAAACAGCCATTGCAAAGTGTCCTGAACTTCAGAACGGGTATAATCCTCAAATTTTACGGTCAGATATGCCGCCAATTCATAGGGATTATGGTTGATTTCATCCAGTTCATACCGGTACTCATCATACCCGCTGTGAGTGCTTTCAATTTGATTGATTTCATCCCGCAGGGAAGCTTCCAGAGCTTTATAATCATCGTCCGCTCCGATAATGTCCTCGTCTTTTGCAGTAAAAGAGGTTCCAAGAACGGTCTGCATACCGCCCTGGAACATGGCTCCACAGGAGGAGAACATACTGGATACAATCATAAAAAGAAGCCCGCCGGTTAATACAAGCAGGATTACTTTAGAGTGTGATGCACAGAACGCAGATACCTTTTCCGTTACTGTTTTTGCAGCTTTTCCGGTTCCTTTCGCACCCGCCGCCGTATTTTTTGCCGTATCTTTACCGGCTCTGGCGGCAGCATATTCTTTTTTGATCGCCTGCCTTTGTTTCCAACGAGAAATTACATTGGAACTGGCATCCGGATGTTCCCTCTTGAATTTTTCATAGAGAGCATTCACATTGGCTTTGTCTGATTTCTCTGTCAGCCGGTCTGCCTTATCGTGAGCTTTCAGTTTACGGCTATATACTGCATGATCCGCCGTATAGGCAGTAGTTTCCGCCGCCTTTGTCATTTCCTGTGCAGACTGCACCCCCACATTATCATCTTCATATTCCGATACTGCCTGATGTGCTTTGACCGTAACAGACGCTGCGGCACTCCGGGTAACAAGCTGCTTTGCCCTAGAAGGGCGTTCCGAAACTTCTGAAATGACTGCTTTTTCAAAGCGGAGTTTCGCTTTCCGTGAGCCGGAAGCATCTGTTTCCAGATGAAGCTTATGGGTTTTCTTCTGAGAAGATAATTTTCCCACCGCTTTTTCAGCTCTGTCAGCAGCTTTCTCTGCCCGTTCGGCGGCTTTCTGAAGCCGGGGATCTGCAAGCTCATCCTCTGTAAAATGAAGGCGGGTAGGTTTCTTTGCCATGTGTTAGACCTCCTTTCCCTGTACCACTTCATTTAATTTCGTGGTCATAATACGGTAAAGTTCCGTATCGGTCGGGAACCGGTCAATAAAGGGCAGGATCACATTACCATAGAACAGAAGTCCCTCGCCCTCACCGGAATTGGTTACATAAGACAGCTGGTGCGGAGAGATATTCAGACGCTTTGCCAAAATTGTCCGATCCTCGCTTGCCTGGTTCAGCATATAAATGAAGTCCGAATTTTCAAGGATATTGGCAATTTCGGGCGAACGGAGCAGATCCTTTACATTCTGGGTAATACCCGTCGGCAAGCCGCCCCATTTACGGAACCGCTTCCAAATCTCTACAGAATAATTGGCAGTCTGTTCTTCTTTCAGCAATAAATGGAACTCATCAATATAATATCTGGTCGATTTGCCCGCATTGCGGTTGGCAGTCACACGCCCCCAGACCTGATCCTGAACAATCAGCATACCGATTTTTTTCAGCTGATTCCCCAGTTCCTTAATGTCATAGCAGACCAGACGGTTATTGATGTCCACATTTGTCCTGTGGTTAAACAGCTTCAGGGAACCCTTTACATAGATTTCCAGAGCCGTTGCCACATGATGGGCTTCCTTTTCCTCCTGTTTCAGAAGGGCATTATACAGATCCTCCAGAATGGGCATATTCTCCGGCATAGGATGATCAAAGTACCGCTGATAAATCTGATGCACACAGCGGTCAATAACCGTCTTTTCAATGGGCTGCAAACCGTCTTTTCCGCCCATGATCAGTTCGCAGAGGGACAGGATAAAGTCCGCCTTCAAAGCCACCGGATTATCGTCCTCAGAGTAGTTGGTGTTAATATCCATCGGGTTGATATAGTTTGTGCTTGAAGAACTGATCTTGATTACCTGACCGTCAAATTTATGAACAAGGGCGGCGTACTCGGCTTCGGGATCACATATAATAATGTCATCATCGGTTACAAGAAACGCATTCGTGATTTCACGCTTTGCTGAAAAAGATTTACCTGAACCGGGAGTACCGAGAATCAATCCGTTAGGGTTTTTCAGTTTCTTCCTGTCTACCATAATCAGATTGTTGGAAAGAGCATTCAAGCCATAATACAGCGTTTCCCCACCGCTCTGAAACAGCTCCTGTGTGGTAAAAGGCACAAAAATAGCCGTAGAACTTGTTGTCATTCCACGGCGGATTTCAATGAGATTCTGTGCCAGAGGCAGGCTGCTCATCAATCCCTGTTCCTGCTGAAAGTCCAGTCTGCGAAGATTGCAGTTATGCTTCTGTGCAATACTCTGTGCCTGAAACACATTGTTCTCCAGTTCCTGCTCTGTGCGACCGGTGTTCATCACAAGAAATGTCAGCATAAACATTCGCTCATTCTGGCTCTGCAATTCCTTTAGAAGTGCCTTGGCATCCTTTCCATAAGTGGCAAGATCACTGGGAATGATGTCGATGTCATATCCGGAACGGACTGCTTTTTTCTGTTCCTCGATTTTGGAACGGTCAAGCTCTGTAATGGTATGCTTAATGGTCTTAATTGCCGCCGTCTGATCCACGGACTGAATGTGCATGGTTACAATCTGCGTAGACTCCATATCCAGGAAATCTGCAAGCATACGGTCACTCAGATCAGAAGCTGTGATTTGCAGATAGGACATGGAACCGAAGATAGTTCCCATCTGAAAGGTTCTGCTTGTCTGAAAAGCAAATGCAGTAGGGGCGATAAAATCTTTCACTGACAGACCGGACTCCACAAGATACTTCCAGTCAAAGAAAAATTTATCTGGATCACCCATGTGGAACATGGAGTGCATAAGATGAAGCCGCTCCTTGCCGTTCAGAGTTACGGCATTTACACCCAGGCGGCGGAAGTTATTGAGCAGATCATTTTCAATGTGGTTCAGTCTGGGTTTTGCCTGCCGCATGGATTCTGCCTCAATCCCAAAGGTCAGGTACTTGGTCTTTGTCAGACCGTTGTTGCCCTGGGAGAGCTGCTTTTTCAGAATCTGGCTGTATTCGGCACGGGAAGAATTAAAGGCATCCTTCCGAAATGGAATACGGATACTCTTTTCAAAACTTTCCGCATCGGTACTCAGATTCATAAAGGACAGCTCAAAGTGAACGGAACTGTCGAAAAAGTTCAGGAAGCTGCACCATTCCTCAAAGATTGCCGTTTTATCTTCCTGCTGTGCCAGCTGGTAGTTAATGTCCTGAAACTGAATGGTTTTGGTGTAGTAGCTGTCCGTAACCCGGCAGATCCCGTCCTGGAACATTCTCTGAAAAGGAATGGACTGCTGGGCTGTCTGCGGCACACCTTTGTCTTTCTTTGCCCGTTCTACAACCGCCTTAATTTCTTTCTGCTGTCTGCGATTCAGATTGGCAGGCATTCTGACTTCTCTTGTCTGCTTTTTCTTCTGGAAAAACAATCGTTTCTACCTCCTTCTCAAGTTGATACTGACGCAGGAGAGCGTCATAATAATTATTCGTTTGATAAGGGCGAATCTTTGGGCGAATGAATTTTGACTGGATAAAATGTCCTGCAATGATTTCCAGAGGCTGACCGTCTTTCTCATACATTGCCAAAAAGAACAGAGGGAGCATGACAAAGATCATCGTCAGCGACGCAAGGCTCACATTCCCAAAGCTTTTTACCCAAAAGAACAGCGGCAACCCAATGAGAGCCGCCGCACTAAAACAAATCAGCTGTCTTTTTGTCAGATTAAAGAACACTTTTGTTTTTACCCGTGTCAGGTCACGGGGAACCGGAATATATGCTGCCAACTATACCACCTCCATTTCCGGCAGTTCTACGCTGTCAGGGGCTTCATTTCCCCAGACATCCCAGCCTTCTGTTTTCTGTCTGGCGAACAGCTCAATGCGGGGGACATCTCCCATAAGCTCCACAATCCGATCTCTGGTTATATCCGGCTTTTTGCTGTGCTGTTCGATGGGAGACATAATAACCTGATGAACAGATTTTGATTGCCTTTTCGGACTTCCTTTTGTGGCGATAATACATAATTCTGCATTTGCCCTCGTCCAATAACCCATTCCCCAAAATAGTGAAGGCGTTTTTTTGTTTTGTTTCACCCAGACAAACGCAACACTTTTATAGGTGAAGCCCCACGATTCAATCACATCCCACGCTTCTCTTAAAAGAGGAAATGTGATCCACATGAATAAAGCACAGTCTTTATCCGCAAGTTCTCCCACAGGAAGTGCTTTTATATCATCAAGGCTCATGGTTGAATAGTGACTTTCAGCAGAACGTCCTTTCCCTTTCTGGCTCCAGGCACGATATGCCCATGGAGGATCTGCATAAATTACCTTATATTTTTTCATTCCGACCTCCTTAATGAGCGGAGAACACGCTCTTGGCAAGCGTTCCTGTCTTAAACAGGGTAAAACACAGCAGTACGGTATAACCCATGACACTCCAGATGGAAGCGATAATGTCATCTGAAAATGCTACTGATTGAATCAGCACCGCATAAATGCCAACACAGATCATAATCAGGAAGCCCTGAAAACCAAGTGCAAACAAAGAGCGTAGATAATTCTGCCCGATATTGCTCTGTTCCCGGTTTCCAAAGGTGGAAAAGGGAATTGGTGCAAGGCTGACCGCCAAATAAATTTCTATCATTCTTCCATAAACGATGATAAAAATGACGATTGCCAGTGCCGCCATTGTGACCTGAACAATAAAGGACTGCAAAAACAGTCCCAATAAAGGTCCCAGATCCATTGCCATCAGCGTATCTTCCATTGCTTCCAATGCAGACGCATCAATCGCCGTATCCCCGGAGATGATTCCCGCACTGGCATTCACGACGTGCTGAGCGACATCAAAAACTGCCATTGTGATATTGAATGTGTTTGTGATGAGCATGACTGCAACAAACGTCTTAAACACCCAGCGGAAAAATATCCATGTTTCAAAGTTCGACAAATTGTTGTGATCAATGATCATCTGAATCAGTTCATAGCAGGCAATAAAAGTAAGAATCAGACCTGCTATTGGGATAATCACTGATTCGGAGATGTTTCGTACCATTGCAAAGACTTCCGGCGAAAAACTCGCCGGAGTCTTGCCAACGGAGGTTGCGATTTCTCCAACCTGATTGTTGACGGACTCAAACATCCCCGACAGGTTCCCCATAATGGCTGATACAAGCATTTCTTTCAGCCACTCTGTAATCTGCTGGAGTATGCTGTCCAAAGGCAATTACCTCCTTTTTCTGATTAACCGAAAAGACCGGAGAGCAGAGGGACAAGGGTTGTGCCGATCAGGGCTACACCGCCGCCTGCCATTAACTGTTTCATCCCCTGAGATTTCGCCCCTGATAGCGATAGGTAATCCTTTGAAGTTATCTCCGGATTTTCCCCCGCTCCACACCGTGCATGCGACTTTCACCGCACACGGCGCTCCATCGA
>NZ_DBMACH010000009.1:0-99276 GCF_057861365.1 Enterocloster sp.
AGCCTCCGACTGTCTTTTCGGGTCCGGTTTATGATCCTGGTCTCCGTAAACCGTTCCCTCTGTACAGCTTCCATTTGTAATAAATACCAGATCCTGTTCTGTAAGAGGAATCTGTGCTTTTGCGCCATTTATCATGCAGTCCAGAAATTTTGCCGTCTTTTTTCCCTCTCTGATGTCAAACTCCACATTTGTCACTGCAACTCCAAAGCGAAATTCCACACCGGCTTCTTCCAGATACCGTTTCAGAGGAAGGATCAGTGATTCATACTGATTGTAGCGTGTAAATTTCAATGCTGAAAAATCAGGAAGGCCGCCGATATGATGAACAAAACGCCTGAGATAAAGCTTCATTTCCAGAGCGCTGTGCCAGTTCTCAAAAGCGAACATGGTGCGCCAGTAAAGCCAGAAGGGCGAGTCAAATACTTCATTGTCAAATACATCTTCTATGGTTTTATCATACAGGTCTTCATCGCAGGTAAAAAACAGCCTCATAATCTGACGTCCCGCCTTTTCGCTGAGACCAAAATACCCCTGTGTACAGGCAGGCTTTCCCTGTTTTTCCGTTACCCTGCAGAGGGAATAATTGGGATCAGCCTTATTAAGCCAGTAAAATTCATCCAGCACCGAGGCCCCCGGCGTATCAAGCGAAGGGATGGATCGAAACAGATCCCACAGGCATTCAAAATGATTCTCCATCTCACGTCCGCCGCGCATAATATATCCTCTCGATGAATCCAGAATTCCGTCGCAGGCTCCCCCTGTACGGTCAGAGGCTTCCAGAATATGGATTTTATCCCCGGACATTCCGGCATCCCGGATCAGAAAACAGGCCGCCGCCAGAGAAGCCAGACCACCGCCGATTAACCAGGCCGACTTTTCTTCTATTCCCTCAGGTTTTTCAGGACGGGCAAATGCCTCATAATTGCCTTTGGAATAATAAATCCTCTGATTTTCTCCCTTTGACCCTTTATTTTTACAGGAGGAATTGCTGTCCGTAAGCCTGTACATCCGTTCCTTTTTCCGGCTGGCCATCATAAGGACTGCTCCTGTTCCCGCAGCCATCATTCCTGCAGCCCCCGCCTTCCACATTTTTCCCTTTTTCATAGACTTTCCTTTCGTTTTTACCAAGTATCCGGCACAGGCCTTTCATCCGCCCATGCTGCAGATCTGATGATAGTCTGTACCGAAATCCGGATTTTTAATCGAAAAGCGTTTTTCTAATTCCAGGGCATTGGCTGGGAATGAATCTTACAGCCCTCTGACATGACAGCCTCCTGGAGCAGCAGAGCCATATAGCTGTCCTGAAGAGCATCCCTTAAAGGATAAATTTCTTTTCCCGAATCGAGATACTCTCTCATATCATAAAGCATACAGGCAATGGCATATTCATCCTCAATCTCATCCAGATACAGCTCAGGCTTCCAGCCCCGGACACAATCCCTTAAACGTTTTGTTTCAAGCTGTCTGTACCGTGAATCTAATTCCGGCATAAGATATAGGGTTTCAGGGAAATTTTCTTCTGTAAGCCTGTAAAGAATCTGATCCGTAAGCTCTCCTTTCTGCCCGCGAACGGTCACATGGCGGCTGCGTATAAAAGACCGGTACTGTTCCCCCGAAAAATCATAAAGCGCCGTCTTTCCGGAAGCAAATTCAAACAGAGCCATGATTCTCCCCCGGCTGCTTACAGAACCATCCGTAATAGCCCCCTGACGGGAATCTGTTTCTGTCAGCGGAAACGTAAACTGCTTTCCTATAACAGAAAAGCGTTCATGCCCCATCAAAAGATATTTTCTGATCAGACTGGCCCCATGGTATTCATGTACCAGCGACAGATACATGGAGTCTGGCTGCCCTATGGCTTCATTTTGAATCTGATGCAGTCCTGCCCTGAGTGTGGGACAATGAAAATACTGCTCGCAGACCTGAATTTTACAATGGTATTTCTCTTTTAATTCCCAGATTCGTCTTAACTGTTTCAGAGTGCATCCAATCGGTGTTTCAGTAAGCACAGGATAGCCCATCAACGCCCATTTCTCTGCCACATCTGCAATATTCCCTTTATTTACTGCCACAACCACGAAATCCGGTTTGGAGTTTTTGCAGTCCTCGTCTGATACAGTTGTGGGAAAGCCTGTTTCCCCATGAGCCTTTGCGGCCTTCTCCTCAGATCTGCATAATATGTATTTTAGTGTAAACAGCTCCGGATACCGTCTGGCAATTCTCCCGTAAAACATGGCTCTGAAGCCGGAGCCGATGATAACAAATGACAATGGTCTCATATTTCCTCCCTGATCCGTTTTTCCAGCTCCCTCTCATACTGCACTTCATCTATCGGAAGAGAAACAGGCGCTCCCATCCAGGCAGAAAGATAGGCGGCATTGGTAAGCTCCAGAGAATTTAAGCCTTCCAGCCCATTGACTCTGACCGGACGTTTTTCCAAAACAGCCTGTGCAAAATCCGCCAGCATTTCCTCATAGGGTTCTTCATCCTGAGGAAATGTTTCCTCTGTAACTCTCTCCTTCAGTTCTTCTCTGGAATTGCAGGAAGCCGTCCTTTTATATTCTTCCAGATCCCGATCATACAGATGAAGGGTCAAATGGCTGTCCTCCAAAAGAAGCGTTCCCTTAGATCCCACAATTTCCAGCCGTTCGGTCCAGGTTCCTTCTCCCGTAGTAAGAATAAATACTGCTGTTTTCTTATCCGGATATTTCATCACAATCGTAGCCTCATCATCCACTGAAAAATCGTTATATTTTCCATAGGGAATCAAAGCGTAAAGGCTTTCCGGCATTCCAAAAAGCCACTGCCAGATATCAAGCAGGTGCTGTCCCTGGTTTAAAAGCGCACCGCCTCCTTCTCCCCTCCAGCTGCTTCGCCAGCTTCCGGATTTATGATAATGCCAGGTTCTGTAATATCTGGAGTTCTCCATCAGAATACGGCGGATTTGTCCCAGAGTCCCACTTTCAAGAAGCTCATGGATCCGTTCGTACTTTGGATACATCCTCTGATGAAACATCATTGCAAAAACAAGATCCTTCTCTTCTGCCTTCTGACGGATCTTCAGGCACTGCCCCATGGAAACGCCTATGGGCTTATCACAGAATATATGCTTTCCCTTATCAAATGCCTGTATAATCATCTCCGGATGCAGCTTATGGGGCGTAACTATAAGACAGGCGTCAAACAGCTCTGAGGCATCAAACAACTTCTCTGTGTCCTGAAAGACAGGAAGCTCTCCGCCAAGCTCCGCTTTTGCCCACTGACTGCTTTCATGGCTCCTGCAGCAGACTGCCCCAAGACACATCCCGGAAATCCTTCCCTCCTGTATCATTTTCGCATATTTTTTTCCCATTGTACCGATCCCAATAACGGCCATTCTGATTTTTTCCATCCGTCTTCCCTTCCTTTCTGTTTTAAGCAGCAGGCGGGCCGGAAAACGTTTCCCGGCCCGCCTGATTCATCATTTACTCCGGATCATTCACGGCGCAGCCGTAAATAAAGAATCCTCTATGGGTATTGTAAACACCTTATCACCAGAATGCAATAGACAGATTAAATAGCTTTCAACGAAGATAGCTTATTCTCCAATACAACGACTGCTTTGAACCCTGATTTAAAATCAGTGCTAACAAATTGAAATAGGCAGCCTTTTTTATAGCTGCCTACCCGCCAATGGAATATTTGGATTCGGGCATTACCCATGCCTTCCTACGGTCTATTTTATTATATTCACAAACAGACCCTTTATCCATGCAAGGACAATATTTTATTATATAAAGCCCTCCAATTTGTCGGTAAAATGTTCATCTTATATATATCCAGTTTCGTTTTCCATATAAGTTTATCCAATTCCTCTGCCAACATATCCCCATCCTTCTGCGGCAGTATTTTCTTTAACGCATACAATCTTGAATACAGATTTGTATTATCTGGAAGAACATCGGAACTGTCCCTATTATCTGGTATTACCACTGAAGAAGTCATACCTGCCAGCATAGAATGATGCGCACAGTAATTTCTAAGATTCCTGATCGCATCCAGCCATGTATCCATCTGTTTTGTTGTTTCTTTTTTATAATTATTTCCCGGATAGGTATAATTCAATACTTCCTTTCGCAAATCACCACGCAAATATGAATAAAGCATAACAATCGTTCCCATTTCAAAATATGAAAATGCCGCCCATACAGGCAATACATTATTTTGACGGGTTCCTCCCCTGCGATACTCTTTCAATTCCGGATGTTTAACCACATCTCTTCTCAGTTTTTCTTCATCACTGGTCAAGCCGGCAAAAAACCTTGTATTAAAAAATAATACATTTTTATTTCTGGTCTTTTTATCCTTTTCACTTCTGGTAGGAGTATAATATTGCTTATCCAGATAAAAACCTGCATCTCCAGTCTTTAGTGAAATCGCATTCGCAATCGCACTTTTAAAATAGACTTCTGCCTTCTTACAATATTTGAATAATAACAATCTCAGCTGCATATCGAAATCATACAACTCAAAGAAAACCTTTGCATCTGCTTTACTTCCAAATACATTGACCTGTGTTAACAGATATTTTCCATAACGGCTTGCTCTAAAGTATCCTGCATATTCTAAAAAATCTCTCATCTTTTTTCTCTGTCGAAAGTTTACATACTTTTTCATAAGTACCACCTGATTTTCCAAATCTATAGGCAATTCAGTATTTGACACTCATAACACCTTCTTTCATAGTAAAAAAAAAGAATGGATATACCATTCTTAATCCCGCCAATGGAATATTTGGATTCGGGCATTACCCATGCCTTCCTACGGTCTATAATTATAGTAACACATGCAAAGCAAAACTTCAACCACCTTTTTCACCTGAACCTTCGCAGTTGAAGCCACCCAAAATAAATAAGTATGTACCCCTGAACTACGCAGCATGCGGGCCGGAAAACGTTTCCCGGCCCGCATGATTCATCATTTAGTTATTCTGCAACCTACTCAATGGGTTCAAAATCAGCTGCGCCATGCTTGCACAACGGGCAGATAATATCATCCGGCAGAGTATCTCCCTCATAGATATAGCCGCATACCTTGCACACAAAGCCCTTCTTGCCATCTGTCTGAGGCTTCGGCTTTACATTGTTCTGATAATAGGTGTAGGTCATGGTCTCCCGATCGCTCATCACCCTTGCTTCTGTTACGGAGCAGATAAACATACCGTGAGTATCCAGATCCACATACTGATCTACCTTTAATGACATAAAGGCATTGATATACTTGGGCAGGAAAGCCAGGCCATTGTCCGAACGGCAGATCTTCATACCTGCAAATTTATCTGCCTGACGGCCGCTTTGGAATCCAAAGGTTTCAAATATCTTGAAGGGAGCTTCCACGGACAGGCAGTTTACATTCATAATACCGGTCTGCTTGATCACATGATGGGAATAGTTGGCCTTGTTAATGTTCACAGCTACCCGCAGAGGCGTATCTGTCAGCTGCGTTACCGTATTTACAATGAGGCCGTTATCCCTTGTTCCGTCATTTGAGGTCACTACATAAAGGCCATAGCCGATCTTAAAGAGAGCCTTCATATCATGCTTATTTGCCGTGACCTGAGAACGGGCAATATACTCCTCACAGAGTTCAGCAGCCATTCTGTCAATCTGCTCTCTGTTCTCACTGCTCAGTGAGGACTGAATGGTAATCTTATCCTTTAACCAGGTAATATCCTTTGACTTTTCAAACATAGCCTTCATGGTCTTTGCCGCCAAAGGCGCCCAGGAACCATTTTCAATCAGGCCGATGGTGCGCTTGCAGTATCCCCGCTCTGTCAGATGGTCAATAAAGGTCCTCATAAACGGGAAAATCTCCGCATTGTAAGTAGTAGTTGCCAGTACCAGCTTTCCGTAGCGGAAGGCATTTTCCACTGCCTTTGACAGATCCATACGGGCTAGGTCGCAGACTACTACCTCCGGACAATTTTTTTCACGCAGTCTGGAGGCCAAAAGCTCAACTGCCCTCTTTGTATTTCCATAGACAGAGGTATACGCAATAACCACACCCTCTGACTCTGCCTCATAGGAGGACCAGATATTATATTTTTCAAGATAATGCCCCAGATTTTCCTTGAGAACCGGTCCGTGAAGAGGGCAGATCGTCTGGATATCAAGAGCTGCAGCTGCCTTTAAAAGCTTCTGCACCTGTGCACCGTATTTTCCCACAATACCGATATAATAGCGGCGGGCTTCATCGTCCCAGTCCTCCTCTGCATCCAGAGCACCGAATTTTCCAAAACCATCCGCAGAAAACAGCACCTTATCTGTACTGTCATATGTCACCATAACCTCCGGCCAGTGTACCATAGGCGCAAATACAAAGGTCAGTACATGAGAACCCAGAGTAAGCGTATCTCCGTTTTTCACCTCAAGAGTATGTCCCTCCAAATTCATATCCGGAAAAAACTGTCCCATCATGGCAAACGCCTTGGCGTTGGATACAATGGTTGTATTGGGATAATTTTTCATGAAATTATAAATATTTGCGGAATGATCCGGCTCCATATGCTGGATAATCAGATAATCCGGCGCCTTTCCCTTTAAAATACCGGACAGATTGTCCAGCCATTCGTGAGTGAATCTGGCATCAACCGTATCCATAACAGCACACTTCTCATCGCAAATCACATAGGAGTTATAGCACATCCCGTTGGGAACCTTATACTGTCCTTCAAAAAGATCTACGCTGTGATCATTAACGCCTGCATAAATAATATCTCTGGTAATTTCCATTATTATGCCCCTTTCTTCGTGATAGCTTTATTTTACCACGAATATGACGATTTTTCTATTAAAATCAGGTCTCATATTGTTAATTTTTTATTAATCCTCCCAGAGCATAACATATTCCTTCTGCCCTGTCATCTCATCGGTTTCTTCCATCTGAATCCGGAAGCTCTCCCTCTGATAAAAACGTACAGCTCTGGTATTTTTTGCATATACCCTCAGAGTCAGTCTGGAATGCTGCTTTTTTATATAGTCAAGGAGACGGCCCCCTATCCCCTGTGACCAACTCTGGCTTTGCACAAAAATCCCCGCAATATACTCTCCGTCCAGTCCCACAAAGCCCTGAATTTTTCCTGAACCCTCTTCTTCCCATACATAAATTTCAGCCTCTGCAAGCATTCCCCTCACCGCTTCAAAATGATCCCTCCAGTATGAGGCAGGAATAAAATCATGTGCCTTAATATTTGTATCCAGCCAAATCAACGCAACCGGATCAAGATCTGATTGTTTCATACTACGTATCACACTATACTCTCCAATTTTGAATTTTCTAACAGCAAAAAGCGTCCGCATCGTTTAAACCATGCAGGCGCTTTTAATTTACAACTTTTTATTGGTTGGTGCAAGTTTTTTTATTTCTTTTTCAAGATTTATTATACTGCTTATGCTTATAAATATATCAGAACATTTTTCCAAGTGTACAGATATGGCTAAAAATTACATCTTAAATATAACGGCAAATATGATCCACTGCTATATCTGAAAACCCATAGGCTTCCGCCTTTGTCATTTTTCCATTGCAAACCTCTATGACTTCCTTTAACAATCGTTCTCCCGCTTCTTCAATCGTACAGGTTCCTTCCATTATCTCACATACACCTATATCAATGTTATCATGCATACGTTCAAACGTATCTCGATTTCCGGTTACTTTAAGAACTGGTGCCAGCGCATGTCCCGTTGGTGTTCCCCTGCCTGTGGTAAACACAATAAGACTGCCCCCCCCCCGCTACCATTGAGGTAACAGATGCAATATCATAGCCAGGAGTATCCATAATAATTTCGCCTTGTTTTGTAGGTCTTGCTGTCTCAGGCAGAACTTCCACAATGGGCCTTGTACCTCCTTTACGGATACATCCCAAACTTTTTTCTTCCAATGTAGATAATCCCCCTGTTTTATTTCCCGGTGTCGGCTGGCCTGTCCGGCAGTCCTGTCCTGCTAAAGCCAGATGCTTCTCATAATCTTTACAAATCTGGATAATCTGATTATGAATCTCAGGAGTTGCACCACGTTTTGCTCACTTAGACAAATTTTATTATCTATTTACAATAGTTATATGATTTAGAAGCAGAAGTCAACATTTTTCATTATTTTCTTTATAAAGTTGTATGTTTTATAGCTATTTTTACATTAGTTGTAATTTATATCTTTTTATATTTTGACGTTTTATACAGTCAGCCCCCGGTCTGTGTGGTCATTTTATCATTTTTTTGGTATTTTGCGTCCTGTTTTATGTTTTTTTACAATTAAATGCTGTCCAGGTGAACAATAACCACTTCCGGCCTGTTATTAAACCGTACCGGGATGATACTGTTTCCTATTCCTCTGCTGACAATCATAGTTGTACGGTTTTCTGAATAGGCTCCTGCATCATATTTGGGAAAAATCCCCTGACCAGGCGCGATCAATCCACCGATAAAAGGCAACCTGAACTGTCCGCCATGGGCGTGTCCGCTTAATACCAGATCAATGCTTTCGGACACATAGGTTCTGAAATACTCCGGTCTGTGAGACAGCAAAATGCAGTAATCTTCCGTAAGCTTCATCCCCTTTATTTTATTTTTTAATGCGCTTTCTTTTTCAGATAAATTCCCAGTGGTAAAATCCGGATCGTCCAGACCTGCAATCTGTATCCTTTCATTATCCTTCATAAGCCCTACGGATCTGTCATGCAGGATGATAACACCTGTATCAAGCAGTTTCTCCTCTAATTCCTGATACCGTCCGCCAATCCACGCTTCATGGTTTCCTGTCACATAATAGCATGGTGCAATCTCTGTAAGTCTTTTTATCAGCTCCTCCGCTATTTTCATATCGGTTCTTTTGGAATCTACAAAATCTCCAGTTACAGCAATCATATCCGGACTTTCTTTTTTGATTATGGACGTCAAACGGCAATTATTTTCTCCATACTCCCCATTATGCAGATCCGATACAACGGCGATTTTGTATTGGTCAAATGCAGCCGGAAGACTGTCGCTTAAAACAGTATAATGTGTAATACCAACCGTGTTATTCTGCCAGCCGGTCCATATTATCAACGCCGCTGCTACCGCCGCCAGTTTTATATGTTTCACTATTTTCACCTCCGGGGAAATTTCGTCTATGATCCATCCGTTATTTAAAAATCAAATACAGTGCAAGGATAATCCCATTCATCTATCTACCATTTTCCTTCCTTAGCGTGTTTCTGTTTTACCTTTCATCTGTGTTCTTTTCCATCACCTGGGTAATCTGCTCATAGCCATGTCTATGCAGAACCCTGCTCCAGTACAGGCCAAACCAGATCCTGATATACACCTGCATTATAATCTATAGATTAATGCATCGTAAAGCGCAAATCCGTTTCAAACCGCAAAAAACCCTTGAAAATGCCCATTTCTGAGCTTTTCAAGGGTTTTAACCTAGATTTTATTCAGGAAATTACTTACCCATCTGAGCCGCAACCTCAGCTGCAAAATCCTCATTCTTCTTCTCAAGACCCTCTCCGGTCTCGAAACGAACGAACTTCTTGATCTTAACGTCTGCATTGTTTGCCTTTGCAACAGCTGCAACATACTGAGCTACACTCTGCTTGCCATCCTCAGCCTTTACATAAACCTGATCTAACAGACAGAATTCCTTTAATTCTTTGTTGATACGTCCCTGGATCATTCCCTGGATTACCTTCTCAGGCTTGGAAGCCTCTTTAGGATCATTCTGGATCTGAGCCATCAGGATGCTCTTCTCATGCTCGATGAAAGCCTCGTCAACCTCATCTCTGCTGGTGAACTGCGGCTTTAATGCAGCTGCCTGCATAGCTACGTTTCTAGCCATCTCTTTGATCTCGTCATTTACAACGTTGGTCTCAACGTCAACCAGAACGCCGATCTTTCCGCCTGCATGGATGTAGGAAGCAACAAAACCGTTCTCCTCTGTTACCTTCTCAAAACGGCGGATATTCATGTTCTCGCCGATGATGGAAATCTGAGAGGAAAGAGCCTCTTTTACAGTCAGGGACTCATCCTTAGCCCACTTCTCAGCCATAAAGCTGTCCATATCAGCTGCGGAAGAAGCCAGAGCCTGTGCTGCTACGTCTGCAACGTATGCCTGGAATACGGCATTCTTTGCAACGAAGTCAGTCTCAGCATTAACCTCTACTACTACTGCGGTCTTCTCATCAGCAGTCAGTAATGTATCTACGATACCTTCAGCCGCAATACGTCCAGCCTTCTTAGCTGCGCCTGCAAGTCCCTTTTCTCTTAAGAACTCAACAGCCTTTTCCATATCGCCGTCTGTAGCTGCAAGAGCCTTCTTGCAGTCCATCATTCCGGCACCGGTCATCTCTCTCAACTCTTTTACCATTGCTGCGGTTACTGCCATCTTGTCATCCTCCAATATTAAAAGTTTTAATTACGCCTCTGCACCCTCTGCTTCAAATGCATCTGCAGGTACTTCGATCTCTATTGCGCCCTCTAAAACTTCGCCCTGCTTAGCCTCGATCACAGCGTCAGCCATCTTGGAAACGATCAGCTTAACAGCTCTGATAGCGTCGTCATTGCCAGGGATCACATAATCTAACTCTTCAGGATCGCAGTTTGTATCAACGATACCTAACAGGGTGATACCCAGAGTATGAGCCTCCTGAATACAGATGTGCTCCTTCTTGGGATCTACTACGAAGATTGCGTCTGGAAGCTTCTTCATATCCTTGATTCCGCCCAGGTTCTTCTCTAACTTGTCCCATTCCTTCTTTAACTCGATTACTTCCTTCTTTGGAAGAACATCAAAGGTTCCGTCCTCAGACATAGCCTCGATCTCTTTCAGTCTTGCAATACGGCTCTGGATGGTCTTGAAGTTGGTCAGCATACCGCCTAACCATCTCTCGTTTACATAGTACATACCGCAGCGCTCTGCCTCAGTCTTGATTGCTTCCTGAGCCTGCTTCTTTGTACCTACGAACAGGATAGTGCCGCCCTCAGCTGCGATATCAGATACAGCCTTGTAAGCCTCATCTACCTTTCCTACAGACTTCTGTAAGTCAATGATGTAGATGCCGTTTCTCTCTGTGTAGATGTATGGAGCCATCTTAGGGTTCCATCTTCTTGTCTGGTGACCGAAGTGTACACCAGCTTCCAGTAACTGCTTCATAGAAATTACGCTCATGTTTATACCTCCGTTTGGTTTTTAGCCGAACCGCTGAGCATGGGTTCCGGCATCGTCCGCCTGCTTCTCATGCTTCTTCAGAAGACCTCAGGCTCTGCCCCAGGCACCTTTCCAAAAAATCCACAGACGTGTTTTTTCAGCCTTTCTACTATATCATAAAAAAAGACAGCTTGCAAGCACTTTTTGCAAGCTGTCTTTTATCTTTTTGATAAAATCCTATTTCAGATTTGAATTAGACGCCTTAATGGCCTTTAACTCATCAAACACCACGTCGTTGAGAACCTTGATATAGGTACCCTTCATGCCGGAGGAACGTGACTCAATCACACCAGCGCTTTCAAACTTGCGAAGTGCATTTACGATCACAGAGCGGGTAATACCAACCCTGTCTGCAATCTTGCTGGCTACCAGAATGCCCTCATTTCCGTTAAGCTCTTCAAAAATATGGATAATGGCTTCCAGCTCCGAGAAAGACAGGGTGCTGATGGCAGACTTTACAATCTGAACCTTTCTTGTTTCCTCTGCATTTTCCTCATTCACAGAGCGCATCATCTCAAGTCCTACCACCGTAGTGCCGTATTCGCTGAGGATGATATCATCAATATCATACTGGCTGTCTGATTTATAAATAAATAATGTACCCAGACGCTCCCCTGCAATATCGATGGGGGTAATAATGGCCTGATACTTTTTCACGTTCTCCTCCGCAAAGCCCAGCGTTGCCAGGTTTACGTTCTCCTTTGTAGACAAAACACTGAGAAGACGTTCATTTAACATTTTGTCAACAAAGCCGCCTACCTGATCTTCGATCAGCTCCTCGATCTCATCCACGCCTGGGCAGAGACTTACGCCAAGGACTTTGCCCTTCCTGCTGATAACAAGGATATTGGATAACAGGATCTCACTCAAAACTTTGCAGATGTCATTAAAAACAACCTTATGTGAATTGTTGTTATGCAATAGCTTGTTGATTTTTCTTGTTTTGTCCAACAATTGAACGCTCATAATCGAAACCCTCCTTATCTCAAAGGTATACTATACTAATAATTGAATTTTAGCACAATTTCAAAGCAATAACAAGAGTTTTTTGAAGTTTTCGATTATTTTAAGATATTTGTCTTTTTCTACTTTTCTTTTTCTGCCGGATCCATACGATAACCGCAGGTTTCATCCGCGCAGAGCAGCTTACTGCCCTTTTCTACCATATAAGAGCCGCACTTGGGACATTTTTGAGTGGAAGGCTTCTGCCAGGACATGAAGTCACAGTCCGGATTTGCCTCACAGCCGTAATAAAGACGGCCCTTTTTCGTCTTCTTGCGCACCACCTCTTTGCCGCACTTGGGACAGGGAACGCCGATCTTCTCCAGATAGGGTTTCGTATTTTTGCAGTCCGGAAAGCCAGGGCAGGCCAGGAACTTTCCATGGGGACCGTATTTGATCACCATGTTCCTTCCGCAGAGTTCACAGATTTCATCCGTAACTTCATCCTCGATCTTAACCGATTCCAGCTCCTTTTCCGCGATCGTTACCGCCTCGTCCAGATCTGGATAAAAATTACTTACCACGGTTTTCCATGCCACCGTGCCGTCTGCCACCTTATCCAGAAGGGATTCCATATTTGCGGTAAAGCTCACATCTACAATGCTTGGGAAGGACTGCTTCATGATCCGGTTTACTACCTCTCCCAGCTCTGTCACATAAAGATTTTTATTTTCCTTTGCAACATAGCGTCTGGCAATAATGGTAGTAATGGTGGGCGCATAGGTACTGGGACGTCCGATTCCCTGCTCCTCCAGCGCCTTTACAAGGGAAGCCTCTGTATAGTGAGCCGGCGGCTGGGTAAAATGCTGGCTGGGCTCCAGTTTTTCCAGAGAAAGCGCACTTCCCTTTTCCATGGCTCCCATGGTCTGGCCCTTCTCCTCTTCATCATCTGCATCTACATATACAGACATAAAACCGTCAAAGGACAGCCGGGACGCAGCTGCACTGAACAGCTGGTTTCCTCCCCGGATTTTTACCATGGTCGTCTCATACACGGCCGGAGCCATGCGGCTGGCAGCAAAACGCTTCCAGATCAGCTGATACAGACGGAAAAGGTCTCTTGGAAGAGACTCCTTTACCATTACAGGAGTAAGGGATATATCGGTAGGGCGGATAGCCTCATGAGCATCCTGGATCTTTCCCGCATTCTTTTTGGCCGGTTCGCCTGCAGCCATATAGTTTTCTCCATAGTGCTCTTTTACAAAGGCTCTTGCCGCAGCATCTGCTTCTTCCGCGATACGGGTAGAATCGGTTCGCAGATAAGTGATCAAACCAATGGTGCCGTGCCCCTTTACCTCTACGCCCTCATAAAGCTGCTGAGCCAGGCGCATGGTCTTCTGGGTCGAAAAATTAAGAGCCTTTGAGGCTTCCTGCTGCATGGTACTGGTGGTAAACGGAATCGGTGCTTTTTTCACACGCTCTCCCTTTTTCACCTCATCCACAAGGTAGGATACGTTTTCTAAATCCTTCATAACCGCATCCAGCTCTGCCTTGCTGCGGATCACCATCTTTGCGCCCTTTGCCTTTTCCTCCTTTCCGCTGTCTGCAGGGCCGTAATAACGGGCAGTCAGAGGCTTTTTCATTCCGGCAATTTTAAAGGACGCGTCCAAGTTCCAGTATTCCTCAGGAATAAATGCATTGATCTCATCCTCACGATCGCAGATCATGCGCAGAGCCACAGACTGAACGCGGCCGGCGCTTAAGCCTCTCTTAACCTTTGCCCATAAAAGCGGACTGATGCGGTAGCCTACCATACGATCCAACATCCTGCGGGTCTGCTGAGCATTGACCAGATTCATATCCAGCGTTCTCGGAGCCTTTAAGGAAGCCTTTACTGCATTTTTAGTAATCTCATTAAAGCTGATGCGGTAAACGGATTTATTCTTTACCTCATCCAGCTTTAAAGCCTTCATCAGATGCCATGAAATGGCTTCTCCCTCACGGTCCGGGTCCGTTGCCAGATAGATCTTATCTGCCTTTTTTACCTCCTTGCGCAGCTTCGCAAGAACATCTCCCTTTCCGCGGATCGTAATATATTTTGGTTCATAACCATGCTCCGGATCAAAGCCAAGCTGGCTTTTAGGCAGATCCCTTACATGGCCTCCGGAAGCGTCTACCTCGTAGCTGCTTCCCAGAAACTTTTTTATGGTTTTCACCTTTGCAGGTGATTCTACGATTACCAGATGATTCGCCATGGTGTAAAACTCCTTATTTTGTGTTACTGATTCTTTCTGTCAGTTTCCCCTTGGGGCCATATCATAAATCCCCTCTGACATAGTACAGACCTGTTGTCCGCACTGCATAGCCTTCCAGCTCCAGAGTGAGAAGGACATCCATGGACTGGCTTACAGAAAGTCCTGCCCTCGCTGCGATTTCCTCTGCATGGAGCGGTTCGGAATCCAAGCAACTATACACCATTTTTTCACGCTTTGCAAGTCCCTTCTCAATTTTTTCCCCCGCCCGGTCTTTCTTTTTGTAGGAAATGCCCATGTTTTCCAAAAGGTTTTCCGCAGACAGGAGGACAAAAGCACCGGAAGCGATAAGCTGATTGCAGCCTTCGCTTAAGGAATCTGTAATCCGTCCCGGAACCGCATAAATATCCTTTCCCTGATCCAGTCCTGTTTGTGCTGTAATCAGGGAACCGCTCTTTTTTTTGGCCTCTATCACCAAAACTGCGTCTGAAAGACCACTGATGATCCGGTTTCTCATGGGGAAATTGCGGGCCAGAGGCGGGGTATCCGGGGGATACTCCGATATAAGACCGCCCTGTTCCCCAATTTGAGTATACAGGCTGTAATTGGACCTGGGATAACAGATATTTACGCCGCAGCCCAGAACTGCAAAGGTTTTTCCACCTCCATCCAAAGCGCCTTTATGTCCGGCTCCATCGATTCCCCGAGCCAGGCCGCTGATAATCGTTACGCCTGCCTCTGCCAGCTCTTTCGCCATATGCTCTGCCGTCTGCCGGCCATAAGCCGAACACTCCCTGGCACCGATAATAGCCGCCGCCGGTTCATCTTCTTTTGGGAGATCTCCTTTCACATACAAAGCAGCCGGAAAGTCATACATGGAAAGAAGACGGGACGGATAATCCGGATCCAGATGCGTGATAAAACGGATTCCTTTTTCTGCCAGACGGTAATATTCCTCTTCCATCGGATAAAATTCCTTTTTCCAGGCATCATACCGTATGCAGCTTTCCTCTGTCTTTAAGATCCCCGCTTTTTGAAGTTCCATTCCTTCTATATAATATGCATTTCGATAGCTTCCTGCAAATGCTCCGATCCGTTTTACAGTCACAGCTCCCATTCCCTCCATCCGGATGAGCCAGTGCAAAAACAGCCGTTCTAATCCTTCTCCCGTCCCCATAACCGTCCCTCCAGTGTGCGGTATCCAAATGCCTCTGCCAGGTGTTCCCGCCTGATATTTTTCTCTCCTGCCAGATCCGCTATGGTTCTGGCTGTCTTTAAAACCTTATGATAACTTCTGGCACTTAATCCTCTTATTTCATAAACTTTTTCGGCAAACTCCCGTTCCCTTTCTCCCAACGGACAAAAACGCCGGATTTCCGCCGGCCCCATCCGGCTGTTAAAGCGGATTTTCGTTCCTTCAAAGCGCTTTTTCTGTATTTTTACGGCCCGTTCCACCCGTGTGCGGATCTCTTTTGAGGATTCATTTTCCGCCGGAGTCTCTTCCAGCTCCCGAAAGGAAACAGGAGCCGCCTCCACCCCCATATCGAAGCGCTCTAAAATAGGGCGGGACAGCCTTCTTAAATATCCCTGGATCTGCGCCTCTGTACAGCTGCACCGGTTACGGTCCGGAAAAAAGCCGCAGGGGCAGGGATTCATGGCTCCCACAATGAGAAAATCCGCCGGAAACTCACAGCTTCCCCAGACACGGCTGATCATAATTTTCCGGTCTTCCAGAGGCTGACGCAGCGCCTCTATGGCGCCGCGGCCAAAATGAGGCAGCTCATCTAAAAACAGCACGCCTCCCGAAGCAAGTGAAAATTCTCCGGGAACCGGAAAGCGGCCGCCTCCCGTAAGGCCCTGAGGAGAAATCGTGTGGTGGGGACTGCGGAAGGGCCGCTTAGAAAGTAGCGGACGCCCAGAGGGAAGCTTGCCGCAGACGCTGTAAACTCTGGATATCTCTATATCCTCTTCTCTGGTGAGACCAGGAAGAATCGTGGGGATACGGGAGGCTACCATAGATTTTCCGGTTCCCGCACTGCCGCACATCAAAAGGCCGTGCATTCCCGCCGCAGCCACCTCTGCGGCCCGCCTCAGTACTCCCTGCCCGTTTATCTCTTTGAAATCCACTGAATCTCCTTCGCATGATCTATCATTCTCCTCCTCTTCTGTCTCCTCTTTCTGTCCTGTACTTTTCCAGTCCGGCCTGGCCAGCGTCTGGACCAGCTCTTTCAGCGAGCGGATTCCGATGATCTGTATTCCTTTTATGAGCCTCCCTTCCCTTTCATTTTCCCCCGGCAGGATACACTGTCTCAATCCCCCTGCTCTTGCGGCCTCCGTATGGACCAGAACTCCCGGAACTGGTTTTACGCTTCCATCCAGCCCCAGCTCTCCAATCACAAGACATTCTCCCAGTCCGCCTGTATCTAAGACCCCAAAAGCACCTAATACTGCGACTGCAATGGGAAGATCAAAGGCCGTTCCTCCCTTTTTCACACCTGCCGGCGACAAATTTACCGTAATCTTTTTAGCCGGAAGCTGAAAGCCAGAATTTTTTAACGCGGTCCGGACCCGCTCCTGTGCTTCCCTGACCTCTGTGGACAGCTGACCGGATATGGAAAAACCTGGAAGACCATTTGCCACATCCGCCTCCACAGACACCGGATATGCCCCGATTCCCTGTATTCCGCTGCTGTTAATCCTTGTAAACATAAACCCTCCTCCTGTTTCGTTAAAAAGGTACACTTCGCCCCTGACTCGCCAATGGTAAACGGGAATAAAAAAGATAAAACCAATGAAATTCAGATATGATCAAACAGATTTGAAAAATTTGTTTAATAGATCAAACAGATATTTTTACTATACCGGATAACCTGCAAAATAGCAAGTAAAATTTAAGAGCCATACCAGCCGTTGGAACTCTGTCCGCTTCTGCTGATATGGCTCCTGTATTTTATTCTCTGTAGCCGTCCGGATTCATGGACTGCCATCTCCAGGAATCGGCACACATTTCCTCAATTCCCTTTTCAGCAACCCAGCCTAACTCCTCTTTTGCCTTTGTGCAGTCCGAGTAGCAGGTTGCGATATCTCCGGCCCTGCGGGGCTGAATTTCATACTTTAAAGTTTTGTGGCAGGCTTTTTCATAGGCATGAAGCACATCAAGGACGCTGTAGCCTACGCCTGTACCCAGGTTGTAGATGCTGACACCCTCTTTGGATTCCAGCTTCTTCATGGCCTTTACATGGCCTTTCGCAAGGTCTACCACATGGATATAATCTCTTACGCCTGTGCCGTCCGGTGTGTCATAATCATTTCCGAATACATTTAAATGATCTCTCTTACCGATCGCTACCTGCGCAATATAGGGGACAAGATTGTTCGGAATTCCCTTGGGATCCTCTCCGATCCTTCCGCTCTCATGGGCGCCGATTGGGTTAAAGTAACGCAGCAGCACTACATTCCACTCCGGATCTGCAGTATGGAAATCCGTCAGGATCTGCTCCAGCATTCCCTTGGTGCGTCCGTAGGGATTAGTGATCTCACCCTTGGGACATTTCTCTGTAATGGGGATCTGTGCAGGATCGCCGTATACCGTTGCAGAAGAGCTGAATACAATGTTCCTTACGCCGTGATTTCTCATCTCATCACACAGGATCAGCGTTCCTGTAATATTATTGTGATAATATTCCAGAGGCTTCTGAACGGATTCACCTACTGCCTTTAAGCCTGCAAAATGGATCACAGCCTGGATGGATTCCTGATCGAAAATCCTTTTTACCGCCTCGCGGTCCAGCAGATCTGCCTGATAAAATTTCAGCTTCTTTCCCGTGATCTCCTCAACACGCTCCAGAGCCTTCTCACTGGAATTGTAAAGATTGTCTACGACTACTACCTCATAGCCTGCATTCAGCAGCTCTACGCAGGTATGGCTTCCGATATATCCGGCGCCTCCCGTTACTAAAACAGCCATGTCATTTCCTCCTTATCCTGTCTTTCCTACTCAGTATAAACGGAAATCATTTCCATGACAATGCATATTTTTTTAATTTATTTACACTTTTATCCTGTATTTTAGATATTTATGGCGCTACCGCTTAAAAATGCTCAAATTCTGCCCGAAGCTTCCCTATCGCCCGCTTTTCAATCCGGCTGACATAGGATCTGGATATCCCCATACGGGCTGCAATTTCCCTCTGTGTATGCTCCCTGCCCCGAAAGAGGCCGTACCGCATGGAAATGACCTGTTTTTCCGGATCTGTCAGGCAGCGGTCAAAGGCCCGGTACATTTCCCTGATATCCTGATCCAAGATCAGCCCGTCTATGGTTTCGGGATTTTCCATCTCGATCACGTCCATCAGACTTACGGTTTCTCCGTCCTTGTCTACTCCGATGGGTTCATAGAGGGATACCTCTCTTGCAAGTTTCTTATTGCTTCTGAGCTTCATCAGCACTTCGTTTTCCACGCACCGGGCCGCGTACGTCGCCAGTTTTGAACCTTTGTCTGCATTAAATGTATTGACTGCTTTTATCAGTCCGATGGTTCCCACCGACAGAAGATCCTCTGTTTCGTAATCCGGGCACTGATATTTTTTTACCACATGGGCTACCAGACGCATATTATGCTCAATGAGCATATTTCTGGCAGACTGGTCGCCCCCTTTGCAGCGCTCCAGACACTCCTTTTCTTCCATCTGGGATAATGGTTTTGGAAAAGTTTTCAAAGAAAGCCACCCCTGCATATTCTTACTTCATCATATGCCGGAGCAGCTTGCCAGGTGTACGTACTATTTTTCCAAAATGATCCTGCGGTAAAAAATCAGAGTGAGCACCGTTGCTGCGATCCATCCAAAGGGCCAGGCCATCCAGATTCCGGTGCTTCCAAAATGCGGGGTTAAAAGTTCTGCCATACAGATCCTTAAGATCAGATCCGGCACCGTAGCGATCACAAAATATTTCATAGCCCCAGCTCCCCGGATAATGCCGTCTGTCATCAGCTTTACCGCTATCATAAAGTACATGGGGCTTACGATCCTTAAAAATAATACACCTGCTTCGATCGCATCTTTGCTCTCCCCACTCAAAAACAGCCCCATCATCTGCCTTCCAAAAAAAGCATACAAAATCACAAATGGAAGGGCCGCAAACAGCGACAAGCCGATCCCTGTGTGAAATCCGGCCGGAAGGCGCTCCCTTTTTCCTGCCCCCAGGTTCTGGGCCGTATAGCTGGAAAGACAGCTTCCCAACGCCATGAAGGAATTGATGGCAAAGGTATTGAGCTTGATCGCCCCGGAATATCCTGCGATCACCGCAGAGCCGTACCGGTTTACGATCTCCTGGACAAACATATTTCCCACAGACAGGACGCTCTGCTGAAGGATGCTGGGAACCGCAATAGCTGCAATCTGGCCCAGAAGCACCCAGTCAAACAGCCGCGGCCTTCCCTCACAGGAAATCTTCGTAAGCCGGAACCTCAGCGTCACAAGTGCCAGTACAGCGGAAATCCCCTGAGCAATAAAGGTCGCCCAGGCCACGCCTGCCACTCCCAGGCCAAGTCCTGCCACAAACCAGAAATCCAGAAAAATATTTCCCAGAGAAGAACCGATCAGAAAATACAAAGGCGTCCTGGAATCTCCCAGTGCCGTAAAGATTCCCGTACATACATTGTACAAAAACAAAAAGGTCAGTCCATATACATAAATCTTAAGATAGAACTCACCTTCTGAAAAAATATTTTCCGGCGTATGTACCAGCTCCATCATCCAGCTACAGAAAAACCAGCCAAACAGCGTTAAAACCGCGCTTAACACACCGCAGGCAATAAAAGCCGTGCTGACTGCAGATTTCATCCTCTTTAAATCTCCGGCTCCAAACAGCCGTGACACCACAACCGATGCTCCCAGATTGCTTCCTACGGCAAAGGCCATAAATATCACTGTAATCGGATAGGAGGCACCTACTGCCGCCAGCGCATCTTCTCCTGCGAACCGTCCTGCAATGCTGCTGTCCGCAACACTGTAAAACTGCTGAAACATTACGCTTGCCAGCATGGGAAGAAGAAAGCGCCACAGGGTGTGACGCGGATGCTCTCTTGTCAGATCTTTCATTCTCATTATCCTCGTTTCATGCCGGTATAATTTCCCATAATTTTCCTTTTTAAATCGGATAAAAGGCCCATGGACCATTTGGCCCATGAGCCGTGTCTTTTGGCGGGATCCTTTCAGCTGCTCCGATGGATGCAGTACAGCTATGCTTTAATGATGGAACAGGCGGATTCCCGTAAATGCCATCACCATGCCGTACTGATCACAGGTTTCGATCACCTGGTCATCCCGGACAGAGCCTCCCGGCTGTGCTACATATTTTACACCGCTTTTATAAGCCCTGTCAATATTATCTCCGAAGGGGAAGAAAGCGTCCGAGCCAAGAGCTACGTCCGTAAGGCCGTCCAGCCATGCCCGCTTTTCCTCTTTTGTAAATACAGGGGGCTTTTCCTTAAAAATGCGCTCCCATCTTCCCTCTGCCAGCACATCCATATAATCCTCGCCAATGTATAAATCAATGGCATTATCTCTGTCTGCCCGGCGGATACCGTCGATAAAGGGCAGATTCAGCACCTGGGGTGCCTGGCGCAGATACCAGTTATCTGCCTTGCTGCCTGCCAGTCTGGTGCAGTGTACTCTGGACTGCTGTCCTGCTCCGATTCCGATGGCCTGACCGCCTTTTGCAAAGCAGACGGAATTGGACTGGGTATATTTTAAGACAATGAGAGAAATCAGAAGATCTCTTGCTGCATCCTCTGGAAGTTCTTTTTCCTTTGTAACAATATGCTCGAGCAGAGTCTTGTCAATCTTTAAATTATTGTGACCCTGTTCGAAGACAACGCCAAATACCTGCTTGCGCTCCAAAGCCTCTGGCTCATAGTCCGGATCGATCTGGATCACATTGTAATTGCCGTTTTTCTTGGTCTTTAAGATTTCTAACGCCTCCGGCTCGTATCCGGGAGCGATCACGCCGTCTGAAACCTCTCTCTTAATCAGCCGGGCTGTGTCCACGTCGCAGACATCCGATAATGAAATAAAATCTCCAAAAGAAGACATACGGTCTGCGCCTCTGGCTCTGGCATAGGCACAGGCTAAGGGAGAAAGCTCTCCAAGATCATCCACCCAGTAAATTTTCCTTAACACCTCATCCATGGGAAGGCCCACGGCGGCGCCAGCAGGCGAAACGTGCTTAAAGGAGGTAGCTGCCGGAAGTCCCGTTGCCTCCTTTAACTCTTTTACCAGCTGCCATCCGTTTAAGGCATCCAAAAGGTTGATATAACCCGGTCTTCCGCTTAAAACTGTAATGGGAAGCTCTCTGTCATTTTCCATGAAAATCCGTGAAGGCTTCTGATTGGGGTTGCACCCGTATTTTAATTCCAGTTCTTTCATGCTTCTCTCTCCTGACTTATTTTTAAAATGGCTATTGATTCTTATTTACAATTCTTGTCTCTGTCTCACCTGTAGCAATGTCGATATATCGCACAAAGAGGGATACCTTGTTATCCTCATTTAAGCTGTTCCAGACCATTGAGGTAAATTCGTCAATGGTTCCCTCAATGGCTACAGCCTTTGGCTCACCCTCAAAGCTTGGAAGAGGACTGCCGTCATGCATATAGGTATGGATGAAATGGCCCATTCCGGCTGCAGGGTTCTGATATGCATAGGTAAAACGCAGACAGGAGGAGGGGTCACCCTGATTGCTCTTTAAAATAGACATGGCATAGCTGTAACGGCCATTTTCCGTGTGAAGGATACCGGAAATCCGGGGCGTATAGTTGGGAGCATCTGGCTCAAACTCACGGCTGCGCAGAGACTGCTCAAAGGTAAGCTGATGATCCATTCCCTCATAAATGGTATCCGTCTGATCACCGTTTGTTACAATGGTTTTATTGCCCAGCACACGGACCGGAGCATAGATGATCAGGCTGGGATCTTCCAGTTTTTCAGGATCAAAGGCCTGAGTACGGATTCCTTCTCCCTCTGTCACAAATACGCGGTTGCGGCTGTTTGCGCTTCTTCCCATGATAAAATAGGCGGTCACCGCATATCTGCCATCCCCAGTCTCTCCGATGACGATCCCCCGTCCCGGATACGCATTGGTCTTTAATTCCTGTTCCAGTGATCTTACATTCATGTTTTGGCCTCCATATATAAAAGTAAAATAAAAAACCGGTCTCCTGGTACACATTGAAAAAGGTGCCCAGGCGGCCGGCTCGTAACTGCGAACATATTCTGTCCTGTTTCGCGTGCTCCCTGTGGTTATTCCCACCATCCGCCAGTCACACGCTCGCTCATTCGCTTTCAGTATATATGATTTCTGCTTATATTGCAAATTAATTTTAGAAGCATTACTTATTATTTCTGCTTATGAACCGCCCTGTGCCCTATTCGTTCCGAATAGCTGCCAGAGGGCTTAATTTCATAGCGCGGACTGCCGGCATAAAGCCTGCGGCCATGCCTACAAAAACAGCAAAGCCAATGGCTGCCATAGAAAGCCATGGTGGAATCCGGGACAGATCTCCCGAAAGCCCCATGGACTGGGACATATTTACAAAACGGTTTACAATCGCGGAAACACCATAGCTTAAAGCCACTCCTATCGTTCCGCCCATAAAACCGATAAAGCCTGATTCAATCAGAAACATATTCCGTATATTTCCCATATCGCAGCCCAAAACCTTCATCACACCGATTTCCTTGGTACGTTCATAAATCGACATCATCATGGTATTGGCAATACCGATGGCGGCTACAAAAAGGGATACCGCGCCGATCCCGCCCAAAACAGCCTGGACCATGTTGGACTGCTGTCTGGAGCTTTCCAGAAAGTCCATCTGGCTGTTTACCTGATAGCCCATAGCTGCCAGCTGTTCCTGTACCTGGGTCACATTTTCCATATCATCTACAAAGATCTCTGCGCTGTTGTAAACCAGTTCATTTAAAGGCTTTCCCTTTTTATTGGTGGGCTGTCCGGGGATGGGTGTTCCCTTTTTAAATACTTTTTTTAACTGGGCTTTCAGGCCGTCAATATCCGTAAATACATACCAGGAATAATTGCTGTAGCCGTTTTCCCCTCCTGCCAGCATTCCCGTAGTTTCGATCATGTACTTTTTAGGCGGCTTTACAGGAGTCCCGTCTGAAGAGCTGCCGGAACCCTGACTTTGATAGTAAGCATCCATGTCAAAAATGACAAACATGGGTTTTCCCATAGGATCCACATCCGGCATCTCTCCCGTATCCCAGTAGCCCTTTCCGGTCTTGGCATTCGTAAAATCACGGATTACCCCATTTCCAAATACCAGCCCCAGTTCTCCCGGCTGCGGGAGCCGGCCCTCTGCCAGCTCTAACTGCTCCAGATAGGACTGGCTTACTCCCTTTAACTGGACATAGGTAGAAATATAGGCCCCCTGGCGCATGACCACATTCATGTTTAAAACAGGAGAAACACCCGTCACATGAGGAATCCGCTTAAAATTGTCTATTACCTTATCTGTGATATAATTCGGTTCCGATTCGCTGTTCTGAGAGGACATCGCCGCTCCCATCATCTGCATCCCTCCGCCGGAACTCTGGCTGTACACTTCAATGGTAGTCAGACTCCCCCAGGACGCAATCTGTTCCATAGTCATCTCATTTAAACCGATTCCCAGGGAAACCATAACGACGATCGCAGCCGTTCCTATGATGACTCCCAGTACCGTCAGCACCGTCCGCAGCTTCCTGCGCCTTAAATTATTCATGCTCATGATCAGAAGATCAGGAAATTTCATCTTCTATATCCTCTTTCTCCTTTGCCGCCCTGCGCTTTTTACGGATATGACGCACGGTGACGAAACCTACAGCCCCTGCAGCCGCTGCTCCTCCCATCAGAATCCACATTTTATATGCTTCAAAAAAGGACGGCTTCTCCGGCTCCATAAGCTCAGGATCCATAGTAAGGGACGGATCAAACTCTGTTTCCATTTCCTCCGTCACCATCAGATTCAGTTCTTTTTCCACCGGCTCCGCCGCCTGTCCGTTTTCATCCTCATAGTGGATCTGAAGACGGATGGTGCCGTCATCCATAGTCGGAGCAATGCCCGTAAGCATGGTATCCACATTTCCCGTCTCTCCGGGCTTAATATTGCCTACATATGTATCCACAGGCTTGATGGAATCTCCCTCAAAGGTTACGTTTACATTATAAAGGATCACCTTTCCCGTGTTGTTGATGCCAAACATCACGTTGGATTCAGAGCCAACCGACATGGTATCCGGCATTACATCAATATTGCTGGTGCTCAGACGGGCATACTGCTTTACGGGAATATCCACAATAATGCTTTCCTCTGCATTTTTAAACTCAGGGCTGTCATACTTTTCTTTTACCGTAATGCCATAGGAGCGCTGATCCACACCTGCCTTGGCTGTGAATTTAGCCCGGATCTCTGTGGTCTGGCCCGGAGCCAGAGAATCCACAACCATAGAGGCCGTACCGGACTCTGTGGTAAAAACAGCGCTGTCGGAAACCTTTTCCGATTCCAGATTAAACAGGATATTCGAGGCCGGAACCGTAGTAGAGGCATTTTTCATATTTAATACAAGCTCAAATTCATTGCCCGCATAGACCTCCTCCGGCACCGTATGATATCCCTCTACGATCACTCTGGCCCGGACTCTGTCATTTGCGTCAAATTCCCCCAGGTCGTCCTCCTTATCCTTGGACACCACATGAACGTAAAATACGCCCTCCTCTGTGTGAAGGTCGCCCTCAGAGCTTAAGCGGAAGGTAATGGTAAATTTGATCGGATAATAGCCTGTATAGGAATCCTCACGGATGGCCATGCTGTACTGGGCAGCCACGGTTTCTCCCGGACTGACCCGCTCAAAGGTTCGATCATAATTGCCGTCATTGATCTCAAAGGGGAATTTGGCGTCGTCTTCCGAAAGCCCCATGGAAATGGTTACATCCTGGGCTGTGGTTTCTCTTTTATTGCGGAAATTGACGCCAAAATCAATGACATTGGGATAAACTCCCCTGGGTGTGGACTGATTTTCACCGATCACAAAATAATTTCCCTCTTTTTTATCCTCTTCCTCATCCTCAGAGGTAGTGGAACTGGTGGAAATCCAGATATTGATGTAATCCACATCATAGCCCCCATCCCACTCTAACTGAATGGGGATGCTGTAATAGCCCTGGGCGGCGTCTCTGCGGACTCTGGCGGAAAGGGAAACACTTTTTACATTGCCCGCCTTTATATTTCCTACATTTTTCCCCACAAAGGTGGTTTCCATAATTTCAAATGGATAGTAATCAACTGTATAGTCGCTTTCACCTTTTGACTCGATCTGCTGAAATTCCGTTGTTTCAAGAAGGCTTACCTTTAGATTATCCATATCCTCATCCGTCGCCCGAACCCGGAATGAAATGCTCATAGACTTGCCGATATTCCCCTTGGGAGACTTGGTTGTGAATATATGATCATTATCACTGGCATTTGTGTTGTAGCCTGTCTTAAAATCACTGGCCATAGACGGGATGCCTCCCGCTGCTGCCATAAAAGCCGCTGCAAGCATAAGCAGGGCCTTTGCCTTTTTCCATGCTTTCATACTGTTTTCTCCTCCGTCTCATCTAAGGCTGACCGGCCCCCGGTCTCTATGCCCGTGATCTTCCCGTCCACGATCCGGATCCTGCGGTCTGCGTAGGAAGCCAGGTTGTTGTCATGGGTAACCACCACAAGTGTCTGCTTCTGTTCTCTTACAATGCGCTGCATTAACCGCAGTACCTCCATGGTGGTCTTGGAATCCAGATTCCCCGTAGGCTCATCCGCAAAAATGATCTGCGGGTCTACCACCAGAGCCCTGGCGATGCCCACTCTCTGCTGCTGGCCTCCGGACATCTGGTTTGGCATATGCTTTTCCTGATCTGCCACCCCCATCAGCGCCAGAAATTCCCTGGCCTTTTTAAGCCGCACTCTTTTGGCCACTCCCCGGAACGATAAGGGAAGGGCTACATTTTCAACGGCATTCATGGTATTTAAAAGATTATAGGACTGGAAAATAAATCCAACCTTTTCCCTCCTGAATGCCACAAGCTGTTTTTCCGTCAGCCGTTCCATATGAACCTTTCCTATGATGATCTCGCCTTTGGTGGGCTTCTCCAGTCCGGCTAGCATATTCAAAAGGGTGGATTTGCCGGAACCGGAGGTTCCTACAATGGCTACAAACTCTCCCTTATAGATTTCAAAATCCACGCCGTTTAATGCCCGTACCTTTGTCTCTCCCACCCGGTAAATCTTATACAGATTCCTTACACGGATTACGGGAATCGGAGCTTTCTTCTCTGTTTCTGTCAATGAACTCTCCTTTGCCTGCCTGTAAAAGGCATGGTTGTGTTGTCTGTCTTTAGACAGTATACCATAAAACGTCAATAGCCGCTGTCCCTTTTTCCTTTAAAGTTCCTTAAATATTTTTTACGACCGCCCAAATTCTACTTGACTTCTTTGTCATTCTATGTAAGAATATGACGAGGCACAAATCAGTGCCATATCTGGCTGTCCGGCTATCGCACTGGTTCAGTGTGGACTATTTCCCAAAATCACTTAAAATAAAATAGAAAAGGCAAAGGAGAATCACATGAGACACTTACTGAATCCCTTAGACTTCTCTGTGGAGGAAATCGATGACCTTTTAGCATTAGCCAGAGACATCGAGAAAAATCTTCCCAGATATGCGCACGTTTGCGACGGCAAAAAGCTTGCTACCCTGTTTTATGAGCCCAGCACCAGAACACGCTTAAGCTTTGAAGCAGCCATGATGAACCTGGGCGGCAATGTTCTCGGCTTTTCTTCCGCTAATTCCAGTTCCGCTGCAAAGGGAGAAAGCGTTGCCGACACCATCCGTATGATTTCCTGCTACGCTGATATCTGCGCCATGCGTCATCCCAAGGAGGGTTCCGCATTTGTAGCAGCCCAGAAGGCAGAAATTCCTGTCATCAATGCAGGTGACGGCGGCCATCAGCATCCTACCCAGACTCTGACAGACCTTATGACCATCCGCTCCTTAAAGGGACGCCTGGACAATTTAACCATCGGCCTGTGCGGCGACCTTAAATTCGGCCGTACTGTTCATTCTTTGATCAGCGCCATGGTCCGCTATCCGGGTGTAAAATTCGTTCTGATCTCCCCGCCGGAGCTTCGTATTCCAGACAGCATCCGCGAGGACGTACTGGAAGCCAACAACATCCCATTTGAAGAGGTAGGAAATCTGGACGACGCTCTGGGAAGCCTGGATATCCTTTATATGACCCGCGTGCAGAAGGAGCGCTTCTTCAATGAAGAGGATTACATCCGCTTAAAGGACTGCTATATCCTGACACGCAAAAAGATGAAGCTGGCAAAGCCGGATATGTACATCCTTCATCCCCTTCCAAGAGTAAACGAAATCTCTGTGGAGGTAGATGACGATCCAAGAGCTGCTTACTTCAAACAGGCCCAGTACGGCGTATATGTCCGTATGGCACTGATCATGACATTACTGGAGGTAGAAAAGCCATGTTAAATATCAGCGGATTAAAAGAAGGCATTGTCCTTGACCACATTGAGGCAGGAAAGAGCCTGGATATTTACTATCACCTGGGCCTTGACAAATTAGACTGCCAGGTTGCCATCATTAAAAATGCCCGAAGCAACAAAATGGGCCGCAAGGACATTATCAAGATCGAAGGCGGTTTAGATAAGCTGGATCTGGATATTCTGGGCTATATCGATCACAACATCACCGTAAATATCATCCGTGATGACAGAATTGCTGAAAAGAAGGCCTTAAAGCTTCCCAAAAAGATCACCAACGTGATCCACTGCAAGAATCCGCGCTGCATTACCTCCATCGAACAGGAGCTTCCACACATCTTCTATCTGGCAGATGAAAAGACAGAAACCTACCGCTGCCAGTACTGTGAGGAGAAATACAGCGAGTACAATCAGTAATACGCTCCGTCCAGTTGGACGCAGCCCGTTAAAAAACCGGCTCCCCGCTTTAAAGCGGAGGCCGGTTTCCTTTTTCCTTCTTTATTTGTTTTCCGGAACAATCTCAATCCAGTATCCATCCGGATCGGAAATGAAATAAATTCCCATAGCCGGATTTTCATAGCAGATGCAGCCCATTTCCTGGTGCTTTTTATGGATCGCGTCATAATCATCCACATGGAAAGCCAGATGGAATTCGCACTCACCCAGATTGTAGGATTCTGTGCGGTCCTTAAGCCAGGTCAGCTCCAGAGTAAAGTCGCTGAGACCGTCTCCTAAATACACCAGCTTAAAGGAGCCGTCAGAAGCATCCTTTTCTCTTACCGGCTTAAGTCCCAGGGCTTTCTCATAAAACTCCAGGCTCTTTTCCAGGTTCAGTACATTAAAATTAAAATGATTGAATTTTACCATATATTTACTCCTGTTTATTTCTGAGGAATCATAACTTCCATTCCGCCCATATAAGGCCTTAATGCCTCAGGGATCTTTACGCTGCCGTCTGCCTGCAGATTGTTCTCCAGGAAAGCGATCAGCATACGGGGAGGCGCTACTACGGTGTTGTTTAAAGTATGTGCCAGATATTTGGTTCCGTCCTCGCCATTTACACGGATCTTTAAGCGGCGGGCCTGAGCATCTCCTAAGTTGGAACAGCTTCCCACCTCAAAATATTTCTTCTGCCGTGGGGACCATGCCTCTACATCACAGGACTTCACCTTAAGATCAGCCAGATCGCCGGAGCAGCACTCTAAGGTTCTTACCGGGATATCCAGGGAACGGAACAGATCTACGGTATTCTGCCACAGCTTGTCATACCATACAGGGCTTTCCTCCGGTCTGCAGACAACGATCATCTCCTGTTTCTCAAACTGGTGGATGCGGTATACACCTCTCTCTTCAATGCCGTGAGCACCCTTCTCCTTGCGGAAGCATGGGGAATAGCTGGTGAGCGTCATGGGAAGCTCTGCCTCCGGCGTAATGGTGTCAATAAACTTTCCGATCATGGAATGCTCGCTGGTACCGATCAGATAGAGATCCTCGCCCTCGATCTTATACATCATGGCATCCATCTCGGCAAAGCTCATAACGCCTGTTACTACATTGCTGCGGATCATAAAGGGAGGTACACAGTAGGTAAAGCCGCGTCCGATCATGAAGTCTCTTGCATAGGAAATCACTGCAGAGTGAAGTCTGGCAATATCGCCCATCAGATAGTAGAAGCCGTTTCCTGCTACTCTTCTGGCAGCATCCAGATCAATGCCGTTAAAACGCTCCATGATATCTGTATGGTAGGGGATCTCAAAATCAGGAACCACTGGCTCACCGAACTTCTCGATCTCTACATTTTCACTGTCATCCTTACCGATGGGTACGCTTGGATCGATGATATTTGGGATGGTCATCATGATCTTTAAGATCTTCTCGGCAAGCTCGCTCTCCTTTGCCTCTAACTCAGCCAGTCTGGCGGAATTGGCGCTGACCTGTTTTTTCACCTCTTCTGCCTCTTCCTTCTTTCCCTGTCCCATGAGAGCGCCGATCTGCTTGGACAGCTTGTTTCTGCTGGCTCTGAGATCGTCAGCTTCCTTCTGGGTAGCGCGGTTTTCAGCGTCCAGCGCGATCACCTCGTCTACCAGGGGAAGTTTTCCGTCCTGAAATTTATTTTTAATATTCTGCTTTACGATGTCAGGGTTTTCTCTGACAAACTTTAAATCTAACATGATACTCCTCCTGGATCTCCTTACTGTATTTACATACTTGTTTATGAGTATATAACATTTTCCAGTGAAATAAAAGCCTTTTTTTGAAAAAGCTCCCTTCCGGCGCCTATTTGTCCGTCATCTGGCACAGGCTGCCTAAAAGCAGTTCAAAACAGACTCCGTTTTTAACCGGTATCTGAAGCTCTCCGGAACGCACAATGCAGTCTCTTACGAAATCAGCCGCCAGATTAACAGACCTCTTTAGGCTCCAGCCCCGGATGCATCCCCCGGCGATAATGGAGGAAAACACATCTCCCGTACCGGGCCGTTCCTCTCCTGCGGCTTTGCGGCTCAAAAAGGAAACCTCACCTTCTCCCTCTGCCATGGCATTTACCAGGTCAGGTCCCTTTCGGATCCCTGTGATCACAACAGCGGAAGGCCCCAGCTTCTGAAGACGTCTTACAAGGCCGGCCAGCGCCTCATAACTCATTTCCCCGCTCTCGTAGGGAACATCGGCGAGAATACAGGCCTCTGTAAGGTTGGGAGTCAATATGTCGGCCATGGCAGCCAGCTCCCGCATCCGGCTGCACATGGACGGCGTGTAGGTCGCATAGGCGATTCCGTGATCTCCCATAATGGGATCTACCAGAACCTTTGTCCCAGGCGTGCGAAAAGCTGCGATCATATCCTTCACAATCTCAATCTGGCGCTCCGAGCCCAGAAATCCTGTGGCAATGCCGTCAAAGGTAAGCCCCAGCTCCTTCCATTTCTCAATATAGGGCTCCATATGGTCGGTATAATCATCAAAATAATACACTGGAAAGCCTGTGTGATTGGAAAGGATCGAGGTTGGCACCGGACAGCACTGGATGCCCATGGCCGATAAAATGGGAAGAGCCACTGTAAGAGAACAGCGGCCGTACCCGGAAAGATCGTTTATCATTGCAATTTTCTTCTGATGGTAATTTGGCATAACGGATACTCCTTATTTCAGCTTGTCAACCAACCCGGATCGGATCAAAGCCCGGCGAAGGGGCATGTAGATCACAAGGGAAGCAATGGCGGAAAGAACTGCATTGATGGAGGTGGAGGCCACGTTCCATACAAGGGCGAGCTCTGCCGCCGGCTTTCCAAGGATCAGAAGCTTGTAATAATATCCAAACAGCGGATCAAAGATCATATTAAAGACAAGACCGCAGACCGCTCCTGCTGCTGCAAAGCGCAGCACATGGCCCTGGTCGCTGCTTTCATCGATATGCCCCAGCCTGTGAGCCACAAACCCGGTGATCAGACCGATACAGAGCTTCAGGATAAAGGTCTTAGGGGCATATATTACATAGACAGGATCGAAAAGATCCCCAATGGTCATGCCGATGGCTCCGCCCAGACCGCCGTAAAAGCCGCCCAGGATCAAGGCACCCAGCACACAGACCGCATTTCCCAGATGAATGGAGGTGGCATCTCCGCCGGGAAGGGTGATCTTGATCTGCAAAAAGGTAAATACTACATAGGAAAGGGCTGCAAAAAGTCCGGTCATGGCAATCTTTGATAATTTCATAATCATCCGCTCCTCACTTGCATTTTATGATGCATATGGTACCACTAAAGTGGATGGTTACAAATATCCAGTTTATCACTTTTTAACCAGTCCAGTTTCTCCGATCATCAATCATGAGATTCCACCGCCATCAGAACACCCTCTGAAAAGGTAATCCGTCCCTCTTCTTCTATGAGTTCATTACTGATGCAGAGACTGGTACCGATACAGATATCTTTATTTTCCAGCGGATATTTAAAGCCCTTTAAGGTAATTCCTGTTACCTCCTGTGTAAGAGGCAGGAAGGAAATATACGTTCCCCAGACTTCATGCCTGCGAAATACAGTTTCTCCGTCAATCAGATACAGACGGTTCTGAGGATCTATGATGCTGGCACGGATTCCCTTTTGAAGGCAGGGATATAAAAGCTGTATATTACCGATCATATGATCCAGACGTCCTCCGGTGGCTCCAAGGATAACGATTTCTCCTGCTCCCATGGCCATGGCCCGCTTTAAGGCCAGCTCTGTATCCGTATCGTCCTTTTCCGGCTGGTGGACCTCCCAGACAATATGCTCCATCTTCCGGTAAAATGCCAGAACCGCCGGATCAACGGAGTCAAAATCACCTACGATCACATCCGGCACAAGGCCCAGCTCCTTTGCACCTTTCAGTCCGCCGTCTACCGCGATCACTCTGTTAAATTCCTCTGTTTGTAAAAAGGAACCGGCGAAGGCCGGATCAAGCCGTCCGCCGGTAAGGATCAGACATCGTTTCATTTCTCGTATTCCTTAAAAATTTCCACCATCTCTCTTGTGCGGGCTGCCGGGTCTGTTCCGAACACGGCGCTTCCTGCTACAAAGATATTGGCTCCTGCCTCTAAAACCTCTCTTACATTGGCTGCGCTGATGCCTCCGTCTACCTGGATGTCTGTCGTAAGGCCCCGCTCGTCACAAAGCCTTCTCACTGCTTTTACCTTTTCGATGGTATAGGGGATGAACTTCTGTCCGCCAAAGCCCGGATTAACGGTCATGATCAAAACCATGTCCACCTGATCCAGAATATGTTCCAGCACAGAAACAGGAGTCGCCGGATTTAAAGCCACTCCGGCCCGACAGCCGGCTTCCTTGATCTGGCTGATCACCCGGTCTAAATGCTTACAGGCCTCGGCATGGACGGTGATCACATCCGCTCCTGCCTTCTTTACATCCTCCACATAGCGGCCCGGCTCCTCCACCATCATATGAACGTCAAACACACGATCCGTTACCCGGCGGATGCTTTTGATCACTGGCATGCCAAAAGAAATGCTCGGCACAAAGGCGCCATCCATCACATCCAGATGGATCCACTCTGCTCCGGCCTCTGAAACAGCCCGAAGCTGACTTCCAAGCTCTGCAAAATCTGCCGCCAGAACTGACGGCGCTACCTTATAATACATGATTTAATATCTCCTTTTCTGCTTAAGTTCTTCATAGATCAGACGGTAATTCTCATAGCGGCTGAGACTGATTTTCCCCTCTTTTACCGCTTCCTTTACCCCGCAGACCCTTTCTCCTATGTGGACACAGCCCAAAAAGCGGCATTCATCCTCAAACTCTGCAAACTCCGGAAAAAACTCCTTCAGCTCAGAAGCCTCTATTTCCGGCGTATACATGGAGCTGAAGCCCGGTGTGTCCATCATATAAGTATCTTTTTCCACAAAAAACAGTTCTGAATGACGGGTGGTGTGCTTTCCGCGCTCAATCTTCCGGCTGATGCCTCCTGTTTCCATGGATGCCTCCGGCTGGATCCGGTTTGTAAGGGAGGATTTCCCTACTCCGGAAGGGCCGGCCAGCACCGTCGTACGCCCTCTTAAAAGCTCACGGACCTGATCCATCCCCAGATCAGTCCTGGCACTGATAAAGTGAACTTCATAACCAGCGCCCTCATATATCTTTTTGTACTCCTCCTCCATGGCACCATCTCCCAGATCCGCCTTATTAAAGCAGATCACTACCGGAATCTCCTCCATAGCCATCATCACCAGAAAGCGGTCCAGAAGATTTAAATTGGGGGATGGCTGAGTCAGGGCAAAGAGTACCAGCGCCTGATCCACATTGGCTGCCGCCGGGCGCACCAGGGCATTTTTTCTCGGAAGGATCTCATCGATATTCCCCTCTCCTGCCTCTTCATCCAGGATGGAAAATTCCACATTATCTCCTACCAGGGGTTTAATTTTCCTGTTTCTGAAAATACCTTTTGCCCTGCACTGGTACACCCGGTTTTCGCCGTCATTTACATAATAAAAGCCTGCAATTCCCTTGATTATCTTTCCTGTCATATTGTTTCCTGTTCTTTTTTATCCTGCCGGGAAAAAGGATACCGGCCAGGATTGGATCACCTTATCGTCATTATCCACATCTACAACCTCCACAATCCCGCTGTCAACGCCGTATGCGCCCTTGATCCGCGAGAATACAACAGGAATATCCTGAGAGCCTACTACCAGTCTGGGACTGATCAGGTTTGTGTATACATAGGTATTGGCATCCTTGGGATCCTTTTGTTTTAAACGGATCAAAATACGCACGCTGCTTGTCTGGGAAGCAGGGCCAATATAATTGCTTAAGGAGCAGGTAGCGTCAATGGAACCAACATAATATTTCTCTTCCTCTCCTGTTTTTGCCACAGCAGCCTCTGTGGAAGCCTGAGCACTGTCATTAACTACATAATCCACTGCAGACTGGGGCTCCAACATGGTTCCCGGAAGTTCACTCTGAGAAAGAACCTGCCCATGAGGCTTGGAAGGATCGTACTCATAGGTCACTGTACCGCTCACAAGACCGGCTGCCTTTAAAAGAGCATCTGCTGCTGCCGCATCGCCGTCCGTCAGCTTTGGCACCTGTCCCTGAACGGTTTTAGGGCCTGAGCTTACAAAAAGCTCCACCGTATCTCCCGTCTTTGCTTCTTCTGTTCCAACACGGATCACCTTTCCCTTCGGCACCGTATCATTTGCTTCTTCTTTTGCAGACGGAATCAGATCCTTATCTTTTAAAATCTCCTCTGCCTGCTTTTTATCCATACCGGATAAATTAAGCGCCTTTACGTCTACCCGTTCGCTTCCCTTGCTGATGATAACTCCTACGGTACTCCATTTTTCTACTGCTGTCCCCTCGTCCACATCCTGGCGCATTACATAGCCCTTGGAATAGTTTTCGGAGTACTCTTCCCCTGTAACCTTCATTACAATGTCATATTCCTTAAGCTTGCTTTCCGCCATATCTCTGGGCAGATCTAAAACATTTGGCATTATAGTCTCTCCCTCATCCGGGATCACCTGGATTTCCTCCATAGATGCGGACTGGGTGACCGCCTCTGTCTGATTTTCCTGGCTGTCTTGCCCGCTTCCGGGCCAGAACAGCCCTGTAAGTCTTGAAAACACAAAAACAACCACGATCACGACCAGTATGGCAGCTATAATGCCAATCGCAGCGATCATCCGTTCAAACTGTGTGCTTACATCCTCGTCCCGCTTTCTGGAGGGAATCTTTTTATGAAATTCTCTTTTGCGGGAAGAATGATACCTGCTGCGATGATCTCCCGTGCCGTCGCCAAACTCCTCCGCATCCTCTTTAGACAGGCTGTCTGGGGATCCATTTTCTTCATCAGACGTTTCAAGACCCTCTGTCACTTTTTCCGCCTCATCTGCACCAGTCTCCCTGCTTTTACGGCGGTGATGATCCCGGATCTGGCTTAACTCGTCTTTAGAAATAGGGCGTGTCTGATAGGGATCCCCCCCTTCCTCTATTTCCTCATTTTGGTAAATATCACATTCCGGATCCATAAGCACCCGGCGCAGATCGTGGATTACCTCCTCCATGGAGCCATAGCGCCTGTCCGGCTTCTTTTTGGTACATTTTAAAATAATATCCTCCAGCCCCGAATAGACCTGAGGATTATAATCTCCTGGCGGGACCACCGGATCCTCTAGATGGGCCAGAGCCACAGCAACCGTATTGTCCCCCTCAAAGGGAACCCGGCCTGTAACCATTTCATAAAGCGTAATTCCAAAGGAATAGATATCGCTTCGCTCATCACAGTATCCGCCTCTGGCCTGTTCCGGTGAAATATAGTGCACCGAGCCCACAGCAGCCGATGAATTAACCGTCTGGCTGGAAACGGCTCTGGCAATGCCAAAGTCTGCTACCTTTACCTTGCCGTCTTTTGAAATGATCATGTTCTGAGGCTTGATATCCCGGTGGATGATATGCTGCTCATGAGCTGCAGCAATCCCCTGTGCCACCTGGATGGCAATACCGATCGCCTCTTTGCTGTCTAAAAGTTCCTTTTTTTCAATGTAGCTTTTGAGGGTAATCCCCTCAATAAGCTCCATCACGATATAATGAAGATTTTCCTCATCTACTACATCATATACATTTACAATATTGGGATGGGAAAGCCGTGCTGCTGCCTGAGCTTCCATCTTAAACTTGCTTACAAAATTCTCATCTGAGGCAAATTCTTCCTTCAGTACCTTAATCGCTACCAGACGGTTTAAGGTATGGCATTTTGCCTTATAGACAACAGACATTCCACCTGAGCCGATTTTTTCCAGAATTTCATACCGCCCCTGAAGGTAGGTTCCAGGATTTAACATAGGCCGGTTCCCCCTTCCTCGAATTTTACAAGAACAACCGCAATATTATCGATTCCTCCACTCTCATTGGCTTCCTCGATCAGACGCTCTGCCTTTTCCTTAAGAGTGCCGGGTTCGGATATAATGGCGCAGATCCGTTCATCGGCCACCATATTGGTAAGGCCGTCGGAACAGAGAAGTATATAGTCGCCCGACTCTAAATCCGCCTCAAAAAAGTCTGCCTCTACATGGGTTCCGATTCCCATTGCCCGGGTAATGATATTTTTCCTGCGGTTATAGTCCGCACTTCCCCGGACCATTTTCCCTCTGGCTACCATTTCCTCCACATAGGAATGATCCTTTGTAACCTGGCGAATCCGGCCTCCATGGATCCGGTAAAGACGGCTGTCTCCGATATTAGCCGCATAGAGGATCCCATCCTCTATCACCGCTGCTACAAGCGTGCATCCCATACCGCTCAGTTCCTCCCTCTTAAGGGATTCATCGTAAAGGCCTGCATTTACCTGGCGGATCCCCTCCTGCAGCTGAGCCACTGCCGCTCCCTTTTGGCAGCGGTTTAAGTACACCACCAGATGTTCCACTGCATACCGGGAGGCAAAATCACCGGCCTGATGACCGCCCATGCCGTCAGCTACCAGAAAAAGGTTTGGAAGGGAACCAATGGTTTCCTGAGAGGCATAAATATAATCCTGGTTCATGGAGCGGACTCTCCCTATATCTGTCAGTGCATATGCTTCCATGTCATCCCCCTCCTTCTATATAACTCTTTCTTAGCTGCCCGCAGGCTCCGCCGATATCCCGGCCCATCTCCCGGCGGACCGTGGCATTGATGCCGTGGTCTTCCAGATAGTTCCGAAACGCCTCAATGGCCCTGCGGTCGGACTGAACGTAATCCCGTTCCTTGATGGGATTAACCGGGATCAGATTTACATGGCCATGCTGGTCCTTTATCAGTTTCGTAAGGGCTGCGGCCTCCTTTAAATTATCATTTACCCCTTTTACCAGGCTGTATTCAAAGGTCAGCCGTCTGCCGGTTGCTTCAAAATATGTATGGCAGGCATCTAAAATATCTTCCAGACGGTAGCTGTTTGCCACCGGCATCAAGGTTTTTCGCACCTCGTCATTGGGGGCGTGCAGAGACAAGGCTAATGTGACCTGAAGCCCCTCTTTAGCAAATTTTAAGATTCCCGGCACAATGCCGCAGGTGGATACCGTCAGATTTCTCTGGCTGATGTTAAGCCCCTTCTCATGGGAGATCAGGCGCAGGAAACGGATCACGTTATCATAGTTGTCCATGGGTTCTCCGGAACCCATGATCACCACATTGGATACCCGCTCTCCTGTAATGGTCTGGATCCGATAAATCTGATCCAGCATTTCTGAGGCCCGCAGGTTCCGCTCCAGACCGTCCAGGGTGGAGGCGCAGAAGCGGCAGCCCATACGGCAGCCCACCTGGGAGGAAATGCATACGGAATTGCCGTGATGGTACTTCATCCACACACTCTCGATCACATTCCCATCTTCCAGTCCAAAGAGGTACTTTCTGGTACCGTCCACAGCCGAAATCCGTTCTCCTACAACCTTTAATGCCGTAACGCTGTAATGCTCTTTAAGCCTTTCCCGAAGGCTCTTTGAGAGAGTACTCATCTGATCAAAGTCTGTCACCAGCTTTACATGGAGCCAGTCGTAGAGCTGCTTTGCCCGAAAGGGCTTTTCTCCCAATGTGCCAAGCTCTGCGGTTACTTCCTCCAGGGTCATGGATTTGATATCTTTTTTACCATTGCGGTCTGTTAAATCTAACATAAAAAACTCCTGTACTTTAAAATAAACCGGTCTTTTTATCCCCGGCGCTTAAAAACGCTGATAAAAAAGCCGTCAAATTCCTTCCATGGGCCAATCCCCGGCAGGATCTGGATCTGTCCCTCCTGTAAAGAAGCAGAAGAGGCTGCTTCCCATCCCTCCGGGAGCTTTCCTCTTATATCCACAGGCTCAAAGGGAAGATTCCCGCGAATCCAGGAAGCATTTTTCTCATTTTCTCCCTTATTGATGGTGCAGGTACTGTAAATCAGTGTTCCGCCGGGCTTTACATACCGCCATACAACGGATAAGATCTGGCGCTGCAATTCTTCCAAAGCTTTCAGACTTTCTTCTGTCATGTGGTACTTGATATCCGGCTTTCTCCCAATAATTCCCATGCCGGAACAGGGAAGATCTGCGATCACGATATCTGCCTTTTCCTCACTGGACGGGTCAAACACAGTGGCGTCCCATACCTTTGTCTGAATATTTGTCAGACCGCAGCGGGCAATATTGTCCTCAATAAGGGAAACCTTCTGTTCTGTTAAATCCCTGGCTTCTACCAGGCCGGTCCGTTTTAGCTGATCTGCCAGATGAAGGCTCTTTCCTCCAGGAGCAGCGCATACATCAATGATGATATCACCCTTTTTTGGAGCAGCCAGCTGTCCTACCAGGCTGGAGCTGATATCCTGAACCTGGATCCAGCCCTCCAAGAATGCAGTCAGCCCTTCCAGATAGTCATAGCCCCACAGGGCGATCATGGAATCAAAGCCTTCCATACACTCTGCACCGGCTCCCTCTTCCTGAAGAGATTTTAATATCTGAGATACCGGTACGGTACTTTCATTGCATCGAACCCAGGTAGGACGGGGCTCTAAAAAGGATGCGGCAATGATCTCGGCCCTCTCTTCTCCCCAGTCTCTGACCCATTTATCATACATCCAGTCTGGAACACTGAAACGCATGGCTGGATTCTCAAAGGAAATGTGTTCCTTTTCTCTGGAAATGGTACGCAGCACTCCGTTTACAAAGCCCTTTAAACCCTGAAACCGATGCTTCACTGCCAGCTTTACCGCTTCATTGCACACAGCGCTGTCAGGCACCCGGTCCATATAGAGAAGCTGATAGACGCTCATTCTTAAAAGGTTCCGGATCAGTGGCTTCATCTTGTTCGTCTTTGTCTTTGAATACCGGTTGATCACCCCGTCCAGCTGAAGCATATACTCCAGTGTCCCTTCTGTGACACGGGTGATAAAGGCTCTGTCTGCCTTATCCAGATATTGATATTTATAAAGAGCCTGGTTTAAAACAAGATGGACGAAGCTGCCCTTTTCGAGCACCTCCGTCAACACCCCAAGGATTATTTCCCTGTTTTCCAGACCCCTGTCTGTCTGTTTTGCCATAAATCCCTCCTGTTAATTATCCCTGTCTCTGTTTCCGAATAAAAGAAGCAGACGAAGGAGCTGGAGGATGGAAGCTGCTGCAGCAGCTACATAGGTTAAGGCAGCTGCGCCTAATACTTTTCTTGCCTGCCCCACTTCCTGATCCCGAAGAATCCCAATGGAATCCAGAAGCTTTACTGCACGGTGGGAAGCATTATATTCTACCGGCAGGGTCACAAGCTGGAAAAGCACGGCGGCTGAAAAAAGCAGGATCCCTATATCAACCAGAAAGCCTCCGCCTATAAAGAAGCCGATGAGGATCAGGGGCCAGGAGATCTGGGCGCCGAAGTTGGCTACCGGCACCAATGCAGCTCTTAACCGCAGGGGAACGTACTCTCCTGCATCCTGCATGGCATGGCCGCACTCATGGGCCGCCACACCGATGGCTGCAATGGAGGTGGCTCCGTATACCGCATCCGACAGGTTTACTGTTTTGGTGCGGGGGTCATAGTGATCTGTAAGGTGACCGGATACACGGCGCACTGCCACATCATAGATCCCCTGGGAACGGAGCAGCCGCTCTGCCGCCTCTGCTCCCGTAAGCCCGCAGCGGCTTCCCACACGGGCATAGGTGCTGTAGGTAGCGTTCAGTTTTGCAGAAGCCATTAAAGACAGCACCATTCCGATGAGGATCAGAACGTAGGTAGGGTCAAAATAGGGCATATAAAACATATAGATTCACTCTCTTTCTAACGTAACAGCATGATTGCGGGAAACTTACTCTCCCAGTATTTCTCCCTCTTTTACGGAATAGCCTCTGAGGAAGGTTTCCACATCCATCCGCTTCTTTCCTTCCAGCTGAAGCTGGCGGATGGATAACAGCCCTTCTCCTGCAGCCACTACCAGACGGCGGGGATCACAAAGGACTACCTCTCCCGGTCTGGCATCCGTCGTTTCCTTCAAAACATCCCCATCCCAGAGCTTTAAGGTCTTTCCATGAAGGGAGGTATAGGCGCTGGGCCAGGGATTTAAACCGCGGATCAGGCGTTCAATGGCCTCTGCCTCCATAGACCAGTCAATGCGTCCCAGAGACTTTGTAAGCATCTTTGCATAGGTAGAATCCTCGTCCTTCTGAGGCGTCCTTACTGCGGTGCCCTTCTCAAGCTTATCAAGGGTGGAAAGAATCAGCTTTCCCCCTGCCTGGCTGAGTTTTTCAAACAGGCTTCCTCCGGTTTCCTTCGGATCCAGAGGGATCATCGTCTTTTCCAGCATGTCTCCCGTATCCAGTCCCACATCCATCATCATGGTGGTAACGCCGGTTTCCTTCTCTCCGTCGATCACCGCCCACTGGATGGGAGCTGCTCCCCGGTACTTTGGAAGCAGGGAGGCATGGATATTGACGCAGCCATAGGGCGGAATATCCAGAATGGCCTTTGAGAGGATCTGTCCGAAGGCGATTACTACGATCGCCTCCGGATGAAGCTCCTTTAAAATCTCCACAAAAGCCGGATCCTTTACCTTTTCCGGCTGATAGACCGGAATGCCGTACTCTAACGCCTGAAGCTTCACCGGCGTCATCTGTACATCTTTTCCTCTGCCCTTTGGACGATCCGGCTGGGTCACTACCGCAGCTACCTCGTGGCCGGCATCCACCAGGGCATTTAATGCCGGAACGGAAAAATCCGGCGTCCCCATAAATACGATACGCATCTTACATCTCCTCTTCCTCTTCTTCAGCCTCTGTATCCAGCAGCTCGCCTTCGACCAGCTCTACATAGAGCTGGCCATCCAGGTGTGCGCACTCATGACAGATGGCTCTGGCTAAAAGATCCTGTCCCTCTAACTCATACTCCTCCATGTTTTCATTCAGCGCTCTTACCTTTACATAATCCGGACGGGTTACGATGCCGGTCTTGCCGGGAACGCTTAAGCAGCCCTCGTATCCGGTCTGGGCGCCCTGCTGCTCCACAATTTCCGGGTTGATCAGCACATACTGATTGCCGTCCTCTACGTCAATTACCACGATTTTCTTTAAAACGCCCACCTGGGGAGCTGCAAGGCCTACGCCGTTTGCCTCATACATGGTCTCAAACATATCTTCGATCAGCTCTGCCGTACGAGGAGTCATCTCCTTTACCGGCTTGCATTTTTTATTTAAAACTTCATCTCCAATTACACGAATCTGACGGACTGCCATTTTATTATCTCTCCTTTTTCATATTCAAACCATAAACGGCGGATATACAAACCCCTTTTCTGCTGTTTGGCCTATAAAGCCAGATCGGACTGGAGGGAAATCCCTTCCATGCCATCCAAGCAGGCCTCCGCCATTTTTCTGATCTGTATCAGTATATCATAGTTTTCATTCTTAATATATAAAATTTTTCTGTAAATATCATTAACTTTGTACACCGGGGCATTCACAGGGCCAATGCAGGCAAGTTTTTTTCCCGGAAAATGCTCCGGAAAACGGGCTGTCATCTTCTCCAGTACCTCTGCGGCCTTTTCAAGGCGCTCCTCACAGCCGTCGGACAGAGTGAGTGTTAACAGCCCCACTGCGGGAGGATATCCCAGAAGCCGCCTGAAATTCATCTCCTGGCTGTAAAAGCTTTCATAGTCCTGGCTGGCTGCCGTCTGTATGCTGTAATGATCCGGCTGATAGGTCTGGATCACCATATTCCCCGGAATATGGCTCCTTCCGGCCCTTCCTGCTGCCTGGGTTAAAAGATCAAAGGTTTCCTCCCCGCAGCGGTAATCCGGAGCATAGAGGGAGAGATCGGCCGCCAGAGCCCCGACCAGAGTGACCTTTGCAAAATCGTGTCCCTTTACGATCATCTGGGTACCGATCAGGATATCGGCCTCTTCTCTTGCAAAGGCAGAAAGGATTTCCTGATGGCCTCCCTTTTTTGAGGTGGTATCCAGATCCATCCTGAGAATCCTTGCCTGAGGAAACATTTTTACTGCCATTTCCTCAATCTTCTGGGTTCCCGTTCCAAAGGGCGCAATATAGGCGGAACCGCAGGAGGGGCAGAGCTTTGGCTGCATCACCGTATGACCGCAGTAATGGCACATCAGACGGCCGTCTTTATGAAGCGTCAGGGTCACATCGCAGTGGGGACAGCGGATAGCCTCTCCGCAGGAACGGCAGGATACAAAATTTGCATAGCCGCGGCGGTTGATAAAAAGCATGGTCTGCTCTCCTTTTTTCAGCCTGTCCTCCATCAGTTCCTTCAGCCTGCGGCTGAAAATAGAACGGTTTCCCGCCTTTAGTTCCTCTCTCAGATCTACGATCTCCGCCTGAGGCAGTGCCGCGCTGGCCTTTGCCCGTCTTGTGAGCTTAAGAAGGATATATTCTCCCAGAACCGCCTTTGTGTAGGATTCCAGAGAAGGCGTGGCAGAGCCCAGGATCAGGCTGGCCTGATTGATCCTGGCCCTCTCCTTTGCCGTCTCCCTGGCATCATAGCGGGGGGACAGCTCGCTCTGATAGGCATTTTCATGTTCCTCATCAATAATGATCAGCCCCAGCCGTTCAAAGGGGGCAAACAGGGCAGAACGGGGCCCGATCATAATATCTATATCCCCGGTTCTTGCCCGTTCATACTGGTCATAGCGCTCCCCTGGGGACATTCTGGAGTGAAGCAGGGAAACCCGGTTCCCGAAACGTTTATAAAATCGCATGACCGTCTGCCAGGTAAGGGAAATTTCCGGGATCAAAAGGATTACCTGCTTTTTTTTCTCCACCACATGGCGGATCAGCTCCATATAAACCTCTGTTTTTCCGCTGCCTGTGATCCCATGGAGCAGATATGTGGCGCGGATCCCTCTGTCATACTCCCGGCAGATGCGGTATGCGGCAGCCTGCTGTTCCTCATTTAAGACGGGAATCGGACTGCTTTCGGAAAAATCCATGGCAGAAGCCCTTCCCGTTTCCCCTGTGAGAAGCCGCTTCATCTCAAGAAGGGGATTTCTGTATTTTTCTACGATTTCTACCCGGATCAGCCCCGCTTCCTCCAAAGGCTTAAGGACCGCCGGGGTCAGGTTCAGACGGTTCATGGCCTGATCGTAGGGAACGGGATTTTTCTCTTTTAACAGGCAAAACAGGCGCAGCCTGGCCTTATAGCCTCTGCGCTCTGCCAGATCCACCGCCTCCCGGAAGGCCTCTTTTTCGCCAATGAGCCGGATCTGCCGTTTGGGAGCTTCCTTTATCTTCTGCTTCACAGGAAGGACTGTCTTTAATGCCTGGTTCATGGTAGAGCCGTAGCGCTCCTTCATCCACCAGGCCAGCCAGATCAGCTGTGACTGGGCTGTAACGCTGTGCTCTACAATCCCTTCTATTTCCTTTAATTTTGCCACATCGTATTCCGGCTCATCCGTAAGCTCCACCACATATCCCTTTCTCCTGCGGCTTCCCGCTCCAAAGGGAATGTAAACCTGCTGGCCTACCTTAAGAGTTCCTCTAAGCTTCTCAGGAACCCGGTACTGAAAGGTCTTATCCACGCTTTCATGGGAAATATCAATAATTACATTGGCATATAATCCGGTCAAATCTCATCCAACTTTCTTTTATAATAGACAAAGCCTGCCAGATCGGCTAAAAACCAGCCAACGGGCACAGCCGCCCAGATCCCGGTTACCCCAATGGACGGAACGGCGGACAGGACATAGGCTAAAATCACCCGGGTGCCCAGGGAAATCACAGTCAGGACCACGGACATTCCCGGTCTTCTCACTGCCCGGTAAAGGCCATAGAGCAAAAACAGACAGCCGATCCCACAGTAAAACGCACCCTCAATCCGAAGATAACTCATCCCCACCTTAAGGATCTCCGTTTCATGGGGTTGGACAAAAATCAGAAGGAGCGGCTTTGCAAATACGCATACCACAAAGGAGATAAACAGGCAAAACAGAACGGAAACCGTCACAGCAGAACGGATTCCTGCACGGATCCTGTCTTTTTTTCCTGCTCCGTAATTCTGAGCTATAAAGGTGGAAAATGCATTTCCAAAGTCCTGAACCGGCATATAGGCAAAGGAATCGATCTTTACCGCTGCGGCAAAGGCAGCCATCACCACCGTTCCGAAGCTGTTTACCAGTCCCTGTACCATAAGGATGCCAAAATTCATCACAGACTGCTGGATACAGGTAAGAAAGGAAAACTGGGAAATTTCTCCTAAAACCTGGCGCTCTATCTTCATATGTTCCCGCTCCACCCGGAACTCAGGCATTTTTACAAGCGTATAAATACCGATTCCAATACCGGAAACAAACTGGGAAATAACCGTGGCCTCTGCCGCTCCCGCTACGCCCCGGTGAAGCACCAGGACAAATACCAGATCCAGTATGATATTTAAAACGGCTGAAATTCCCAGAAAAATCAGCGGCACCAGAGAATTTCCCACAGCCCGCAGAAGAGAGGCATAAAAATTATACAGAAAAACTGCCAGGATACCTGAAAAGATCACTCTCAGGTATTCCCGCATCATCCCGTAAATCTCTTCCGGTACGCACAGAAGGCTCATAATGGGATCGGTAAACACCACCACCGCCAGGTTGACGGCCAGAGCCACCGCAGCAATCATTACAAAGGATACATAGATGCTTATTTTTAAACGGGCGCTGTTTTTCTCCCCAAAGCGCAGGGAAAAGACGGCCCCGCTTCCCATACACAGTCCCAAAAGAATAGAGGTAAGAAAGGTCATAAGGGTATAGGCCGAGCCTACGGCTGCCAGGGCATCCGCCCCCAGAAAGCGGCCTACGATCAGCGTATCTGCCACATTGTAGCACTGCTGTAAAAGATTTCCCAGTATCATCGGAAGGGCAAAGCGCAGCATAGTGCCTGTAATGCTTCCCTCTGTAAGGTCTTTCTGCATGGTTTCTTCTAATCTCCTCTTTCCGTTTATTAATATACCCCTATCCGGCTGACTGTCTTTGCCCGGACGCACTCCGGCCTCTGGGCTTTATGGTGCAAAGCCAGAGGCCGTGTATATCAGGGTGTTTTCCCCCTTATGATCTTATTCCTGATCCACGCGGTAGCAGCCTTTTCCCTCTGCTTTTAAACAGGTATTAAAGAACGTCTTTGCTGCCTGGATCAGATAACAGGTATCCTTTACGCCGGCTGTCTCATAAGGGGAATGCATCGCCAGCTGGGGCAGGCCGATATCCACTGTATTGAGAGCCACATGAGCATTGGAAATATTTCCCAGAGTAGAACCTCCCGCCATATCGGAACGGTTGGCAAAGGTCTGGCAGGGAACGCCGGCCTTTTTGCAGATTGCCCGGAAAATAGCTGCGGATACTGCATCTGTAGTATACTTCTGGTTGGCGTTGTACTTGATTACAATCCCCTCGTTCATGGCAGGACGGTTGGTCGGATCTGCAAATTCTCCGTAATTTGGATGAACCGCATGAGCATTGTCAGCAGATACCATAAAGCTGGAGGCCAGAGCCATCAGATATTGATCCTCGCTGCGTCCCAGACTGCGGTTGATCCGGCGCAGGGTATCCTCTAAGAAGGTGGAATCTGCACCCTGTTTAGTGCCGCTTCCCACTTCCTCATTGTCAAATACGGCTGCAACGGATACGCAGGAAGGATGTCCTCCTGCCAGCAGGCCCTTAATGGAAGAAAAAGCACACTGCAGATCATCCAGACGTCCGCAGGAAAGGTAAGCCTCATCGGCTCCCCAGATGGTTCCCTTGTCCCGGCTGTAAAGGAACAGGTCATGGCCCAGGATATCCTCTGCCTTTACGCCTGCTGCTTCTGCCATCAGGGTCATAAAGCTTCCCTTTGCTTCCAGACTTCCAAAAATAGGAAGCGTATCCTTCTGTGCATTATACTTGTAACCGTCATTGACCTGTCGGTTCATATGAATAGCCAAATTAGGGATCATCACCAGATCACGGTCTATATTCACTAACTTTGATACCAGTCTTCCATCCTCTTCTACAACCAGGCGGCCCGCAATGGATAAAGGACGGTCAAACCAGGGAGACATGATCATGCCACCGTATTTTTCTACGTTTAATTTGATAAAATGGCCCTCTGCCTCCATCTCCGGATTCTCCTTAATCTTAAAAGAAGGGGAATCGCTGTGGCTTGCCATGATCTGAAAGCCTGTAAAATCTGCTCCCGGCACCTTAAATGCAATGACAGAAGACTGATTGCGGGTCACATAGTAAGAGCCGCCCGGTAAAAGCTTCCAGTTTTCCTCCTCACGGATTTCCTCAAAGCCTGCTGCTTCCAGCATATTCGTTATATTGGCAATAGCGTGAAAGCTGCTGGGGCTTTTCTCCAGAAAGTGCAGCAGCTCCTCTGCCGTCTGACGGCAGGTTTCTTTCGTTAATTCCATGTGTTTTTTCCTCCAGATAATCATTTTAATTCGTGAGTTTTTCTCTCATAAAGCTCACGGCTTTGGAAAGCCCCATGCTGTTTGAACCCTTAAACAGCAGGCAGTCGCCTTCTCTTACTGCTTCTGCCAGCCATGTTTCAGTTTCCTCCAAAGTGGAGGTTTTTACGCATGAGATTTTTCCTCCATCCATTTTAAGACCCGTTTCAATCTCCCATGCCAGTTCTCCCATAAGCACCAGCTGGTCAATTGGCTGATGTTTTAAAAAGGCGCCTACCTCCCTGTGGTACGTTATGGTATCCGGCCCAAGCTCCTTCATATCCGCCAGAACCGCAATGCGGCGCTTCACTCCTGCCATGGAGGAAAGCACCTCAATGCCTGCCTTCATGGAAACGGGGCTTGCATTGTAGCTGTCATCTATGATGGTGACGCCCTTTTCCTTAATGATCTGCTGGCGTCCCTTAAAACCATCAAACTGTTCTAAGGCAGCAGCAGCCTTCTGTAACGGTATTCCATACCGAGAAGCCACTGCCAGGGCTGCCAGGGCATTGCTTACCATGTGATTTCCCATTACCTTAATGTGTACCTGTACCCGCTCTTCTTTGCAGACTGCGGTAAAGACAGGAAAGCCATTTTCCAGATGAAGGTTCTCTCCCCGGCAGTCGCAGCCTTCCCACAGGCCATAGAGGATCCGGCTGCGTCCCTGGTCCGGCATTACCGCTCGCAGGAGAGGATCGTCGCCATTGAGGAAAAGAACACCATCCTCTGCCATTCCATCCTGGATATGGAGCTTCTCTTTTAAAATATTTTCCTTAGAGCCAAGCTGTTCGATATGAGCCACTCCGATATTGGTCATCACTGCACAGTCCGTCTGTGCTACCTGGGCAATCTTTGTCATCTCTCCGGGTTCGCTCATGCCAAGTTCAATAACGCCGATCTGCGCTTCCTTTGGTATATTAAAAACAGTGATGGGGACACCCACCTGGCTGTTGCTGTTTCCCGGCGTCTTATAAACCCTATAACCGGCGCTCAAGGCACAGGCTACCATCTCACGGGTGGTCGTCTTTCCCACACTGCCCGTAATCCCTACCAGAGGAATCTGCGCCTGGCTGCGGCACCAGGCTCCCAGCGCCTGAAGAGCCGCTTTTGTATCCTCTACACAGATCCAGGTGCTTAAAAGAGCCTGTCCGCTCCATTCAGGATGCTCCCTGCACTGGCTTTCAATGGCCTCTCTTACCTCTTTTTCACTGTGATGACAACTGGTGAACACCGTTTCTGCCCCGGCGCTTATTGCCTGACAGATAAACCGGTGTGCGTCTACCCGTTCTCCGACGATAGGAACAAACAGATCCCTTCCCTCCATTTTTCTGGAATCCAGGCTGATGTGGCAGATCTTTTTTTCCGGATCACCGAAAATCACCCTGCCTCCGGCGGCTCTGGCTGCCTGTTTCGCTGTTATCTCTCTCATCCCTGTTCCTTCTCTCTCAGTTCCCTTACTGCTTCTTCAATCACTTCCCGATCCAGAAAATGATGGCGGACACCATTGATCTCCTGATAATCCTCATGGCCTTTTCCAATCACCGCGATCATATCTCCCGGCTCTGCATGGAAAACACTGTATCGGATGGCTTCCCTGCGGTCCGGTATCTCCATAAAGGCTCCGCCTGTTTTTTCAATACTTCCCCGGATATCCGCCAGAATATCCTCCACTTTTTCATATCTGGAATTATCCGCTGTGAGGATGCACAAATCTGCCAGCCTTCCGCCGATTTCTCCCATAGAATAACGGCGGTCCTTAGAACGGTTTCCACCGCAGCCAAATACACACACCAGACGTTTGGGGCTGTAATCCCGCAATGTCTTAAGCAGGCTTTCCATGCTCACTGCATTGTGGGCATAGTCAACCAGCACGGTACAGTGGGAGGATGTATGTACGATTTCCATGCGTCCGTTTACCCGGATATGCTCCAGTGCATGGCTGACCCTTTGAGGATCCAGCCCCAATAAGCTGCACAGGCTGACTGCAGCCATGGCATTTTCCACATTAAAAAGTCCCGGTATGCCAAGGCGGATTTCCATCTCACATCTGCCGGAAACATGAAACTGCGTTCCCACAAAGTCCGGCTCTGCCAGATACCGGATATTCTCTACCATAAAGTCATCCGGCACTTTGCTTTCCTTTCCTGCATTGTAGGTATAAAGCTTACAAGAAACTTCCTTCTTTATGGCCTCTGCATGAGGGTCTGCCCCGTTTAAAAGGCCAATGCAGCAGCTGTCAAGGAGACGTGTTTTATAATACAGATACTCCTCAAAATCCTTATGCTCATCCGGCCCGATATGGTCTGGGGAAATATTAGTAAAAATACCGTAGTCAAACAGGATACCGTCTACCCGGTGCATTTTTACCCCCTGGGAAGAAACTTCCATAACCGCATAGTCACAGCCTGCCTCTGCCATCTGAGCAAAGGCTTTGTGAAGTTCGTAAGATTCCGGGGTCGTGTTCATGGTAGGAGTCACATGCTCTCCAATGACAACACCTGTGGTGCCGATCAGACCGGCCTTCTTTCCTGCCGCTTCCAGCACAGTCTTTATCATATGGGTCGTGGTAGTCTTTCCCTTGGTGCCTGTAACGCCGATCAGGGTAAGCTTCTTTGCAGGATATCCAAAACGGGCCGCAGACAGCAGGGCCAGAGCCCTGCGGGAATCCTTTACCCGCAGGATCGTAATCTTTTTCTTCTCCTCTTCATCAAGCTCACAGGCTTCAAGCTCCATATCAATGGGCCGTTCGGTCACAAGGATCCTTGTGCCTGCCTTTAACACATCAGGGATAAAGCAGTGGGCATCGATCCGGGTGCCTGTCATGGCCACAAATACAGTGCCCGGTCCCGCTTTTCTGGAGTCATAAATAACCTCTTCCACCTGAGTATCAGGATTTCCCTGAATCAGGGTATAATCCAGTTCTTTTAACCAGTCTTGCAATATCATGAAACTATATTTCCTCTCTCATACTTAAAACAGTCCCGTGATCTTTCCTTCCTCATTCACATCAATCCCCTCTGCTGCCGGCTTCTTGGGAAGTCCCGGCATGGTCATAATGGAACCTGTAAGAACAACCACAAAACCGGCTCCTGCACATACATAGGCGTCTCTTACGTTGATCTGGAAGCCTGCAGGCCGTCCCAGCTTTGTCTGATCATCCGACAGGGAGTACTGGGTTTTTGCCATGCATACGGGAAGATTTCCAAAGCCCATCTCTTCCATGCGCTTTAACGCCTTTAAAGCTGCCGGAGTGTATGTCACGCCGTCCGCTCCGTATATCTGGGAAGCAATGGTTCCGATCTTATCCTTTAAGGAAGCTTCATTCTCATAGAGCACATGGAAATCAGTGGGACGGTTTTCCAATGTGTTTAATACCTTTTCTGCCAGGGCAAGCCCACCCTCGCCGCCTTTTGCCCAGACCTCAGCCAGAGCAAATTCACAGCCTCTTTCCTCACAGAAATGCTTAATATAAGCATACTCCGCTTCTGTATCGCTTATGAAAGAATTAAGGGTAACTATAACCGGAACGCCAAACTTCTGGATGTTTTCAATATGTTTTTCCAGATTTACAATGCCCTTCTTTAAAGCTTCCAGATTTTCTACGGAAAGCTGATCCTTCGGGACACCGCCATTATACTTTAAAGCCCGGACGGTGGCTACCAAAACAACCGCATCCGGCTTTAAGCCTGCTTTGCGGCACTTGATATCCATAAACTTCTCAGCGCCCAGATCCGCGCCAAAGCCTGCTTCCGTAACAACAATATCGCAGAGCTTAAGAGCTGTCTTTGTGGCTCTTACACTGTTGCAGCCGTGTGCGATATTTGCAAAGGGGCCGCCATGAACCAACGCGCCTGTATGCTCCAAGGTCTGGATCAGGTTCGGCTTTAAAGCATCCTTTAAAAGAGCCGCCATGGCTCCGGTGGCATGAAGATCTCCCGCAGTCACCGGCTCACCTGCAAAATTATATGCAACGATAATGCGTGACAGGCGCTCCTTTAAATCCTTCATATCATCGGCCAGACAGAGGATTGCCATGATCTCGGATGCTACGGTAATGACAAAATGATCCTCTCTTACCATGCCGTCGGCCTTTGCACCCAGACCGATCACAATATTACGCAGCGCACGGTCATTCATATCTTCGCACCGCTTCCATAAAATCTGTCTTGGATCAATGCCGAGGGAATTTCCCTGCTGGATATGGTTATCAAGAAGAGCTGCCAGAAGGTTATTGGCAGAGGTAATGGCATGGAAATCACCTGTAAAATGCAGATTTAAATCCTCCATAGGCACAACCTGGGCATAGCCGCCTCCAGCAGCTCCTCCCTTGATGCCAAAGCAGGGGCCAAGGGACGGCTCTCTCAGCGCTATAATGGAATTTTTTCCCATTCTTCCAAATGCTTCTCCCAAGCCTACTGTCACAGTTGTCTTTCCCTCTCCTGCCGGTGTTGGATTGATAGCCGTCACCAGCACCAGTTTACCATCCGGACGGTCCTTGATCTGATTCCATAGCTCATCGGTCAGCTTGGCCTTATATTTTCCATACAGTTCCAGATCGTCCTCTTTGATTCCATATCTGGCGGCCACCTCTTTTACCGGTATCATTGCAGCTTCCTGTGCGATCTCAATATCTGATTTCATTTGGCTGATCCTCCTCTTTTTCGGCGTCCCGATCAGGTTATGTCCTTCTCCTGCCGGTGCCTGGTAATTTATATTTTATGCCCGGAGTCATTGGGATTCTCCTTTGGACTCCTGATGCATTTTAATACCCCTGTTCCATCATTTCCTCAAACTGTTCCGGACTCATAAGGATCTTTCTGGGTTTTGTGCCCTCCTCTTCGCCCACAACTCCTGCCTCTGCCAGCTGATCCATGATCCGGGCCGCGCGGTTAAATCCGATCTTAAAGGCCCGCTGGAGCATACCGATGGAAGCCTTGTCCTTTTCAATAATGAAGGCTCCGGCCTGTGCAAACAGTTCATCCCGGTCTGCCCCTGAGCTTCCTCCATCCATGGAAGGAGATGCAACTTTATTTACCACTTCCTGGCTGTACTCTGCCACCATACCCTGCTCGGTAAGAAATTCTACCACGCGGCTGACCTCCTCATCCGATACAAAAGCGCCCTGTACACGCTGGGGTTTTGGAAAACCTGCGGGATAAAAGAGCATATCGCCCTTTCCAAGGAGCTTTTCTGCACCGTTCATGTCGATAATCGTTCTGGAATCTACACCTGAGGACACGGAAAATGCAATTCTGGAAGGCACGTTTGCCTTGATCAGTCCGGTGATAACATTGACGGACGGTCTCTGGGTTGCAATTACCAGATGGATGCCTGCTGCACGGGCCAGCTGGGCCAGACGGCAGATGGAATCCTCCACCTCTCCCGGAGCCACCATCATAAGATCGGCCAGCTCGTCGATAATGATCACAATCTGGGGCAGCTTCTTTGGCTTTTTGTCATCATCGATATCATCTAATTTCGCAACCCGTTCATTGTAGCCCTTTAAATCCCGGACATTGCACTCGGCAAACTTCTTATACCGGTCTGTCATCTCAGCCACCGCCCAGTTTAACGCCCCGGATGCTTTCTTCGGATCGGTCACGACCGGGATCAGCAGATGGGGGATTCCGTTGTAGACGCTCAGCTCTACCACCTTGGGATCTACCATGATCAGCTTCACATCGGCCGGATCCGCCTTGTAAATAATACTCATGATCAATGTATTGATACAGACGGACTTACCGGATCCAGTAGCGCCTGCGATCAGAAGATGAGGCATCTTTGCGATATCCGTAACAACCACCTGACCGCCGATATCCTTTCCCACAGCAAAAGCCAGACGGGACTTGTGGCGGCGGAAGGCTTCGGATTCAAAGAGCTCACGCAGATAAACAATGTTATTTTCCTTATTAGGCACCTCGATCCCCACTGCGGATTTGCCGGGAATCGGAGCCTCGATCCGGATATCTGCCGCTGCAAGACTCAGCTTGATATCATCAGTCAAAGAAACGATCTTGCTGACCTTTACGCCCTGTTCCGGAAGGAGTTCATAACGGGTAACAGAAGGACCGCAGCTGATATTCGTCACAGTAACGCCTACACCGAAATTATGAAGGGTCTGCTGAAGCTTGATCGCTGTGGCCTTAAATTCATTTTCAGAAAAAGCGGCATTATGCACAGGCTTTTTCAGCAGATCCGTAGGAGGGAATACATATTCCTTTTTTTCCTCTATCTTTTTATGGATCTCCTGAGCCACCGAAACCTCTGCTGCCTGAACCTCTGCCGCCTCCCGTTTCTTTTCCAGTTTTTTCTGAAGAAGATCCGTTTCCGTTTCGATGATCTTTCCGGAGGCAGTGACAACACGTTTTGTGCCTTCCGGCTGATACAGAGTATCGGGAGCGGCCATCATAGACGGCTGTACCGCTTCGAATGGCTTTGGCGCAGAAGTGGGGCTGCTGTCTGGATCCGGATCCCAGGGAGAGGTTCCGTCACAGGCCGGCTCCTCTGAACCTTCATCCAGATGGATGGTTTCCTCTTCAGGTTCTGTATCCCAGGGAGCAATATGTACAGCCTTTTGCTCCGGCATTTCATCTCTCTCCTGCTTCTCCGGCTCCCTTGCCGGCGCGGGGGCAGATACGGGTTCCTGCCGGTAAACTGTTTCCTGTAATCCACTTATATCCTCTTCAAAGCTTACCGGTCTTGGAGCGCCTACACCCATATCCAGCTCATCCAGAGTTCTCCTGTCTCTCTGAACCCGGATCGTTTCATATATCGGCTCTTCTTCCTCTGCTCCCCCGCAGTCTCCCTGTTCTGTCCGGCTCTGAGGCGTCGGTTCATTTTTGCATTCTCTTCTGGCTTCGGATGTTTTCTCACGGTCTTCCAGCTCTCTGGCCAGACGTCCCGCTTCTCCTTCCGTCCTTTCCTGTCTAGCTCCCACAGTGCCTGCTGTGTCATAGTTTCTGGGAAGCTGGATCCTTCCGCGAAATTCATCTGCTGGAGACGCCTCATTTTCTGCAGGCTCACCCTTTCTTACAGGATCCGCTCCAAATTCCCGTTCAAATGCATCCTCTGCAAGGCCTTCTTCCTCATAAAATTCCTCTGTCCGATCCCCTCTTTCCCCCAGAGCAGTCGCCTCCAGATTCACACCGCGTACACGCTGCTCCTCCTTAAGAAGACGTCTTTCTTCTGCTCTCTGAGCATGGAGTTCTCTCCTGCGGTCCATATCCTCCCTTGCATACTGATAGGCCCGGTCACTTCCCTGCTGTACAAAGGATACAAAGGATTTTCCCGTAATACATACCATACAGATGATAAGGAGCACCACCAGTACCAGATATGCTCCGGCCCGTCCCAGAAGGAAACTCAAAAGGCCGGATAATGCTCCGCCGATCAGCCCGCCTCCTGCTCCATTCACAGAGGATACCGTATAATACTCCATCAGGGAAGCGCCCTCAGGCGCCTTTCCAAACATCAGCTGGAGCAGGCCGCAGAGCGTGAAAAACACTCCTATGACTGCAGCCAGTTTCACTGCTGCGTGGATATTCCCCTGATTGGACAGGTGAAAACAGGTTCCCACAAAAAGCATGATAGGCAGAAGATAGCCGATCATGCCAAAAAGTCCCAGCTGCACGCTGCGCAGCACATCTCCAAACACTCCGCATAAGCGGAAATTGCTTAAAAACAAAAGGATTGCCACAGCAAAAGAGCAGATGATGATCACTTCTGCTCTCATAAATCCCATATCCTCTTCTTCCTCATAAGCCGGGCGTCTTGGCCGGCTTTTATCTCTGGATGTGCTGCTCTGCCTCTTTGCAGTAGTTGTCCCCGTGTTCTTTTTTGTCGTACTTCCCTTGGGCCTCCCCGGTTTTCTGGCGCTGCCCTGCTGTTTCTTTACTGCATCAGACACAAATACAAGCCTCCCATTCCTCGTTCCTATATTAAGTCTTGACTTACATTACTTATAGTATACAAAAATTTAATGGGAATTGCAACGCAGTTTTTTACCGCATATAAGATTGGAAAAAACGGTACGCATTTTCAAAGCAGAATTTTTTCACAGCCCCTTCGGGAATCCCCCGCTCCGCAAGATATGTTCCAAAGGAAGCCGCTCCAAACGGCGAGCCAAGGGAAGGGTCGCAGGTGATCTGTCCGTCCAGATCTGTTCCCCAGGCGATACAGTCCTCTCCTCCCAGCTCCAGCATCCTGTATATATGGCGAAACAGCAGTTCGCGCTCCCCCTCTCCCTTCTGATCCGGAACAGAAAGGAAACGGGAATATAAATTGATGCCGCAGAGGCCGCCCCGGCGTACAAGCTCCACAAACTGATCCTCTCTTAAATTTCTTGGCACCTCACAGCAGGAACGCAGGTTGGAATGGGAGGCAACAAATGGCCTTTTCGTTATGTTCAAAAGATCCTCAAAGCCTGCATCGTTTAAATGGGAGCAATCCACAATGATTCCATTTTCTTCCATAAGCTTCACGGCCTCTTTTCCAAATCCCGTAAGCCCTCCGGTTCCGGCACAGCCGCTTCCCAGCTCATTTTCCCCATTCCAGGTAAGGGTCATCATCTTAATCTTCTTTTTGGCAAAATGGACAATCTTTTCCAGATCTCCTCCCAGGGCTGCTCCCCCTTCTATAGTCCGGATAAATACCCATTTCCCTTCCTCTACCCCTTTCTGCAGCTCAGAAGCGGAATCTGCCAGAACTGCCCGTTCCGGGATCATTTCCACAAGCGTTTCCAGATAGGCCAGATGGCTGTCTGTAAATTCTACTGCCGCTCTTCCTCGAATGGAATCCGGTACCCAGACGGCCATACACTGGACAGTCGCCTCAAACCGTTCCTGATCCTGTATGGTAAACTGAGTGGTGCTGTTTAAAAAATTCTCCCCGCGTTTTTTCAATTCTTCAATGGTATCGCAGTGAAGGTCAAAATACTTCATGACTGTTCCCCCTGTCTTATCTTATGTGTATATCATACGATACTTCTGCTCTTTCTTCTACTGTTTTGCGGGATTTTTTCTCTCGTCGATCATCTCATACAGTTTCGCTAATGCCTCCTTTATCCCGCCGACTGCATCGATCAGCCCCACGTCTACTGCCTCTTTTCCCACAAGAACGGTTCCTAGATCCCTGGTAAGCATCTCTGTATTGTGCATCAGGTCATGGAGCTTGTCATAGGCAATGGCGGAATGCTCCGATACAAAGGTTAAAATACGATCCTGTATCATCTGAAAATAGTCATAGGTCCGCTCAGTGCCGATCACCATGCCCGTCATGCGCACCGGATGAACCATCATGGTCCCTGAAGGTACAATGAAGGAATAGCAGGAGGATACGGCCAATGGTACGCCAATGGAATGGCTGCCGCCCAAAACCAGCGATACTACCGGAATGCTCATAGATGCGATCATCTCAGCGATGGCCAGTCCCGCATCCACGTCTCCTCCCGATGTATTTAAAAGAACCAGCATTCCGTCAATGCTGTCGTCATCTTCGATCTGGGCCAGTCTGGGAAGCACATGATCGTATCGGGTGCTTTTGGAAGAACCGGGGCTGTTTTCGTGTCCTTCCACCTCTCCTATAATAGAGAGCAGATGAATTTTTCTCTTTTTTCCATTTTCTTCCAGAGTCATCTGGCCATACTCTTTTAACCCCCTGTCCTCTTTTTCACGGATTTCCTGCTCTGTCTGCCGTTCTTCCTGTCTGTTCATATAAAAAAGACCATCCTTTCCAAATCGGGCCTTACCACAAAGGGATAGGGGATACCTTATATAAGGCACCCGGCCCATATTCTTTCAGGATAGTCTTTCCTTTTTTCTTTCTTTTAATCCAGCATGTTGCGGATTGCTACCGGAGAGCGGTAATTCCAGGTAGAAATCTTGATGCCGCTGCGCCTGCTTGCCGCATGAACCACCTGTCCGTTTCCAATATACAGAGCCACATGGTTGATACGGCCATTGCTGCCTGCATAGAATATCAGATCGCCCGGCTTCATATTTCCAGAAGTGACCTTCTTTCCCATTTTGGCCTGCGAGCCGGAATAGTGAGGAAGCGATACTCCGAATTTCTGCATTACCTTCATGGTAAAGCCGGAGCAGTCTACGCCGTTTGTCAGGCTGGTACCGCCCCAGACATAAGGATTTCCCACAAACTGAATCGCATAGTTCACTATCTGAGAGCGGCGTGAACCGGAGCCTGAGCTTCCTGAACCTCCGGAGCCGCTTTCAGCAGGTTTAAACTTAATAGCCTCATTGATCACATAACGGACTTCCACATTATTATCTCTTGTAGAAATATAGGCTCCGTCTGATACGCCCCCATCTTCTTCATCCACGGAATCAAGATCGATCTTCAGCCAGCCGTCCGGCGTTTCAGGATCGTCGATCACAGGATATTTTTCATCCTTTACGATCTGGGTCCAGATCTTGGCGTCCGTACTGGGTTCTGTGCGGACGTTTAACACATCCGTACTGATCACCGCTTTCAGGGATGCGGTCTGAAGGGCAATATCTTTTGCCTCCCTGCCCGTAGCTGTGTACTGGGGATCAGAGGAAATATAACCTACGATAGGGCCGGATTTCACCTTATACCAGCCGTCCAGAGTTTCCAGGATCTCTCCTCCCGCCTTGCTGGTCATCTTTCCGATAATATTGGCATTTCCTTTATCCTCCGGTGAACTGCGCACATTCAGATAACCGTTCACCTTGGACATCACCAGATTTTCATACTGATTAATGGCCTTTGTTTTTTCATCCAGTTTGCGTCCTTCCTCCAGAGCATAGCTTACCTGGGCAAACTGATCGGAAATATATCCGTCCTTAATCTGGATCCATCCGTCCTCTTGGCTAAGAACCTCAAAGCTTTCCCCGTCTGATACGGCTCCTATGACATTGTCGCTGGTGGAATCGTCCGGAGTTTCCCGCACCCGCAGTTTTTCGCCTTCTGTCTCCATAGTAATCACAGCTCTGAGCTTTACATATTTTTCCGCCAGATTTTTTGCCTCCTGGCCGGTTACAAGATACTGGCTGCTCACATAGCCCTCTAAACCTCCTGACTGTATCTTTGTCCATTCGCCCTCTGTTCCCAGAACCTCGCATCCGCCTCCGTCTGCGATAGTACCTAAAACCGTACCGTCTGTTCCCGGAGTCTCACGGATATTTACATAGCCCGACACCTGGATCAGACCCAGATTGGCAAAACGACCCACAGCTTCCTCCACCTGCTGTTCCCACTGTGTCTCTTCATGGCTCTCTGCAGCCACAGCCGCTGCCGGGTCTGTCTGCGGCTCTCCCGTCTGGAGCTGCTCACCCACCGACCGGACCACCATTTCCCCAGATTCCGGCTTTTTCATATATTTCACCGCAAAAATAATAGCTCCCACAGCCAGGACAGCTGCCAGGATCAGAATCCACAGCCTGGGATCCGGCTTCTGGCTGCGCTTCCTCCTAGCCTTATTCAGGCTGGATAAATAATCCTTATGCTCAAGCATATTTTAATCGTCTCCATCTCAAATTTGATTCCTGCTTTGCAGTGCAAAACAGCCTGTCCTTTTTATTATACCATAAAGGACAGGCTGGATGGGTGAATTTTTTATGAATTTTTAATTTGCCAGCATCATACGGTCATTTGCAAATTCTTTGCCGCTGGCCTCGGCAAATTTCTTTAACAGGTCATCCACCGTGAGGTTCTTTTTCTCCTCCCCCCTCACATCATAGATAATATGGCCGTCATTCATCATGATCAGGCGGTTGCCGATCTGGATGGCATCCTTCATATTATGAGTTACCATCAGGGCAGTCAGCCGCTGCTCCTCTACGATTTCACTGGTAAGCTCCAGAACCTTCTTCGCCGTCTGAGGATCCAGGGCAGCAGTGTGTTCATCCAGCAAAAGCAGCTTTGGCTTTTTTAAAGTTGCCATCAGAAGGGTTAAGGCCTGTCTCTGTCCGCCGGACAAAAGTCCCACCTTAGAGGTAAGGCGTTCCTCCAGCCCCAGTCCCAGCTTTAAGAGCAGATCCCGGTACAGCTTTCTTTCACTGCCTGTAATACCGGGCTTTAATGTGCGGCGCCCTCCTCTTCTTAAAGCCAGAGCCAGATTTTCCTCAATTCCCATAGTAGCCACGGTTCCATTCATGGGATCCTGGAATACACGGCCCAAAAAGGCGGCTCTTTTATATTCCGGAAGCTTTGTCACATCCCTTCCGTCTATCACGATCTTTCCCTCGTCCACAGGCCACACGCCTGCAATCGCATTCAGGGTCGTAGACTTTCCGGCGCCGTTTCCGCCGATGATCGTAACAAAATCTCCATCCTTTAAGGTGAGGTTCAAATCTTTCAAGGCCTGCTTTTCATTTACCGTGCCCCTGTTAAATGTTTTATTCACATGACAGATTTCCAGCATCAGCTCTTACCTCCCTTTGGCGCACTCTTAAAATATCTTCCCTTCCAGGTGGGGATCGCCAGGAAAACAGCTACCACAGCAGCGGAAAGAAGCTTCAGTAAATCCGTATCAACTCCCAGCCAGATCACAACCTGGAGCACCAGATAATATACAATAGAGCCCAAAGCCACACCCAGAAGGCGGAAGCCAAAGTTGTGGAAAACTTTTCCAAAAATCGCTTCTCCGATAATCACAGCGGCCAGTCCGATGACAATGGCTCCGCGGCCCATATTGATATCTGCAAAGCCCTGATACTGGGATAAAAGCGCGCCGGAAAGTGCGACCAGTCCATTGGAAACCATCAGCCCCAGCACACGGTTAAAATCGGTGTTGATCCCCTGTGCTCTTGCCATGCGGTCATTGCCGCCGGTGGCACGGATGGAACAGCCCAGCTCCGTGCCGAAAAACCAGTAAAGCAGACCGATCAGTACCAGGATCATCACAGACACCAGAAAAATGGTATTTTTAAACAGTGGTACATTGCGGATAAAACGCAGGGAAACCAGCAGGTCATACTTGTCTACATTGATGGCCTGGTTGGCTTTTCCCATAATTTTTAAGTTAATGGAATACAGGCCCAGCTGGGTCAGGATACCGGAAAGAATAGCCGGGATTCCCATAAAGGTATGAAGGATACCTGTGCAAAATCCTGCTGCCATCCCTGCCAAAGCGGCACATAAAAGAGCCACCCAGACATTCTGTCCGGCAAGCATCATCACGATGCAGACAGCGCCCCCCGTACAAAGGGAGCCGTCTACGGTCAGATCCGCAAAATCCAGGATGCGGAAGGTAAGGTATACGCCAATCGCCATTATGCCCCACACTAGTCCCTGGGCCACAGCGCCTGGAAGTGAATTAAATAAGCTCATAATACTCATGATCGGTTATTCCTCGATTGCTTCATAATCATCCGGCACGGCAACTCCCAGTGCATCGCAGATGTTTTTGTTGTACTTCTTTGTAAACTGAGGCGCATACTCGATGGGCATCTCAGATACATTGGCTTCGCCGGAAAGGATCTTTGCAGCCATCTTTCCGGTTGCCGTACCCAGATCATAGTAGCTGATGGATAAGGTGGCAACGCCGCAGCCCGCGCAGATGCCCTCCTCGCCAGCTACCACGGGAACGCCTGCCGGCTGGCAGATATTATTGATGATCTCTGTGTTGGAAGCAACGGTATTATCCGTAGGAACATAGATCACATCGCTTGCAGAAGCTGCATTAGTAGCAATGGTGGATAAATCATTGGAATCGGAAAATGCATAATACTCACATGTATAACCCAGCTCTTCCAGAGCCAGCTTTACCGTATCTACCTGGTACTGAGAGTTAGGCTCTGCAGAGCAGTAGAGCAGACCTACATTTTTCTTATCCGGGAACAGCTCTTTGATCATGGCCGCCTGCTCGTCCAGAGGAGCCAGATCCGATGTTCCGGAAATATTTCCTCCTACGGTTCCGTTAAAATCGGAAATTCCCAGGGCCACACCGTATTCTGTTACAGAAGTTCCCAGCACAGGAATCTCGTTGGTGCCTGCCTGAGCGGCCTGAAGAGATGCGGTTGCATTTGCCAGGATCAGATCCACACCCTCTGATACAAAGCTGTTGATGATCGTGGAACAGGTGTTGGAATCACCCTGCGCATTCTGCTCATCAAACTCCACACCGTCTTCTCCAAAGGTCTCCACCAGAGCATCCTTAAAGCCCTGAGTCGCCGCATCCAGGGCAACGTGCTGTACCAGCTGGCAGATACCTACCTGGTATACCTCCTTACTCCCCTCTGCTTCCTTTGAAGTGTCCGCAGCAGCTGCCGTTGTTTCATTTGTGCCTGATCCACATCCTGTTACAGCCGCAGCCATCGCTCCGGCCAGTACGAAGGAAAAAATTTTTGCCGTCTTTTTCATAACATCGCTCCTCGTTTTTATCCAAAATTTCGTCCGTTTCTTTCGAACTTTTTTTATCATACTACAAAAAAAAGGGCGCGTCAATTTTATTGCTTTAAATTTTTGTGTTTTTAACGCATTGGCGCTTTTATGTATCAAAGTATAGCCCAATTATTCCCATTTCAATGGAATTGTAACCGTAAATTCCGTTCCCTTTTCCAGCTGAGAAGCCACATGGATAGAACCGTGATAAAAATTTACGATATGCTTTACGATTGAAAGTCCCAGTCCCGTACCTCCCTGTTTCCGGCTGCGTCCCTTATCCACCCGGTAAAAACGTTCAAAAATACGGTCCAGGCTTTCCTCCGGTATCCCCACGCCATTATCCCGGACACGGATCACCATCTGTCCGTCCTGTTCTCTGATCGTCACCCAAACCTGTCCTCCCGGATGATTATACTTAACCGCATTTCCGACCAGATTTGTAAGAAGCTCCTTCATCTGCTGCACATTGGCCTTTATGCACAGCGGCTGGCAATCTATATGGATAAAGACCTGGCTCTGGGCGGCTGCGGGCTTTAAGCTTTCTGCGATCTCCTCCAAAAGAGGGCTGATCCGCACATCGGAAAGCACCACCTGGGCATCCTTTGCCTCCAGCCGGGAAATCATCAGAATATCCCCGATCAGCCCTGCCATATTGGAAGCCTCCTTTTTGATCCGCCGGATAAAATCCAGCTTCATGGCTTCATCCTGGATCATCCCGCTCTCCATCAGCTCTGCGTAACCCTGGATCGAGGTAATAGGAGTTTTAAGCTCATGGGAGGCATTGCTGAAAAACTCCTGACGGATCTGCTTTTCTTTCTCTATACGGTTCAAATAATCTTTTACATTATTTGACATTTCCATGGTCGTCTCTGCAATCACATTCAGCTCCTGATACGGACAGGGCGAAAAATGGAGCTCCCCGTTTCCTCCCTTCACCTTCTGAAGCTCCGAAACAATATCCTGCAAGGGTCTTGTAACGGAATCCACAAACCGCCTGGTAAATACAAATGCACAGGCTAAAGCGGCAAGAAAGCTCACAAGGGCAGCCGGCAGCAGCATGGGCAGATATTCGCTGAATCCTGAGTAGGGAACGGAAATGCGAAGGATCATATCTGATCTGTGTGACTGGAAGGCAACGTAAAGAAAATGCTTTCCCATGGTTTTAGAATACCGCTTTGCATATCCCATTCCATTCAGCAGAGCCTCTTTTACCTCTTTGCGACTTAAATGATTATCCAGATCTTCCGTAGAAGTATCTGTGTCAGATACAACCGTGCCATCTAAATGGATCAGTGTAACCCGCGTATCATCCGCGCCTGTAAACTCCTCCATACGCTCGATCTGGACAGCCAGATACGATTCATCCTCATAATCGAGCAGCCGGTCAATCATTTCTATAGTATAGGTCATATCCTCTCTGGCCATCTTTAAGATCATATGACTGCTGATAAGATAAAAGATGACGCTGTTAATACACAGCGCCGCCAGAAGTACCAGTATAAATTTTTTCAGAATAGCCCTTCTCATCGATCCTCCTCCTTTGTCTCCGAGCGCACCAGGCGGTAGCCAACGCCACGGACGGTCTTGATGCAGCTTCCTCCCTCTTCTCCCAGCTTCTGGCGCAGGGTACGGATGTGCATATCCAGTGTCCTTGTCTCTCCGTCATACTCATAGCCCCAGATCTGGTTTAAAAGTTCATCCCTGGTTACTACTCTGGCCTGATTCTCCAAAAGATAACATAAAAGCTCAAACTCCTTTAAAGTAAGCTCGCAGACACGGCCGCTGCTGGAAGCCTCTCTTGTCTTTTTATTGATACTGATCCCCTGATAGGACAGTATATCCTTTTTTTCTTCCCGCCTTACCCTGCGCAGGAGACTGCGGATCCGGGCAGAAAGCTCCAGAACGCCAAAGGGCTTTACCATATAATCATCTGCTCCGCAGTCCAGCCCCACTACTTTATCCAGCTCCTTTTCCTTTGCTGTCAAAAGCATGATCGGAAGGCCGCTTATCCCCTCGGTCTGACGGATCTGCCGGATGGCCGTCACCCCGTCCATTCCCGGGAGCATCCAGTCGAAGATCGCCATGGACGGGCATTCCTGCCGGATACGCTCCAGCCCTTCTTCTGCTGTTTCAAACCCCTCTGCTTCAAAGCCAAACCCCTCCAGTGCGATCTTTAACAGATTTCTGATATTTTCGTCATCCTCTATGATGTAAATTTTTTCCATAAATGCTGATTCCTGCCCTTTCCCTGTTATTAAATTTACATATTATGCTTTTTAAAGCCTCATGTAAACAGCATACCAAACAGAAGTAAAATCCGAACCAATGAAATGTAAAATCTGCGTAAATTTTCATATATCATCCTATTCAGTTTATACTACGTCAAAAAAGATGTCAATGAAAAATCCCCATCGCACCATATACGGCAGATGGGGAATGTAAACTCCTTATTCACTTCGCAGCGCATCAATCGGATTTAAATTAGCCGCACGGCTGGCTGGCATATAACCAAAAAGCAGGCCGATCCCCACGGATACGCTAAATGAAATTACAATGGCAGAAAATGTAGGTGTAGCCGAAATGCCAATGGCTGCCCCTACTACTGCAGTAGCCCCGCAGCCAATGAGAATTCCGATCACTCCGCCCAGAGAACTGGTAACTGCCGCTTCGATCACAAACTGCTGCATAATGGTTCCCTTGTCCGCCCCAAGAGATTTTCGGATTCCAATTTCCCTTGTCCGCTCAGTCACAGACACCAGCATGATGTTCATAACGCCCACTCCGGCTACCAGAAGGGAAATCCCGGCGATTCCTCCCAGCATACCGCTCATCATGGCAATCTGTTCGTTCAGGGAATCCAGCATTTCACTCATGGCAGATACCCTATAGTAATCGTCATCCTTAAAAATCTCAAAAAGGAAATTCTCAATGAGTGTCTTTGCCTCATCCGCATCATCCGTATCTGCCACTGTAAAGGTGTAGCTGTTAATATTAGCGCTTCTCGCCAGACTAATGGAAGCCGTATATGGAAGCCATACAAAATCATCCGTGCCTCCGTCGCTCATATCGTCCTCATCCTGAATTTCTGCTACGCCCACTACCTTATAGGCATAGCCCCCTACCTTCAGCGTATCCCCAAGAGCCTTTTCAGCACTGCCAAACAGCTCCTGGGCCACATACGCTCCGATCACGCAGACCTTCTGACGGGAAAGAATATCCGAATAGGTGATATTTCTTCCCTGCTGCAGCTCATAGTCCTTAATCTCCAGATACTGCTCGCTGCGTCCTGCCACACTGGTAGAAGTCATGGAATCATTTCCCTTTTTTATCGTCGTGGAAATGGTCACGTTGGGGCTTAAAGCCTCAAATACGTCTGTGTGCTCTTCAAAAAATCCATACATTTCATCTGGACTTACAGTTCGGGATGTCAGATTGGTTACGTTTACATTGATCTGGTTCACTCCCATGCTGGCAAAATTTTCTACGATCGTCCCCATGTATCCATTTACCAGGCTTACGAGAATGATCACCGCAGCCACACCGATAATAATCCCCAGCATGGTGAGAAAAGAACGCATCTTATTGCCCCATATGCTTTTAAGAGCCAGTTTAAAGGATTGCAGCATAATCTTTTACATCTCCGTCAAAAATTTTATGCCCGTCTGCAATGCGGATCACCCGCTTTGCCTCCACAGCAATGGAATTGTCATGGGTAATCATAACAATGGTATTTCCCTCCTCATTGATCTGCTTTAAAAAATTAAGCACATCACGGCTGGTTTTGGAGTCCAGCGCTCCTGTGGGTTCATCAGCCAGGATCAGGGATGGATTTCCTGCCAGCGCCCTGGCAATAGATACCCTCTGCTGCTGGCCTCCTGAAAGCTGATTAGGCATATTTTTCCATTTTTCCGCAAGCCCCACCTTTTCAAGGGAAGCCATGGCCCGTTTTTTTCGTTCCTCTGCTCCTGTTCCCGCATAAAGAAGAGGAAGCTCTACGTTTTCCAGAAGATTAAGTTTGGGAAGGAGATTATACTGCTGGAAGATAAAACCGATCATACGGTTGCGGATCCTGGCCAGCTGCTTATCTCCCATTTTACTTACATCCTCACCGCCCAGATAATACTCTCCTGTGGTCGGCACGTCCAGAGCGCCGATAATATTCATCAGAGTGGATTTTCCGCTTCCTGATTTTCCTACAATAGCCACAAATTCACCCTTTTGGATAGAAATATTTACATCGTCATTCGCTCTGACTTCTTCTCCTCCCATATTGTAAATCTTTGAAATATGCTTCAACTCGATCAGTGGATGTGTTTCCTCTGACAGCCGTTCATTTACGTTCATAAGCTTTTTCACCCTTTCTGTCAGCGGCCGCCGGGACCGCCTCCCATTCCACCTCCTGGGCCGCCTCCCATTCCGCCTCCGGGCATCATCATCACAGCATCGCTGCTCTGGCTGGATTCCGCCACATAAACCGTATCTCCTTCAGAAAGCCCGCTTTTGATTTCCACATAGCTGTCGCTTATAAGGCCTGTTTCTACCTCCACGGCTTTAAAGCCTGCGGGGATCGATCCCTGCTGCTCAGTAACTGTATCGTCCTTTATGTAGACCTGATTTCCCCTCATAAGCGCATCTACGGGAATTGAAAGCACATCCTCTGCCTGATCCAGGGTAATAATACCGTCCACATTCATACCCGGAAGAAGATCTCCTGCTTCATCCATGGTTACCGTTACCGGATAGGTGCTGACTCCGTTTGAATAGGTACTCTCCAGGCTTACGTTTGTAACCGTACCTGAAAAGGTCTGCCCCTCATAGGCATCGGCCGTCACAGCCACTTTCTGGCCCACTTCTACTTCTTTGATATCCAGTTCATCAATGGACATTTCAAAGGTAAGACTGGACAGGTCATAGATCACTGCAAGAACGGTGGTATTACTGGTGTTCTTTGTAATATTATCCCCCACCTTATAATTCTTTGTGATGACCTGGCCGGAAATGGGAGCTGTGATCGTATAATTGTCATAGCTGTCCTGAGTGCTCTCCAAATGGCTCTGGGCCGACTCCACGCTCTCCTGGGCCTTATCCAGACTGTCCTTGTAGCTCTGGATCAGCTTATCCGCCGTTTTTGCCGTCATGCGGAAAACAGGTGTTCCCTTTGTAACGTAATCGCCTTCATTTACCAGCATCGCCTCTATTTCTACGCTGGATGAAAGGTCTGCCTCCATAGAGGTATCAATGGAAGCCTCAAAAAGCCCTTCCTCACTTCCGATCCACTCGCCTACCCGGGCAGACGCTCTGGTAGAAACAGTCAACCCACCAGGATTTGCCACTGTAAAGGTCACATACTGTACCAGACGCCCTCCGGAAAGGGCTTCCTCTCGGTTGGCAACTGCCTTAACCAACGCTTCCACCTGTTCTCCTGAATCAGTCAGCGTAAGGACAGCGGAACTTCCCGGGGTAATCTGGGCTGCTTCGCCGGAAAGGAAGGGGATCCGTATCTCCATCACATCATCACTGTACAGATCCGCCAGCTTTGTATTTCCGCTTACCTTATCGCCTGCACTGATATAAAGTTCCTTGATATATCCCGATTCTGTGGCCTTATATGTATTTCCGCTGTAATCGCTTAAGGCCTGATTATAATCCTCCAGCGCATCCTCATAGGAATTCCGGGACCGGGTCAGGGTATTTTCAGCGCTGGTAAGCTCCGTTGTCATGCTGGAACTGTCGATCTCATAAAGCACCTGATCCTTTTGCACCTGATCTCCCTCTTCAAAAGCGGCGGCAACCACCTCGCCCTCAACCATGGACGTGATGCTGTATGTATCCTTTGCCGCCAGAGTACCTGAGGAGGATAGTTCAGAGGTAATAGTTCTCTTTTCCACGGCTGCCGTATTAAGGCTTTGGGCCCGGGCTGCAGCCGCAGCCTTTGTTTTTTTATTTTTCCAAATCATAAGGCCGGTAAGAAGTACTGCCGCTGCCAGAAGAGCCGCCAGCAGACGAACCCATAATTTTTTCTTTTTCATCTCGTTTCTCCCTTAATATTCAATCGCATCCACTGCCGTATAGCTGCTTCCGCTTCTGCTGCACACCAGCACCACATCGTCCCCCACTTCCAGATTTCCATAGATGGAAAACAGATACTGAAGTTCCGAAGAGTCCAGACTGATATTCAGATAGCCGTCGGAATCCACATCCTCGCTGGTATCAAAATCATCGTCTGAATTTGCCTCATCCACCTCGATGCGCACCGAGGTCGGCGTCATCACATCTGTGGACTGATAGTAGATATTTTTGATCTCTCCCTTGATGAGCACATAGGTGTTGTTGCCCGAATCGTCCTTTGTATCCCAGCCGGTGGTCGTATACGCCCAGATGGTTTTTGACTTCACATTGTAATACAGTACTGCAAAACCAGACTGCTGCTGGGAAGCCTTTACCGCCGCCAGGGTGCTTTCCACGCCGTTTAAAAACACATTGGCATCCTCCGTATCAAAGGGTACAGACTGGGCCACGCTGAAATTCTTATGGACCAGGATGGGGCCTTTGCGCTCATCCTCCAGTATGGAAATGGGATTGATCTCCCCATCTGAATTCAGCTCGCAGTCCAGCACGGTTCCGTATATCTCGTTGCTGTCCTTCTTTTTTGTTTTCAGCAGATTATAAAAAATATTCATGCAGTCCGTTTCCGTAATCGCTTCATCCGCCTGACAGCTCACATCTTCATTCAGTTCCAGATGATTAAATTTCGAAATCCTGGAGCTGGCCATCTCTCCTGTAAAATCCTCATCTGTATAGCCTAACAGCGTTAAAACGGCCTTCACTGCGTCCTTATATAAAACAGGCTCCTCCGGTTTGAAATTGCCGCCCAGATATCCGCTCATCCAGCCCTGAGAAGCTGCCACACGGATATAGACCGCGTTTGGATGGTCTGCCGGCACATCCGCATATACCGACACGCTGGAAGAAGGAAGATTTTCCCGGTAGCTGGACGCCTTTACCAGCATCTTCGCAAAATCTCCTCTTGTGATCTGCCCCCGGAAGCTGGAAATCTCCATGATTCCCGTAAGCTTTACTACCTGACGGCGCAGGTCAAAATTGGCGCTGGAAATATTGTCTGCAAGCACTGTAAGAGACAAAAAGGGCGAAACGGCAAACGAAGCAGCCAGAGAACCACAGATAAAGCGGCCATAGGATTGGGAACCTTTCATACATAAACTCCTCTAAGTAATTATACATATCAATGATTAACTGTCACTAATGTACCATCCGTTTGTGACGATTTTGTGTTCTGGCTGTGTATTTTTTGATAAACAAAAAGCGCCTACATAAGAGGCGCGATCAGACGCAGCAGCCTTCCTGCCTTGCGGCCCAGCCAGCTGTAGCTATAACAGGTTTCAAGGGTGACCGGAATACATTTTTTTAGTGTTTCCTGATAATCCGCTTCGATTTTTTCAATAACCGGATTGCGGTATAAAAAAGTGCCGCACTCAAAATGCAGGTACAGACTGCGAAAATCCAGGTTGATGGTTCCCACCGTGGCTTTCTCATCATCACTGGCAAAAACCTTCGCGTGGACAAAGCCCGGTTCATATTCAAAAATCCGGACTCCTGCCTTTAAAAGCTCCGGATAATAGGTTCTGGCCAGCAGATAGGCATATTTCTTATCCGGAATATGAGGCATAATGATAATAACCTCCACTCCCCGTTTTGCCGCATAGCACAGGGCGTCCTTCATGCCGTCATCCAGGATCAGATACGGCGTCATAATGTGGACATATTCCTTTGCCTGGCTGAGTATGTCCAGATAGACCTGCTCGCCGATCTGTTCCTTGTCAAAGGGGCTGTCCCCATAGGGGATCACATAGCCTTTCTCCATCCGTCCGGCTGCGGCTTCTCCTGCCGGAGCAGAAAGATATCTCCTGTAATCCTCTTCCTTTTTCTCTGTCACATCCCACATCTGAAGAAACATCATGGTAAAGCTCTTTACCGCATCTCCCCTTACCATCAGAGCCGTATCCTTCCAGTGGCCAAAGCGCACTTTGCGGTTAATATATTCATCTGCCAGATTTACTCCTCCGGTAAAGGCACAGCGGCCATCAATGACTGCAATCTTTCGATGATCCCTGTAATTCTGATGGGTCGAAAGCACCGGGATAATGGGAGAAAACATTTTACAGCGGATCCCTTTCCGTTCCAGCTGCCTGGGATAGTGAAACGGAAGAAGCATCAGACAGCACATTCCGTCATACATCACCCGGACTTCTACTCCTTCCTTTACCTTTTCCTCCAGAACCTTTAAGATCTCATCCCACATATATCCCCTATCAATGATAAAAAACTCCATAAAAATGAAATGCTTTGCCGCCTTCAGCTCTTTCATCAACCGTACGAACATATCCTCTCCCAGGGGAAAATACTCGATGTCCGTATTTTTATATACCGGCGCTCCAGCCATACGTTCCAGGTAATCCGCCAGTCCGGCCGTACGGCCGTCCAGAGCCTCAAGTTCCTTCCTCACATCCTCATTCTGGTTCAGATAGGGTCTTGTTTTGGCAGTGGATGCTGCCAGACGTCTGGCCAGAGCTTTGGTCTGAAACTGCATCTGTACGAAAATGTATAAAAGTACGCCGAACACCGGTATCACGAGTACCGGTATGATCCAGGCCATCTTAAAGCTGGAATCAATAGGTTCATTTAAAATGGCGATCACTGCAAGAGCACTTAAAAGCACACAGAGAATATAAAAATAATGAAGATACCCATTCAAAAACTTAAACGCCGCTATAAATACCCAAAGCTGCAGCCCCAGCCCTGCCATTACAAAAGCAGTCCTGCCAAAGATGATCCTAAAAAGACCTCTCAGTTTTTTCTTCATATGTATGTCCCTTTCTTCTAAAACAATGGCCCCATATTCTTTCCCGAGAGAAAATACGCGGCCAGCCCCAAAGAAGCTAAACCGCGTATTATTATCTCATATATTTTCTTTTCTGGCAAGTATACGAAGCTGCCTCCATTCTGGCCGCTACTGCTGATCGATCTTTTTCACGTCCATATCTTTTGGAAGGATCAGGCTTAAAATAATAGATACTACAAACACTACCGCTACCACATTGGCAGAAAATACGGACTGGATCATCGGCGGGAAGATATCCCAGATCCCGACCTCGCTGGCTGTGGTAAAACCGATGCCGATGGATAAGGACAACGCTGCAATGGTAATATTTCTCTGAGAGAAACCGCAGTCAGCCACCATCTGAATACCAGAGGTTAAGATAGTTCCAAACATCATGATCGTACATCCTCCTAATACTGCGTCCGGAAGGGAAGCAAAGAAATTTCCCACCGGCGGAAGAAGTCCTGCTAAAATCATGCAGGCAGCGCCCGTCATGATCGTAAAACGGTTCACTACCTTTGTCATATTGACAAGGCCTACGTTCTGTGAAAAAGAAGTTACAGGAGGACATCCAAAGAGACCGGAAATAACGGAACCATAGCCGTCGCAACCCAGAGAACCTGAGATTTCCTCTCCTGTGATCTTCCGGTTTAATCCGCCTGCTACCAGAGCAGAGGTATCGCCGATGGTCTCAGCCGCAGACACCAGGAAAATGATACATGCGGAGATAATCGCTCCCGGATAAAATTCCGGCTTAAAGGGCATCAGATGGGGCAGGGAAATGATTCCGCCGGACATGATCATAGACAGATCTACCTTTCCCATGGTGATCGCCAGAATATATCCTACTACCAGGCCGGCTAAAACGGAAAGCTGCTTTAGATATCCCTTTGCAAAAATATTCCACAAAAGACAGGTAGCCAGTGTTACGGTTCCAAGGATCAGGTTCTGGGCAGAACCGAAATCATCATTATAGCCGCCGCCAAAAGATCTGGCTCCTACGGTAAAGAGTGAAAAACCGATGGCTGTTACTACAGAGGCCGCTACGATCGGAGTAATGATCTTTCTCCAGTATTTTGCCATCAGTCCTAAGGTTCCTTCAAAGAGACCTCCCGCCAGAACCGCTCCTACTACAGCCGGATAGCCGTAATTGGCTGAAATGGTACTGAGCACCGTTACGAAGGTAAAACTTACACCCATAACCACAGGAAGCTTTGATCCGATCCGCCAGATGGGATAAAGCTGGATCATGGTAGCAATGCCTGCTACAAACATGGCGTTCTGCAGAAGCATACCCAGCTGGGCCGGTGTAAGAGGCGTCTTGGACGCTCCCGCAATAATGGTGATCGGCGCCAGGTTTGAAACGAACATGGCTAAAATATGCTGCAGTCCAAAGGGAATAGCCTTTCCGATGGGCACTCTTCCCTCCAGTCTGTATATGTTGTTAATACTGCAGTCTGCTGCATTTCCTGCTGTTTTTGCTGTTTTCCCCATACGATTTACCGCCTCCATTCTCATGCCGGCAGCTGTCTTTATTTATCTCCCCAGACCAGACATCTGCCGGCACACTCATTCTATGCTTCTTTATGTGTGGTCTGATATACTTCTTCCACAATCCGTTCCATAGCGTTTAAAATGTTCTCATAGCCCGTGCAGCGGCACAGATGACCGGAAATGAGCTTTTTAAGCTCTTCGCGGTTATACTTCTTTCCCGTTCCCACGATCTCAACCGCACTCATGATCAGACCCGGCGTACAGAAGCCGCACTGGACGGCCGCCTCCTCAATGAATGCCTTCTGGATCGGAGAAAGCTCGCCGTTTGGCCCCTTTAAGCCTTCTACGGTCATTACGCTCTTTCCATCTGCCCACATGGTCAGATAAATACAGCTGTCAATGGCCTCTCCGTTTACCAGTACCGTACAGGCTCCGCACTCTCCTACCTCACAGCCCTTTTTCACCGAAGTCAGCCCCAGGCGCAGACGCAGAGTATCTAAAAGGGACTCTCTCTCGTCCACTGCCAGTTCATGCTCTTTTCCGTTTACTTTCATATGTATGATCTTAAGCATTGCAATTACCTCCTGCTCTTGTGATAGATTCTGCCAGTGCACGCTTTGCTAACTCCTCAATGAGCTGTAAGCGGAATTCCTTGGATGCTCTCCAGGAAGAACGGGGATTTACTTCTGTGAGCGCTGTTTTTGCAAACTGCTCTGCCGCCTCTTTGTCATCCACTCTTGCTCCTTTTAAGCCTTCCTCTGCGTTCCGGCAGCGAAGGGGCGTAGGTCCTGCCACTCCGTAGCCCAGACGCACATCCTCAATGACCGTCTTGTCTTCTGAAAGCTTTACCCGGACTGCACAGCCTAAAGTGGCAATCTCCATGGCCTTTCTCTTTCCGTACTTTACATACTGGCCGTACCAGCCCTCATAATCCTCTTTTGCAATGAGAAAGCCCGTACATACCTCTTCTCTGGCTCTTACGGTCCGTCCGGGACCTGTATAAAACTCGCAGATGGGAACGATTCTCTCCCCTTCCGGTCCCACTAGGATCACTTTGGCATTTAAGGTCCACATGGTAGAAGCTGAATCTGCAGAAGTAGCTCCATTGCAGATATTTCCGCCGATGGTTCCTGTGTTGCGGATCTGAGGTCCACCCACCATATCCACTGCCTCACCCAGCATGGGGATCAGCTTCTGGATCAGGGGATCATTTGTAATATGGGAAAATGCAGTAGCTGCTCCGATCCAGAGATCTCCGTTTTCCAGAACATTTACTCCCTTAAGCTCCGGAATATTGTGGATAGATACAAGGGCTTTTCCTGCATCCTTTCCCTCTCTTACACGGATCAGTACGTCGGTACCACCGCTGATCACCTCTGCATCCGGCTCATTTACCAGAGCCTGCACAGCATCCTGTACATCCTTTGCCTCGTAAAATGATTTTATATCAAACATGCCTTATTTCTCCTTCCTTCTTAAATAAGTCCCTTTTCTTTAAACGCTGCGATCAGACGCTGGGCTGTCATAGGCGCTGTATTCATATGTACGCCGGTTGCATGAAGGATGGCGTTCCGGATCGCCGGAGCAACCGGAATTGCCGGCGGCTCGCCCAGAGATTTGTTTCCATAAGGGCCTGTAGGATCGTCTAACTGGATAAATTCCACATGAAGCTCCGGAGCATCCATAGCGGTAGGGATCTTGTAATCCAGAAGGTTATTATTTAACGGTTTTCCGGTCTTTTCATCTACTAAAAGCTCCTCAGAAAGTCCAAAACCAAGGCTCATGCTCATACCGCCGTGTACCTGTCCGGCAGCTGTCTTCGGATTGATCAGGATACCGGAGTCATGGACATTGATCACATCCTTTACAGTCACAAGACCCAGAGGCATATCGATTTCCAGATCCACAAAGCAGCAGCCGGAAGCAAAGGTATTGTCCTTGCACTGGTTTGTAACCTCTGCTGTGATATGGATGGAGCGGTCTAAGGAATAGAACGCTGTATCAGCTACTACCGCCACATCAAAGAGTACCGGATCGCCGCCGTTTACAACCACCTGGCTGTCCGCAATGTCTAACATCTCCCAGGTAATTTTCTCCTCTGCATGAAGCCCCAGAACCTGACGTACCTTACCGGCAGCCTCCTTTACAAGATCTGCATAGACCGTCTTTGAAAGATCTGTCACATCATGGTTCAGCATATAGGCAGCATACTCTAAGACCTTCTGACGGAACTCTAAGGCACACTTTTTGCAGGCCATGCCGGATACATAGGTCTGACGGGACGCATAAGCACCTGTATCAAAGGGAGTTACATCCGTATCCTGTGTGGAATTGATATATACCCTGTCTACGCTGATTCCAGTAGTCTCTGCCGCCATCTGGGTGAATACGGTATCTGCTCCCTGTCCGATTTCCGTAGCGCCCATGGAAAGCTGGATGGAACCGTCCTGATTTAAAGTGATGCGGGCAGAAGCAGTTTCCAGAGAAATGGGATAAACGCCTGTTTTGTAAATAAACATCGCCATTCCCACACCTCTTCTCACCGGTCCGGTCTGATTCTTATAGGCCTCTCTCTTTTCGTCCCAGTGAATGTACTCCCGGCCTTTTTTAATGCACTCGGTCAGGCCATATGTATGGAATGTAATACCGTTGGCCGGATCCACAAAGCCTGCATCCAGACAGTTCTTTAAGCGGAATTCACAGGGATCCATACCGACTGCATCTGCCATATCATCTGTCAGACACTCTGCAAACCAATCTGCCTGGGGGATGCCGTATGCTCTCATGGCTCCTGCCGTAGGGGAAGAGGTATAAACGGTCCTGCAGTCTACCTCTGTACCCAGCCGGTCTTTATACAGATCCTTAAATACATTTCCGCAGTTGGCACAGATAGCGTGACCATGGGAGGCATAGCCGCCGTTATTGGCAAAGGCCTCCAGCCGTCTTGCAAGTACGGTTCCGTCCTTTGTAACAATACCCTTGCACACGCCCTTGATCGCATGGCGGGTACGGGTTCCAGAAATGGTTTCCTCGCGGCTGATCTCCATCCGGACGGCTCTTCCGCCTACACTCATGGAAAGGAAGGCATTTAACGGCTCATAAAGTACATCCTGCTTGTTTCCAAAACCGCCTCCGATATAGGGCTTAATCACGCGAACCTTACCAACTGGGATTCCCAATGCCTGAGCCGTTACACGGCGTACAATATGGGGAAGCTGCGTGGAAGAAACAATGGTCACTTTTCCGTTTGTATCCACATAGGACCAGGAAACGGGAAGCTCAATATGGCAGTGGGAAATCCTTGGAGTATCATATGTTTCATCAATCTCCACCAGATTTTCCTCTCCGTACTCTTCAATGGCTTTCTTTCTTCCCTCTTCAAAAGTAAAATCAGAAGATCCCATGGTCATATGGGAATGAACGACTACGTTGTCCTTTCTGAGATCGGGATGAAGAGGTGTTGCCTCCGGCTTTAATGCCGCTTCTACGGTAACAATGGGTTCGTACTCCTCGTACTCAACCTTGATCAGACGAGCCGCCTGAGCCGCAGCCACTTCATTTTCAGCCACAACTGCCGCAATATCATCCCCATAAAGGCGGACTCTCTGATTTAAAAGCTTTCTGTCACAGATATCCTGATGCTTTAACTCCACGCTCCAGGGATGACCTGCGGTGGGAAACTGGATATCCGGAACATCAAAACAGGTGACGATCTTTACCACTCCCGGCACCTTTAACGCCTCGTCCAGATCAAAGCTCTTTACAAGGCCATTTGCAATGGTGGAATGGACGACTTTTCCATGAAGGATATCTCTGGGTTCCAAATCTGCGGTATACTTGGCTTCACCGGTCACTTTACCGAAAGCGTCCACGCGTGTGATTTCCTGGCCAACAACTTTCATTGTATTTCCTCCTTACTTTACTGTCTGTGTCTGCATCCCGAACGATCGTTCCGATTCTTTCATCCTCGGATAAACGGACAGCTCTCTTTTTATACCAATGCCGCAAGCATGAATTTTTCAGGTAAAAATAACTGTTAAAATCCAACAACGCCCAGCTTATAAACAGGTACAAAAAAAGAGCTGACTACATAAATGTATGTAGTCAACTCTTAAGGTAGTTGGTAGAGACTCTGGGCCAATCCCCAGGATATACATATCAGACAATTTACTTTATTGAATTATCTATATTATATACCCTTAAAAAAATTTAGTCCATCTGCATTTTTCTCAAATATTTTCTTTATTTTTGTGTATTTTTCACAAAAACAACCTAAAAATTTTTGCGATTTATCGTTATATTTTCACAAGAATAACGTCTTATTCCTCTAATGCCTGACGAATATCTTCTATGATATCCTCTGCGTCCTCAATACCGACGCTGAAGCGGATCATGGACGGATCAACGCCTGCCTCTACAAGCTGCTCATTGGTCAGCTGTCTATGCGTATGGCTTGCAGGATGAAGAACGGCTGTGCGGGAATCAGCCACATGGGTTTCAATGGAGCAGAGCTTTAACCGATCCATAAATCTGGCTGCTCCCTCTCTGCCGGATTTTAAGCCAAAGGAAATAACGCCGCAGGTACCATCCGGCATATATTTCTTTGCAAGCTCATAATATTTGTCGCCTTCCAGTCCGGGATAATTTACCCAGGCCACATCCTCTCTGGATTTCAGATAGGAAGCTACCTTATATGCATTTTCACAGTGCCGGGGCATTCTCAGATGAAGGGTCTCAAGGCCTACGTTGATCAGAAAGGCATGCTGGGGAGACTGGATCGATCCAAGGTCACGCATCAGCTGTGCAGTAGCCTTTGTAATATAGGCCATTTTCCCGAATTTCTGCGTATAGATTACACCGTGATAGGACTCATCCGGCTCTGTCAGGCACTTAAACTTATCGTGGTGAGCCTCCCAGTCAAAATTGCCGCTGTCTACGATACAGCCGCCTATGGTCATGGCGTGGCCGTCCATGTACTTGGTGGTACTGTGGGTTACAATATCTGCTCCCCACTCAAAGGGACGACAGTTGATAGGAGTTGCAAATGTATTGTCCACGATCAGGGGAACACCATGGTCATGGGCTGCTTTTGCAAATTTTTCAATATCCAGAACCGTTAATGCAGGGTTGGCAATGGTCTCTGCAAATAATGCCTTTGTATTGGGGCGGAACGCTGCTGCCAGCTCCTCTTCAGTGGCATCCGGGCTTACCAGGGTACATTCCACTCCCATTTTAGGGATTGTAACAGTAAAGAGGTTCGTTGTGCCGCCGTAAATAGCCGCAGAGCTTACCACATGGTCTCCTGCCTGACACAGATTCATCACCGCATAAAAATTAGCCGCCTGGCCTGAGGAAGTAAGCATGGCACCCACACCGCCCTCCAGCTCGCAGATCTTGGCTGCGACCGCGTCATTGGTGGGGTTTGCCAGTCTTGTATAGAAATATCCGTCTTCTTCCAGATCAAACAGACGTCCCATCTGCTCGCTTGAGGTGTACTTAAAGGTCGTGCTCTGGTAAATAGGCAGCTGTCTTGGTTCGCCGTTTTTCGGCTCCCAGCCACCCTGAATACAGATAGTGTCTAATGAACGCTTTTTTGTCATACTTCTCTTCCTCCTGGGGTCGGTTTCCGTAAAATTTGATACTGTTTGGAACAGCTGCTTTTTATTATAACCCAGGTTGGATGGGGATTCAACTTGAAATTGGGTGAAATCCCACAGATAATTCCATACATGGTCAGTGGCTTACTCTGCTCCGTACCGGAAAGTTTACCGACACCATCCAGGATCTACTTTCAGATATTGCTCCAGAACACAAAGCCCTTCATTAAACTGTTTTTTATGCCTTTCATATTTTCTGCGAATAGGAAGCGGATACCCAGTTCTTCCTTCCTGTCTCCATATTTCTTTAAAAACCAATCGTTTGTCTAACATTTAGTTTCCCTCCCTAATTTTTTATAGTATACAAGAAGAAGCGTCAGTGCCAGAACCCAGGCCAGAGGAGTGGAAAAACAGATTCCTGCATAGCCAAACGGCAATAAACATATGCAGCCAGCCCATCGGGCAGCCAGCTCTATGACTCCCCCCGCCATGGGCACCAGGGCTTCTCCCATCCCCTGAAGCGAGCTGCGGACAATCTGGAGCATACATAGTACCATAGAAAATGCTCCAATAATCACCAGATAAATATATCCATATTCTACAATTGCCGAATCGTAGGATTCCAAAAATATCTGGATCATCTGACGGCCAAACACTACATTCAAAACCAGCATTCCGGCAGCTGCCACTCCTCCCATTTTTAAACTGGAGGAAATACCTTTACGAATTCTGTCCGGCCTGCCGGCTCCATAATTCTGTCCACAATACACTTCCATGGCAGCTGCCAGAGTTGTAAAAGGTTGGGTCACCAGGTTTTCTACCTTTCCGGCAGCTGTATAGCCTGCAATTACCACTGAACCAAAGCCATTTAAATATGCCTGGAGAATCATGATCCCAACTGCTGTTACGGAAAACTGCAAAGCCATGGGAAGACCAATCCTTAAGTGCCTCCATCCCTGGGATAAACTTGCAGACCAGTGCCTTTTTTCTGGCCATATACCCGGGTATTTCCTACCTGCATACCAATGACAGAGGAACGCAGAAATCAACTGGGAAATGACTGTAGCAAATGATGCTCCTTCTACACCGCCATGAAACACCAGAACCGCTGCAATATCCAGAACCACATTAAACACTGAAGAAAATATCAGGAAATATAATGGAGTACGGCTGTCTCCTACAGCCCTCAAAATACCTGCAATCATATTATAATAGATGGAAGCCCCCAGTCCTCCAAATATAATCCTGATATATCCTGATGCATACCGGAAAATATCATCTGGAGTATTCATGATCCGAAGAAGGAAATCTGCCCCTGCCACACTTAAAATCGTCATCACTACAGTCACTGCTATACACAGCCAGCAGCAGGCCGCCACTGAAATTCGAATCTGCTCTCTGTCCTCTGCCCCAGCTCTCTGTGCAATCACCACAGAAAACCCGCTGGTGATGCCCGTAGCAAACCCAAGAACCAAAAAGCTCATGGCTCCCGTTGCTCCCACTCCTGCAAGTTCCTTTACTCCTACTAACCGTCCTACGATCACAGCATCTGCCATACTGTAGATCTGTTGGAACAGACTGCCTATAAAAAGAGGAATAGAAAACCATAGAATCGCTTTCCAGGGTACCTGGACTGTCATGGTTTCTATTCCCAATCTTTCTCTCTTTTCTACCGCTGCTCCCATTTCTGCCTCCACTTTCTGTACGCTCCAAGGCAGTTCGTCTTAAAACCATCTACCCCCAGACACTCTAATGTTTCCCACCAGACCGGAGTATCCCCCAGATTAGAAAAAACCCGAATTCCTCTCTGATGTAGATACTCGACATCACTGCTTTCAAATGCCCCTGCATTTAATCCTACCTCATAAAAATCCCCTCTCTCCAGCATCTCTTTCTGCTCTTCCCTGAGATAACGGATATTGGCCCCCAGCCGGAGCCTGTCTGGTTTCCCATGATTCTTGCACCAGTCCTGGATTTCCCAGATTACATCTTCTATTCCGGAAAATATAATGCACCGTTCTTCTACATGGTATTTTTCTGCCATTTGTATTACTGCTCCGGCAATTCCTCTCTCTTTCAATTCTACCTCGGCAAAAAATCCATCTGGCTGTGTTTGGAGCCACTTAAAGAATTCCTGAAGACTAAGAATCTGTTCCAGTCTCCCATCTTCCAGACACAACTTCTCATACTCTTCTTTATAACATCGGTATATCGCCAAAGTGAGCTGTTCTTCACTTTTTGACCGGCTTTCCAGCCGTCCCATCTGGTAAAGCACATCCTGTTCCGAGGCTGCTGCCCAGGGATAATAATACTGTTTTTCATCTGCATATCCTTCATCTGGAAACCGTTTTAACAGATGGCCTCCAAAAGGAAGCCGTATCTGACTAATATGTTCCCAGGTCATATCTTTTATCTTACTGTTACAGTACGGCCCCTGCCATCCCATTGTAAGACGCCTGACGTCTGCATCGTGAAACACCACCAGTTTTCCATCCCTGGTTTTACGGACATCTATTTCCACCCCTCCGGCTCCCAGGGTCACAGCAGCCTCAAAAGCTGTATGGGAATTTTCCGGACCGGCTTCCATACATCCCCTATGAGCAATCGGACAAGGAGAGTTTCTATTGTAAAGCTCAGCCATTTCCTTTCTCCCATTCATTTTCTTTCATATTAGTATATACATAAACAATGGCCGACAACACAGAAAACAGAAACATGATAACCGAAAGAGCTGCTGCTTTTTCATAATGACCATTATTAAACTGCGTATATAAAGAAATCCCCATCATTTGCGGATTATTCCCATCCATCAGATATGGTGTTGTAAACGAACTGATATTACTCATAAACACAAACGTTGCTGCTACAAAGATATCCCGATAGGTCAGCGGCAAAATCATCTGCTTTAAAATCCGAAACCGATCCGCCCCTGCATCTCTTGCCGCTTCGATAGTAGAATTCGGAATTTTAGACAGGGCTGCTGCCATCAGCATAGTGGCAAAAGGAATGTTAAACCAAAGATTCATCAGAACGATTCCTTTTCCATTATACATAAGCCCCAATTGAAGATTCATTCCCAACAGTCGGGAGATTCGGTTAATCAGACCTGAATCACGTATTACCGTGATCATTCCATTAACTGCCACAAGACCCGGGATAAACCTGGGAAGCAAATACAGCCGTCCAATCATCCGGCTGACCCAGGTATTGGAAAATCTTAAATAAATAGCCAGAAAATACGAAATCCCAATAGCCAGAACCACGGTTATAATCACTACCTGAAGTGTATAAATAATATTATTTCTCTGGATTTTGTCTGTAAAAAAATATACGTAGTTGTCCAGTCCCCAGCCGCCTTCCTCCAGCTGAAAGCTGCGGAGGAGGCTGGCTGCGATGGGATAGAATACAACTCCCATCAAAATAATCAGGGACGGGAAAATCAGAATATAGGGAAACAGTTTTCCCAGCATTTTTTCTTTCATATACCCTCTCTCCTTACCATTACTCAAGGGTTCCTATCTGCTTATCCCATTCTTCGTAAAGCTCAGTTCCCAAATTTCCCAGGCTTCCGATACGGAATTTCTCAATTTTCAGTTCCTCGATACTTTTTGTCAATTCTGGATCCAAAAGGCTAAAGTCAATTACCGGGATTGCTGCCATAGAATCCAGGGCAATATTCTGGGCTTCTGGAGTCAGCATGTAGTTCAGGAATGCATATGCTCCGTCCTGGTCAGATCCAATAGAAGGAATTCCCAGAACTACCGGGCTTCCGGTAAAAGAGGGTTCGATTTGAGTAATCTTAATAGACTCTGGAAGAGTTCCCTGTTTCATCTGTGTGATCGCCATATCTGCCCAAGCTGGTATCATATCCACCTCTTTATTGGCTAATAGATCCAGCGTGCCCTGATTTTTATTTGGATATACCACTTTACCTGAAGATTTATACATATACGGATGAAGTTCCTTCAAAAGCTCAAATCCCTTGTTCCATTTTTCTTTATTAGCCGGATCGGATGATGTAAGAGCAGACTCATCCAGGAAATTGTAGATACTGGTAGTTACCAAAGATCCACCGGCACCTCCGGATGATGGGGTGTTATAAGCAAAACGTCCCGGATGATCCTTGATCCACTGGTAAAGTTCCTCTGCCGTCTTAGGCGGATTTTCTACAGTTTCGGAATTATAGGCCAGAACTACCGTCGTTCCTCTGTATGGCATTACCAGGTCGTTTCGGAATGTTGATTCAACCTGAAGAGACTCTATATTTGGAATCTTGCTCTTATCCAATGGAATAAAGAAATCCTCTCCGCCTTCATCTACATATTTCGTCACTTCATCACCACCCAGTTCAATCACATCATAGTCTGTATTGGTCTGACCGGCTTTTTTAGCAGCAACTACACGTTCAAACAGTCCCTGGGCACCAGTTCCCGATGTAATAAACTGAAGTTCTGCTGTATACTGATCCTGGGAAGCATTAAACTGCTGGATTTGCTTTTCAAACTGAACTCTTACATTATCAGATCCTCCAGCCCATACCGTCACTACCGGTTTTTCGCCAGATACCGGTTTTCCGGATACACTGGAAGAACATCCCGTCATCAGCATTGTTCCAAGAAACACAGCCAATGCCATCACAGCAGTTTTCTTTCCACAGCTTACCTTTTTCTTTCTCATCTTCCTTTTCTCCTTTAAATATTCTTCTTATACTGTCATTATTTCTATAATAAATCTTCGCATGCCCCTTCTTCAGGCACAGTACTGGTAAGTTTTTGCAAACGACAGGGAAACCCTGTCTTTCATATGCAGCTGGTCGGCTACATTTCTGGCAACATAGGTCTTAATCACCTGTCTGTTTTCTACCTCTATATTAACCTCTACAAAATGTCCCAATACCATAATCGTTCTCACATCTCCGGAAATTTGTCCCTGAACCTCGCCTCTGGTAATTGTCACATCCTCCGGTCGTACAGCTACCGAGCTTCCATCCTGTCTGGTCAGGAAGTTCATTTCTCCGATAAAAGAAGCTACAAACCGGGTTGCCGGATGATCATAGATTTCTGTAGGAGTTCCGATCTGCTCTATAAATCCCTTATTCATAACTACGATCCGATGGGACAGCGCCATTGCCTCTTCCTGATCGTGCGTTACAAATACCACTGTGATGTTTAATTCTTCCTGGATTTTTTTCAATTCTTCCCTCATCTGTGCTCTGATCTTGGCGTCCAAAGCGGAAAAGGGCTCATCCAGCAGAAGAACGGATGGCTTTAAAAGTAACGCTCTGGCAATGGCAATCCGCTGTTGCTGCCCGCCAGAAAGCTGACCTGGATATTTTTTTTCATAACCAGACATATTTACCAGCTTAAGTCCCCGTTCAATCTCACTCCTGATTTTATTTTTAGGAACTTTTTTTATTTCCAGTCCAAAAGCCAGATTTTCATATACCGTCATATGGGGCCATAAATTATAACTTTGAAATACCATGGCTGTTGGCCTTTTTTCCGGCGGAAGATTTTTGACAGACTGACCGTCAATAAGAACGTCACCCTTATCAATGTCCAAAAATCCTCCCAAAGTTCTCAGTATCGTGGATTTTCCACAGCCGGATGGACCCAGCATGGTCACAAACTCTCCTTCATAGACATCGATATTAATATTTTCTACACCGTCTCCATTTTTATATTTTTTCTCCATACCCGTAATCTGAAGTTTTATTTTTCTTTCCATTATAATTCCTCCTATTTCATTCCATAGCCCTGGGAAAGATTATCTGCATTGATGTATTTTCTCATAACAAACAAAATCAGTATTGTAGGGATAATCAAAATCAGAGACAGCACCGGCCCGGCTGTCAGCGGATATTCCATGATAACCCCATAAAGTTCTACTGGCATGGTTTTTATCTGAGGGAAACCTACCAGCAGCGTCCCCTGTGCCTCTTCCAAAGAACCCAGAAATGTAAACACACTTGCAACTGCAATACCCGGCATGGCCAGAGGAAGTGTGATACAGAAAAAGGTTCTCAGTGGTCCCGCTCCTGCATCTCTGGCAGATTCCTCCTGCTGCCTGTAAACTCCCCTGAAAGCTCCTGACGGAATCCATGTCATAAACATCATGGAATTCAATACATGGATGATAACCACTCCTACAAAAGTTCCCATCAGATTCAATCTATAAAATAGAATACCGATTGAGATATAAAGTCCCATTCTTGGGTAAGCATTGCTTAAAAGAAACGACAGCAGAAAGATTCTTTTCCCTTTAAAATTAAACCGGGCCAGGGCATAAGCTGCCGGAATACAGATCAGAAGAGATACTGCCGTCACGATAACTGCCAGTACAAAAGAGGTTGCAATAGAACTTAGCAGACTTCCCTGTCCAAGCACAAATTCCCACCACCGAAAACCAAACTTCTGGGGAATAATGACTGGAACCTCATATTTATCTGCAAATGCCAGCATGCATAAATTCATCAGCGGCATATAAAAAAACAATATAAATATTCCAAACAGGATATATTGAAAAAAATTCTTCTTTCCTATTGTATAATAAAAAGCTTTGGGAGACATCCGTTTCATCCTTCCATCTCCTTCCGAATTGCCAGCGCTGTTTTAAGATTCCGGGTCGTGATATTCGTAATTCCTTTTTTCATCAGTTTCTGCAGATCCTCTGGTTCATTAACTGTCCATGCAGAACTTCCCAGCCCTATAGATTTTAAAAGTTCTATTATCTTGTCTGTAAACATATGATATTCCATGTTGATGCACTGGGCCGAATAATTCACAGCCGTATGAAATGCCTGTTCTATCTGCTTCATATTGATATTTCGTCTCAGATCTGTTTCCGGAATCAGATTTTCAATATTCCAGTATACCTGTACTTCCGAATGTTTTTCCAATCTTGTTTCCATAAAAGAAACGCTCACAGCCCCTGAATATATCAATTGATTTTCCACCTTGTATTCTCTGGCCAGTTGATATACCGGAACTTCCAGTCCCGGACTCTTCAAGTCACAGTTGATTTTCTTATCCGGCCGTTCTTTTAAAAGTTCAAATACCTGACTCAGTTTTACTGCCATCTCTGTGCTTTCATCATGAGACAGGATTAATTCTTCGTTTCGATTTCTTCTAATATCTACCTCGAAACAATCCCCTTCTGAACCCAATGCATATCTTACAAATTCCATAGAGTTATCCGGCATTCCATCACATCCGGAATGTGCTGTAATTTTACTCATAATCATTTTTCTCCTTCTTTTCTCTGCTTGGAATGCGTTCAATATATCAAGATATCCATGCTCAAAAAAGATAATTTAGATAAATTTTATGTAAAAAATATCTATTGTTTGTCTATTTATACAATTATCTAAAATATTACCTATTTTTTACGTTTGTACTCTTTTATTCTTTACAATTTATCCGTTATTCTTATTAAGTTAAAAACAGGCAATTGCGAAACAAATTTCTGATCCTGATCAAAATACGGTGAGAAACCTGCACTGCAGGATTCTTAAGATGAAAAGCAGGTGATTTCAAACTTTAGATATAACAAAAAGACTCCCCAGATAAACTGCGAAGAAAAAGACATAAGGAGGATTCCATGAAAACACTTCAGACCTTTCACGGCTCTCTCAGCCGTGGATTCACCGGAAATATAATCTTTCAGTTTCATATTCCCGATGAAATCCATGAACTTTCTGTAGAACTGACCTATGAAAAAGAACATCTGGAAGATCCGGTTTCTTATATAGAATGTTTCCGGCACCAGCTGATCCGGCAGGCCATGCCCTATCTAGGCCGGATTCCCACTGACCGGCAGCTTCTGGAAATGACTCAATCTATGAAAACGGAACTACAACTCTGCATCCTTATAGATGGCACGTTCGTCGGAAATGTGCATATGCCTGGGACAAAGAAAAAAATCCTGTTAAAAGAGGGACTCTATTCCAGAGGATGTCTTCCCTACAAAGGGCAAAACGGTATGTTAAAAATCATCGTCAATGTATACCAGGTAATAGAAAATAATACCCCCTGGACTCTTGAGATTAAAGGAGGGACTGAAGATGTGGATACGAATTGAACTGCATAATCATACGATTGAATCTGATGGAACTATGACTCCGACAGAGCTGTCTGAATTTATGGCAGCTCAAGAAATCCCTTGTTTTTCCCTGACTGATCATAACACAATTTCCGGCTTATCCCAGCTTCCTGCAGCCTGCGGAGATCAAATTCGGTATATATTCGGCTATGAACTTACTTCCTACTATGGTCATATGCTCTGTCAAAATGTGTCCTCTTATATTCCTTGGGATGATATTGATTCCAATAACGCTGATCTTCTGTTCCATCGGGTTCATGAAGCCGGTGGTCTGGCCGGACCTGCCCACCCATTCTCCGTGCCTTCTCCATTTTCCAATGGCATGCGCTGGGATATGAACATCCACGATCCTGGCCTGATAGATTTCATTGAAATTATAAATAACGCTCATCCCATGATTCCCGACAATTATCAGGCCATTCAGTGGTGGATCCATCTGTCCTGTTCTGGTTTTCCTATCGCTCCAGTCAGCGGACTGGATCTTCATGGACCTATGGATCTAAGTGGGGTTTTTACTACCTTTATTGAAACAGAAGATAACTTCAGCCGTTTTCAAAACGCTTCCCAGCTTCTGGCTCAGGCCATACGCCGCTGCCGGACTTGTGTAACACGTGGGCCGGTTCTCCACTGGACTTTATCTGGAGAAACTTTAACTCTTTCCCTTTTGCCAGGCCTTACTCCAGTTCCAATACAGGAGCCGGAAACGGAAGCTTCTTTTTTCTGTATTATAAAAACAGAAAAAGACAGCCTTGTCATTCCTATCGGAAATAAAGACTGTCATGTATCTCTGCCTTATACCATACGCTCCTCCAAGGGAGCTGTACTGTTGCTTTTTCCAGCGGAGTCCTTTCATTCAGAACAACTGGATTTTTCCTATTTAACCGCTGTATCTGGTCCTATTTTTTTCTGAGTCAGCAGCCACCAGTTCAACTGGTGGTTTTATATTAGCCCTCTATAAAGCGGTACTTCTTGAATCTTCTTTTCTTGATTCCTCTGCCTGCCCTCACCGTTTCCACTTACACTATTCTCCCCAGCATAGCTGGGGATTAGACTTTTCATTTAAGCATCTACATAAAAATAGACCAATCCTGATAAGATCAGGTAGAACCAGGTGGTTGGGTTGGAGAACCAGGTGGTAAAGAAGGACAGAACCATGTACATGGCGATCTGGGCGTAGATGATGTGGCCTGCGGGGCAGGTGAGTTTTTTCCTGAAACGAACCAGGCCGTAGCAGGCCGCGCCCAGAAGGGTTCCGAAAAAGATCATGCCGAAAACGCCAAAATCGTAGTAGGCATCGTAAAATAAGGTGACCGTCGTCAGTTCCTCTTTTGTTACATATAATGGAAAGTTCACAAGAGACGGAAACAGGAATTTAAGGCCTGTCAGCGCCCATAATGGAAACAGTCCCTTGAGTCCGAAGCTGTGGCGGCCCAGCTGTTCTACCAGGCAGTTGAAGTTGTCGTAATTATTAGCAATGTAGATATAAGGCTGGGTGATGAAAATGGGCATATGGCTGTTTTTCATCTCAAAGATGCCGTTTAAATATTCTACACTGTGGCTTCTTAATACGGTGAGGATCAGGTAGGCCGGGATTAAAAGGACGATCAAAATTCCTGCGTGTATCAGACCGAAGCTTCCGGTCATAGAGATATAGGTGAATACCGCCATGCCTGCTGCAAGGATCAGCTGAAATCTGGATACACATAAAAGCGGGATAGAAAGAGCCACCACATCCAAAACCACTGCCAGCCAAAAGCCTCTGTCTCTTGTAAGTCCTCTTCCCCGTCTGGCTGTCATTACGCTGTAAACCACGGAAAGACTGGGAACCAGTACGCAGGATACGGTAAAGTAATGAACTCCGCTGATGTGGAACTCTGAATAGGCGTGAGGTACGCCGTAAGAAAACATGGGAACAAAGCCCAGTCTCCAGGCCTCAAATAAAAAGGCCAGAAGGGATACTGCAGTGATGACGCTCATGGAAATCAGGATGCGCTTTGCCTGCAGAGGCGATTCCCCGGAGGAAAAAAAGCGGTAAACTGACTGCATGTCCTTTTCCGACCAGCCGTCAAAAAGACGGGTGAGTATCTCAAAGACCGTCCAGAAAAAAACGACAGCCAGAAAAAGGCTGATCCAGGTCATAAGCGCCCAGTCAGTCTGAAGCCTGGAAAGCTTAAAGCAGGAGATCCCCTGTCCGCCCACAAAAAAGAGACAGAACAGTCCCCGAAGATGGATCAGGTTTCCTGTTCTCATATAATCCTTTATATACAGCCACAGAGCTGCTCCTAAGAGCACAAGGCCGGACAGCACATAAATGTGCTGCCAGGCCAGGATAAAACTTACAATGTAACAAATGAGGTAAACTAACATCAGTCGGTCATCTTCTCCATAAATTCTTTCATATAAGCTTCCACTTCTGCCGCTGTAGCAAAGCTCATTGCCTTCTCTGCCACTGCCTGCAGCTCCTTAATGCTGAAGCCTGTTACCAGCTTTCTGGTGCGCAGCACTGCAGAGGCGCTCATACTGAACTCATTTAAGCCAAAGGCAAGCAGCAGCGGAACCATCATGGGATCGCTGGCAGCCTCGCCGCACATTCCTACCATAATGCCTGTTTCCCGTCCGCAGGCAATAATATGGCGGATACTTCTAAGGACAGCCGGATTAAAGGTGGAGTAAAGGTAGGAAATCTTTTTATTTCCGCGGTCTACCGACATGGTATACTGGGTCAGGTCATTAGTTCCGATGCTGAAGAAGTCTGCTTCCTTTGCAAAAATATCAGCGATCAGGGATGCTGCCGCAGTCTCCACCATGATGCCTACCTGAATATCCTTCTTATAGGCAATTCCCTTTTCATCCAGTTCCTTTTTGATCTCTTCGATCAGGGCCTTTGCCTCTCTGAACTCATCGATACAGGTTACAAGAGGAATCATGATGCGGATGTTTCCAAATGCACTGGCTCTTAAAAGGGCGCGCAGCTGAGGCTTATAGATATCCTCCTTACGATCCAGGCATAACCGGATAGCACGGTAGCCAAGGAATGGATTTTCATCCTTTTCAAGTCCCATATAAGGAATTTCCTTATCGCCTCCGATATCCAGGGTACGGATGATCACCGGCTTTCCGTTCATAGCGGCAGCTACCTTTTTATAAGCCTCAAACTGCTCCTCCTCTGTAGGCATTGCAGTGCGATCCATGAATAAGAACTCCGTACGGAACAGACCGATTCCCTCTGCGTCATACTGAAGCACCTTATCAATATCCTCAGGCTTTCCGATATTGGCTACAATCTCAACCTGTACACCATCCTTTGTCACAGAGGGCTGTCCGATATATTTTTCCAGCTCCTTCTTATCCATTAAAAACTGCTCTCTCTTTGCCTCGTAGGCAGCCTTTACCTCTGCCTCCGGATTTACATAAACCTCTCCGGCGCTTCCGTCAAGGACAACCGTTTCTCCATCCTTTACCTTATCTAACAGGCCGTTTACGGCAACTACCGCAGGAATCTCCAGGGCTCTTGCAAGAATTGCACTGTGGGAGGTACGTCCGCCAAGTTCTGTTACAATACCGGTTACATTCGCCGGATTGATGCCTGCTGTCATAGATGGGGTCAGATCCTTTGCCACCAGGATCGTTCCTGCCGGAAGGGCAGATACGTCCACAGACTGAAGTCCCATCAGGGTACGCTGCATACGCACCTTAATGTCCCGCATATCGGTCGCTCTCTGCTGCATCAGCTCATCGCCCATGGACGCGAACATATCTGCATACATATTGCAGACATTTTCAATGGCAAACTCACTGTTTACCTTATCATTCTGAATAGAATTTTCAATCTCCCCTGTCAGCATCGGGTCAGATAAAAGCATCATATGGCCCTGCATGATCTCGGCTTCCTTTTCACCCACACGGGCAGCCAGATCCTCAGCCATTTTTTGGGTTTCAGCAATGGTTGTTTCCAGCGCTCCCTTAAAACGCTGCACCTCTGCCTCTGTATCGTTTACTTCCCTCCTTGTAATGATAAGCTCTGCTTCCTCCACAATCACCGCAGTACCGATGCCGATACCGTCAGAAGCATTTGTTCCCTTATACATATGTATTTCCTCCTTAATATTTTGAAATCCCGGCCCATACCGGTATTTCCTTATTTATACTCACAACCTTTGGTTGCCGTCATCATTCTCCCAGACGGTCGTCCACCAGACGGATAATGGCTTTAAGAGCCTCTTCCTCATCGGAACCATCACAGATAAATTCCACTTCCTCACCGCATTTGACACAGGCTCCAAGAACGCTTAAAACACTCTTTGCATTGGCCGTAACGTTGCGGACCCTGAAGGATATTTTTGATTTAAACTTTAACGCTTCCTTGCACAAAATTCCTGCCGGCCTTAAGTGAAGGCCGGATGGATTTTTAATTATAGTTGCCTCATTTACCATATAACTTCACTCCTGTCTTATCCATAATACACGCTGCTATGACTGCTCGGAAGCAGAGGCGCTTTCTTCCTCTGTCTCTGCCTGGCTTTCCGTTTCCATGCTCTCTTTTGATTCCTCTGTCCGGTCATGGACAATGATCTGAAGAGGATCACAGCTTACCAGCTCATAGGCGGCTCCCAGCTGGAACGTTACTTCTGCCGTATGGGTTCCGGGCTGCATATCGCTTACATCCACCTCTGCCTCCAGGCTTTCCTCGGTCAGCTGATCCAGATCCTCCGCCAGCCCCTTGATGGTAACCGTGATCTGATCCCGGTCAAACTGATAGCTATAGTGGCTGGATGCACCTACCTGGCGGACTGCATCGGCTCCCAGCACAATATCCTTTGTTTCAAGAGGCTCTACCTTGATGGTAACCGTAATCTGACTTTCCTCTCCTGCAAGAGATACTCCGTCCGGCAGATACTGTTTCAGATCAATATTGACCTTGCGGTCTGAATCAGCTCCGTCCATATTCAACTCTGTTTTCGGAATGGTAATGGAATTGATTCCCGCCAGATCGGATTTAAGTCCGACTACTTCCACCGAGTTAATGCTGGACTCAATCCCTGTATAGCGGTATCCTTCTGCCACACGGCCCTCTGTTTCAAAATTCAATCCCAGATTCTTTACCTTGAGAATAGACTGATCATAATCCGCCTCCGTCCGGCTTAAAGTAACCCGTTCATCCAGGGCAATCTCCTCGCCATTGGCATCGTAACATTTAATGGGCCTGGTACCGGTAAGATCCTCCGTCGCCCCGCTTAAGTCGATTTCAATCCCCACGCTGCTGATCTGTCCTACCAGAGACTGGGGGCCGCTTACAACGATCTTAGACGGTGACAAACTGACGCTTCCCTGGCGGTAGCCTTCCTCCGCCTTTCCTACATATTTAGGCGTAAGCTCAAAAGGCTTCTCCTGCAGATCCTCTGTCCTTACACGGATCACTCCCGGCTTGGCCTCTACCGAATCCACACGGTTATTTTTAACCTCTATCTTGACAGGAACTGCACCTGTAGGCTCATACATATCTGCCAGATCAATATAGGCTCTGAAATCTGAAGGAGAAACACCTCCTGCGTCCAGAGTCCGGACCTTGTAGGAAACAGTAACCGTACTCCTGTCGTCTAAAAGCTCATAGGTCTTTTTACTGGAGGTAAGCACAGATTCATTGATCACATCCAGAGACACGATCTGGGTTGCTGTAATATCAGGGTTTGATATATTTACCACAGCCAGCCATACAAAGAAAGCGATGAATACGGAAAGAATTTTCAGTTTTAAATTATTTATCAGCTTTTTTTCCATTGATCAGCCTTCCCTTCCATAACCTAAACCGACTGCCAGACGGTTCGGCTGTTTCCCGGATCCCGGACAGGATCGTTCTGAGGGTTTCCGCGTCAGATACCGTCTGAAGATGTCCTTCCTTAGCAACGGAAACACGTCCCGTTTCCTCTGATACAACAATCGTCAGGCTGTCTGTACTTTCACTAACGCCTACTGCCGCACGGTGGCGTGTTCCCAGAGCCTTGTTGATGGACATATTATCCGACAGAGGCAGGTAGCAGGTAGCTGCTGCTACCCGATTTCCCCGGATCACCACTGCTCCGTCATGAAGAGGGGTATTGTGCTCAAATATATTGATCAGAAGCTGGCTGCTGATCAGTCCGTTGATCTCAATTCCCGTACGCTCAATCTCCTTTAAGGAGGTGCCGCGTTCAATCACCATCAGAGCTCCCGTCTTTACCTTTGCCATTTCAAAGGTGGCGCGGACCAGCTCATTGACCGTACGCTCATTAAATCCGCTTCCTTCTTTACCGGAAGAGTCTACCGGAAGAAAATTGGTAATAATATTCTGACTTCCCAGCTGCTCCAAAGCCTTTCTGAGTTCCGGCTGAAATACAACTAAAAGAGCCGTTACCGCAATGGCTGTAATATTTTTGATGATCCAGAGAATGGTATCGAGCTTAAACAGCACCACAACCACTGAAAAGGCAAAAATCACCAAAAGGCCTTTTAGAAGAGTCCAGGCTCTGGTGTTTTTGATCCAGACCAAAAGCTCGTAGACAAGAAAAGAAATAATAGCGATCTCCACTATATTTTTGGCTGAGATCCTGGGCAGCAGAGACAGCCAGGATGACAGCTTATCCAGCACTTCCAGAAAAATATCCATCTTCTATCGCCCTCCTCTCACAAATATCATATGTTACGGCTGCCTTGTTCCTCCCGGCTCACGCTCTCTTGCGCTCCGCCTGTGCGTATTGATCTTTTTTACCCGCACATCTGTGGTGCTCATAGTCATCTTTGGAACAGCTTTTACATAGTAGTAATAGTCATCGTCCTCAAACTGCACATACTCCGTGCGGGAGTAGTCTACTGAAAAAATAAAGAAATTATACAAAGCCGCCAAAGCCGCCGACACCAGCATCCCCACAACCATTTCAAGAGGTGCTGCCGGCACGCCAAACACAAAATCACCGATAAAGATCACCACAAGCTCTGCTACAGAACCTGTCACAATGGCTGCCAGCCAGGCATAGTCAATGGAAAGGCGGCGGATCAGGTATACCACAAGAATACCTACCGCACAGGTAGCGATCATCACCGTCATGGTCTGATTTAAAAATACGGACCGCACAATCTGGCTGTAGCGCTGTACCATGTCCACGGCGGCTTCTCCTGTGAGAACGCCTGCATTCTGCTTTACATACATGATAAGGTAGTAAAAAAAGATGCCGCAGCCCACAGGGATCACGGAACTTAAGCTTCCTCCCAGTCCTACCAGAAGCGGAACCGCATAAGGGATTTTAAACAGAAATGCCAGCGACGTAAGAACCATAAGCCAGCTGTCTCCCGGTTTAAAGCCATAATAAAGGATGCCTATTATCATCATCACAAGAACCGCGATCAGCGCCATTTCTACAGACACCGCATACAGATGAACTGCCAAAAATCCCCCTATGAGAAATACCAGCATACAGTTGGGAAGCAGCGTTCCGACCAGGCAGACCATAAAAACCACCAGTGGATTCTTAAGTTTTGCCATATATCCAACAGTAGAATTGATGCTTAAAACAGTGCACAATGTAAACAGAAAGCGGATCAGCGGATGGAGCAGCTGATTATATTTCTGATAAAATCCCTTCAGATGCTCTTTCCAGAGCAGCAGTCCTGTCATATAGCTCTTCCTCCCCGTTTTTCTCTGCCTGTATCCGGCTGGTCTTTTCCATATCGTCTGATCAGATGTTTTAAGCGGGCTGTAAACATCGTCTGGCTCCGTGCGGCTATCTCATAGCGCCGGGAGCTGATCTTCCAGGTAACGGCAAGATATAAAACCAGACCTCCCACATATGCAAACGTCCCGTTTTTAATCCAGCCAAGAACCGTGTCGGGCCCGGCCCCGCCCAAGATCACATCCAATCTGTACATCGCCCAGGTGAGAACGATCAAAAGGAAGCTGAAGGTATAGCCGAAAAAGCCCCTGAACATCTGACCGCCCACATAATCGCTCCTAAAAAAACGGTTTACGGGAAAAATCTTTCTGCCTTCATTCTTTTCAAATATGGCCAGCTCTGTCATATAGCGGATCTTCTCTTCATTCAGCATAGGAACGCTCCTTATTATATGCCCGGAAATGATTTACAGGCACAGGATTCTCAAAATATGTCAATTCAGTATACCACAACTTTTTATATTTTGCGACACTTTAAATGAACTTTTATTTTTGTATGTCCGAAAAGGACAGACAGGTTTCTTTAAAGCAATCGCCCGGAAGCGGCTTATTAATATAGTAACCCTGGATCATATCGCAGCCCATTTCTTTTAAAATATCTGCCTGTTCCTTTGTCTCCACGCCCTCGGCCACCGTACGGATCTTAAGGCTTTTGCAGGCCGCAAATACGCTCTGGGCCACAATTCCTGCCTTTGGATTGTGGAACATATCTGTGACAATGCTTCGGTCTATTTTCAGGATCTTGATCGGGAGATCATAAAGCACATGGATATTGCTGTACTCCGTTCCGAAATCGTCCAGGGAAATACCATAGCCGGCCTCTGTAAATGCTGTGGTAATGGCCTTCAGGCTGATATTGTCTACTGCGCTGATAGTTTCTGTAATCTCAATGGAAATAAGCCTGTGCGGAATACGATAACGGTCTGTAATACCGCAGGTTTCTTCTAATATCCCCGGCTCTAAAATCGTAATTCTGGAATAATTAAGAGAAACAGGAAATCCTTCCCAGCCTTCATCCAGCCACTGGCGCATCAGGCGGCAGCTCTCCTCCAGCACAAAAAGGTCAATATAGCGGATCAGTCCGGCCTTTTCAATTTCCGGCAGAAATTTATCCGGCGTAATTACACCCTTTCTTCCATGTTGATAGCGCACCAGCGCCTCTGCTCCACAGATACGGCCTGTTTTTAAGTCTGCCTTGGGTTGGAAAAAAGCAGTAAACCCGCCTCTTTTTATCGCCTGTTTAAGCTCAGAAAGCATTCGGGCTGCGGCAGGCGTCCTTCCGCCATAGGCCCTGGTACTTCTCTGGTTCATGGCGATCTGCAGTTTTTCCTCCACCTGCTGCTGAAGCTTCATGGGCGCCTGAACCTGAGCTGTCCACACATATTCGCAGAGAATCTGCCCCGGGCACAGCGTTTCTGCTTCCATCTGAAACCGCCTGCCTTGTTCCTCAAACCGGTCTTTTGTTACATCTGCAAAACGGATCAGAAAGCCCGCTCCACTGATGCGGTAGCAGTCCGCCCCCTTAAAAATTTCCCGTATCTTCTCTCCCAGCTGTGCTAAAAGCCGGTCGCCTCCTGCATGGCCATAGCGCTGATTATATCCCTTAAAATCCCAGATATGGATCCCTGCTACTCCCATGGATGAATAGATTTCCTGATTTTCGTGGCTCAGGCACCGGATATAGGACTGATAATTTAAAAGTCCAGATTCCCTGTCATGGGTCATAACATAGCTGTATTTTTCCTGCATCAAACGGTACTGGGCCATCTTTCCCACAAAGCCGGAAATTTCCCTCAATACTCTGGAACACTGTTTCTTATCCCATACCCCTTCTGCTACAAGCAGGCCTGTAAGGCAGTCTCCCCAGCAGCCAGTCCACAAAAGCGGGAATTGATACGATGTTTCTTCCAGCAGGCCTTCCAGCTCCCCATAGGCAGCTTCCTCCCTCTTTTCTGCTTCAAACACCTGTTCCTGTCCAGATCTTGCACCCAGACGTTCCCATAAAAGAGAAGCTTCTTCTGCTGGAATAAAAGAAAGCCTCTGCGCAGCCGCTGCTTCTCCAAAGGCCGGTGGTATAATACCGGTATCCCCAATTTTGAAGCATTCTCTTAAAAGCTCCCAGGAAAGCTTCTGCCTCTCTGCTGTCTCACTCCTCTCCCCATAGACCTTCATCTGGTCTTTGCCCTCATATTTAGCCCGTTCCAGAGCTTTTAAACTCCTGTGATACAGCTGGTCGTATGTAACGGTTTCCTCACAGCTGCAGCAAAGACCTGCCGACCAGCTCATATACAAAAGCTCGTTCCCCGCCTGATACGTCCGGCACAGCAGCCTGCGCAATCTGCCAGCCTCCTCCCTGATCTCATCTGCTGAGGAGATATCAAAGTAAAAGATGAGAAATACATCCTGCTCCAGCCGTCCTGCCACGGAAAGGGGCGGAAGGCTGCTGCGCAGGATCGTGCTGGCCTGACGGAGAACCTCTTCCTTTTCGCCTCTGGACCAATTTTTTCCTGTTTTTGAAAAATCATCCATATCCAGGATCAGCGTAGCATGAATACCGTTTTTGCTGTTTTTATTTTCCAGTATGCTCTGGATCATAAGGCGGACGGTTATCTGATCATAAAAACCGCTGACAATATCAGTTCCGGCTTTGTATTCCAGCGCCAGCTCTCTCTTTTTCTGCTCATCAATGTTTCTGGCATAGCCATATAAAAGAAGATCTCCGTCATTCTGCCGCACTGCATGGAAATCCATTCTGGCCCACCGGATCCTTCCTTCCCTGTCCTTTTCCCTGAATTCAAAGGACGGAACTGCCCGTTTTAAAGTGATATCCCGCAAGATCTCTTCTCTGTTATATCTGAGTCCAAACCGCTTCCTGTCATCCTCGCTGGCAATATGGCTGTTGATGTAGCCTAAAAGGAAGGAAAGGCTTCTGTCACTGCTCTCTCTGTTAAGCTTCTCATCCAACCCCCAAAGCTCCTCCAGCCGTTCTCTGGTCAGATTGAAACGGAAGGAAAAAAGAAGTTCCTTCTCTCCCAGAGGCTTATCCGCACTTCCCTTCGAAGCCCGTATAATAGCCGTCGTCAAAAAGGAATCCAGCTCCTTTTGTCCCACCGTAGTTCTGGCAATTCCCGATTTTGGAGCCATCAGGCTCTTTTCATGTTCTTTATCCAGATTGCGGATCACCCCTGCAAACAGCTCCGGGCGGCCATTTCCATCTCTGTACATCCGCCCTCTGCATAAAAGATGCTTCCATGTGCCGTCTGCTGCCTTCGCCCGGTATACAATGGCATGGCGGTCTGCCCTTCCGTCTGCAATCTCCTGATTACTGTCCAAAAACATTCTTGCGTCATCCGGATGGATCCTGCGTTTCCAAAAGGAAGCTGCATTTTTTACCACCTGCCCGGGAAGCCCAAAGTCCTCCGCCATCTGCCAGGTATAACGAAACTCTCCTGTCTTCAGATTGCCTACAAAGATATAATCGTCAATACTCTCCGACAGGGCGTCTAAAAGCTGGTCTTTATGATAGGAAAAAGCGTTTCCTCTCGTCGCCGCTTCTTTGCTGAGCCGTCTGGCTGCCTGCTTTCCGGATAATATGTGATAATCTCTCTTGCGTATATACATCTGCATATCCGCTACGGAAAGAACGTCGGAAACAGAGAGCCTGTGGCCTCCATTCACAGTCACCAGACCGTAGCTGAAGGTTGCCTCATAATCGATGCCAACGGACTGTCTGCGCTCCTTTAAGCGCGCAAGGATTTCCTCAAGAATACCGGCTGCCTGATCAGAATCCTTATTCTGGAAAACCAGAATGAACTCATCTCCGCTGAGGCGGAAAGCAAAATCAGAAGCCTCCATCCCTTCCTGCATGGTACAGGCCGTAACCTTTAAAAAACGGTCGCCTTCCAGATGGCCATATGTGTCATTGACCCATTTCAATCCATTTAGATCGCAAAGAGCTACCGTACAAAGCCCGTCCTCCTTTAAGGAGGAAAGAACCTCGCTTAGATGATTTTTTCCCGCATTTCGGTTTAAGAGCCCGGTCAGTTCGTCAATAGAGGCCTCAATGGACAGCTGAAAAAAAGAAGTAATATCCACAGAGTTCTGTATGTGATACCTGCGCCCGTTCCATTCCTCCAGCCAGTCATAATTGATATAATCGCGCCCTGAAACCTCATTATGCTCCCGCCAGACAACAGCTTCTCCCAATTCTTTGTTATACAGATCAGGAATTTTACAGAAGGAACAGGGACCCTTCATATCCTTTTGCAGAATCTCCCAGCAATATTTCCCCTCCGGCTTTTCACAATGAAACGCATCTTTGATATATCCGTTGGTATAAAGGATCTCATGGGTAACGGGGTCCGTAATATACAGACTGGACTGCATCCGTTCTATGATCCTCTTTAAAAATCCCGCATCAAATTTATAAGCCATACAGCTGCACCCCCCTGCCATCTTTTTTCCCTGCCTTTCACTCCTGAAAGTTCATGTATTCTGTCATTTATTATATCTGTAGTTCCATGTAATGTAAATAGTGAACCAGACAGATACGCTGCTTATCATTCATAATTGAATACTATATGAAGTAAATATTAATTTTTTATGAATTTGCTTAAAACTCTTGTATTATTTTAAAAATATGCTATTTTTTTATATTGATTCTAATACTGTGATTCTGTATCACAAACAGGATCCAAATATCATGTAAAGAGGTTAGATATGAATACACTGCGAATGCTTCATTATTTTAATTTTGTAATGGCCACTATCTTTGTTGTGTTTTATTTCTATCAGATTGGCTATCTGCTGTTAGGTCTGTGGAAACGGCACACAAAAGAGACAGATGTCTCCCATGCCCTTCACCGCTATGCAGCTGTGATTTCTGCCAGAAATGAGGCAAATGTAATCGGCGGCCTGATCGCAAGCCTGAAGGCCCAGGATTACCCTTCCGAGCTTCTTGATATCTATGTGATCGCCGATAACTGTACCGATAATACGGCTCAGGTAGCCTTAGAGGCAGGCGCCAAGGTATACCGCCGCTTTAACCGCCAGCTGATCGGAAAGGGCTACGCTTTGGATTATCTGTTTAAATGTCTGTCCGCTTCCGGAAAGGATGTTTATGACGGCTACTTTGTATTTGATGCCGATAATTATGTAGATCCCAATTTCGTACGGGAAATGAACAATACATTTGACGGCGGCCACTATGCGGCTCTGACCAGCTACCGCAATTCCAAAAACTTCGGAGCCAACTGGATCTCTGCCGGATATGGACTGTGGTTTCTGCGCGAAGCCCGCTTCCTTAACTTCCCCCGTATGCTTTTGGGAACCAACTGTGCCATTTCCGGCACCGGGTTTCTGGTATCCGGAGAAGTCATCCGTGAAAAGGGAGGCTGGCCCTTCCATCTTCTGACCGAGGATATTGAATTTTCTGTAAACTGCGCCATTGATGGAAAAGTGATCGGCTACTGTGACAAGGCCGTTATCTACGATGAACAGCCCGTAGACTTTAAACAGTCCTGGAGACAGAGACTGCGCTGGTCTAAGGGATTTTATCAGGTTGACTGGCACTACAGCCTGGATCTCATCCGCGGCTGCTTCCGTCCGGGCAGAAAGGGTTTCTCCTGCTATGACATTTTTATGACGGTAGCACCGGGAATGTTTTTTACCCTGGCAGCACTGATCATCAACGTGGTCATGCTGGGCGCCTATCTTACAGAACCCGGCTATATTGCCCGGATGATCGTGGAGGAAAATATCTTCTTTCTTGGAAGGACGCTTGGAATGTTTTATGTGAGCCTTCTGATCTACGGCGCTATCACCATGGCGGTAGAATGGAAACAGATCGCCATGTCTGCGGGCAGGAAGATCCTTTATACCTTCACCTTCCCGATTTTTATGTTTACCTATATTCCGATCTCTGCCGTTGCCCTTGTCAAAAAGGTAGAATGGAAACCCATCTGCCATGGAAATACGGCCGGAGAGCTGATTCCAAACAAGGGACAGGGGCGATAGGATTTCCCCTACAGCACATGGCGGAAAGGACTGATTACGATCCGAAGAAGCGCGTATACAGCCCTTTTTGCCATATCCTGCTCCCTCGGCTCATAATTTTGTCCGTCCTCAGTCCGGCCATCCGGGCTCATGTGGCGGCTTTTTTCTTTTAATGGCCGTGCCTGCTCACGGATAGAGGCGTTTAATTCAGGGCAGTCTACTGCCAGC
>NZ_DBMACH010000009.1:99376-136673 GCF_057861365.1 Enterocloster sp.
CCTCAGTCCGGCCATCCGGGCTCATGTGGCGGCTTTTTTCTTTTAATGGCCGTGCCTGCTCACGGATAGAGGCGTTTAATTCAGGGCAGTCTACTGCCAGCGATTTGGTATGCTGCGCCTGGTCTCCCAGATACTCATAAATATGGACTCCAGTCTGGCAGATCTTCTTTTTCTGATTAAGATAATCGGTACATCCAAAGGGGTTGGTGCCGCTTTCTACGGCATTAATCACAATGTCCACTCTGGCGCCCTTTTCACAGACAGAGCGAAGATCCTCATACATCTTTCTGCTGCAGATCATATAGGGAGTCTGTACCAGGATATCTTCTTCCCCTTCCATGGCTGCGATCATCCTTTCCCATACAACAGGCTCCTTATTTTCCGGCTCTGTGGGATTCGTCCACAGTTCAATTCCCCTGGTTTCCATGGTAGCCTTCTCCCAGTCCTCTTTTGAATAAATCCGGTCAAAGGCTTCCGGATACCGCTCTTTCACCCGCTCACAGCACTTCTCCAGCCCGCCTATGCCGCCTTTTGCATCAAACTCCTTACAGCAGGGCTGATTCCAAATCTCATGAAAAGATGCTTCCAGCGCCTGAAAAGAACTACCTTGTCCCGGCTTCTCTCCATAGACCAACAGATCCCTATCCTCGTTATAGCTTTCCTTATAATATCCCAAAAACCGGTTGTCTGTATTTCTGCCTCCCACAAAGCCGCCATGATATCCTGTCCGCTTTCCTCATCTCTGAAATCAAAGGTAGTGAGAATGATCCGTTCTTTAGCAGCCCCGATCAGTCTCAGTCTCCAGATCAGAGCCTCTTTATTATCATCAATACAGAGAATCCGTTCCGGCGTACTAAAGCTATCTCCTTCTGCATCCGCCCCTGGGCCATATCCTGCTTCTTTATGAAACAGCGGCGGGACCACCAGACAAAGGATCACGAATAAAAGCCACAAAAGCAATATCAGAACGGTATATCGAAGCCATTTTTTCATTTGCAGCTTCCTCTTTCATTTTCAGATGTTATAAAAAGAAGTATATCACAGATAAATAAAAATTCTTAAAAATTTTAATAAAAAAATATTACTTTCATTTGAATATTTCATAGAAATATGATATCCTAGTGAAGTTAAACATTTTAGAAAAGGAAGGTTATCAATGGAAAACACAAAGAAAATCACCTGGTACACCCTGGCATTCATGGCCTTTTCTACGGTCTGGGGCTTCGGAAATGTACTCAACGGCTTTGTATACTTTAACGGTATACAGGTTATTTTCAGCTGGATCCTGATGTTCGCACTGTATTTTGTGCCCTATGCCCTTATGGTAGGCGAGCTGGGATCTGCTTTTAAAACTTCCGGCGGCGGCGTCAGCTCCTGGATCCACGAAACGATCAGCCCGAAATTTGCCTACTACGCAGGCTGGACTTACTGGGCCTGCCACGTTACCTATATCGCCAGCAAGGGAAGCGGCGGCTTAAAGGCATTAAGCTGGATGTTCTTCCAGAACGGAACTACTTATGACCAGTTCCCAACCATCTGGATCCAGCTGGCTACACTGGCTGCGCTTTTATTCTTCTGCTGGGTAGCAAGCCGCGGCTTAAACCCATTAAAAAAGCTTGCAACCATTGCCGGAACCAGTATGTTCGTTATGTCCATCCTGTATATCCTGATGATGTTTGCAGCTCCTGCCATCAATCCAAACGGCGGCTATGTTACCATGGAATTCAGCAAGGAGACACTGATCCCTCAGTTTAACCTGGGATACTTTACCTCCTTATCCATCCTGGTATTTGCCGTAGGTGGCTGTGAGAAGATCTCCCCTTATGTAAATAAGGTAAAGGATCCTTCCCGCGGTTTCCCCAAGGGTATGATCGCTCTTGCCATTATGGTTATGGTCTGCGCAATCCTTGGAACCATCGCTATGGGTATGATGTTCGATCCTGCTGTGATCAACGAAAGCTCTGAAAGCTTTAACTCCTATGTATCCAACGGCGCTTACTGGTCCTTCCAGAAACTGGGTGAATACTACCATGTAGGAAACCTGCTGTTAATTATCTATGCAGCCTGCAATGCCATCGGCCAGTTCTCTACTCTGGTTTTAAGTATCGATGCTCCGCTGCGTATGCTTCTTGACAATGAGGATGCAAGACAGTTCGTTCCTACCAAATTGTTAAAGAAGAATCAGCATGGCGCTTATATCAACGGTATCTTTATGGTAGCCGGCCTGTCCGGAAGTATTATTCTGATCCAGTCCTTCGTTCCCGGAGCCGCAGCTGTACTGACACAGTTAAACAAGTTAAACTCTGTCACCATGCCTCTGCGTTACCTGTGGGTATTCGTAGCCTACATCGCTCTGCGCAAGGCAGCAGACAAATTCCATCCGGAATACCGTTTTGTAAAAAATCAGGGCATTGCTCTGACTGCCGGCATCTGGTGCTTCGTTGTCACTGCATTCTGCTGTATCTTTGGTATGTATGTAGAAGGCGATCCGGCATCTACGGCTTTAAACGTGATCACTCCTTTTGTGCTTACTGCTCTTGGCCTGATCCTTCCGATCATCAAGAAAAACGAAAAAGCTGCCGGCTGAAAAAATACCTGAAAAAAGCCCTGTGCATCCGTTCATCCGGATCTCACAGGGCTTTTTCCTTTCAGACTTTCATATCTTCCATTTTTTCGTAATAGCTGTACCTTCTTTTTCCCTTCTTCTTGCTCTCATACAGGGCCGTATCTGCGCATTTGAGCGCTTTTTGATAATCAAAGCCTTCTCCCGATACAAAACAGATACCGGCACTGCAGAAAAGAAAGTCCCCGCAGGAATCATTCAGCCGACTAAACAGCTGATCCATTCTCCTATCCAGGATTTCCTTATTTTCAATGCCTTTTACAAATACAAGAAATTCATCTCCGCCCAGACGTCCAATCAGATCGTGGCTTCGGAAGGTATGGCGCAGCACTTCTGCCAGTGATTTCAATACCTCATCTCCCTTTAAATGGCCAAAGCGGTCATTGACCTGTTTAAAATCATCTAAATCCAGGATCAGCAGCGCTCCCCTTGCAGAATCTTCACCGGTTGTCATAAAATCAGATACCTCTTCTTCAAAGCTGCTCCGGTTGTATACCCTGGTAAGAGGATCACTTTTGGCCGCTGTCTCAGCCGCAAGCTCTCTCCTCTTTTCAGCATCAATATTTTTCAGATACACAAGAGCATACATATTTTCTGTATAATGATCCTGAAATACGTGGATCACCAGCTTCATCCAGCAGAGACGCTCTTTCACATAGTGGCGGAAGCACAATTCAACCGTATTGGTTCCGCTTTTATACATTTCCTTCATATAGGAAAGATCCATATACGATGCATAAAGCTCCCGATCCTCACAAAAAATCTGATCACTTCTCATCTGCTGCTGAATAATGCTTTCAAAATCCTGTTCCTGATCCTTGCTCTGGACGAATGCCCACAGCCCTGCTGCCTCCATAATATGGCCGCTTTCCACATCTATCTCTGCATGGGCCACAGTTTCCGAAAGAAGAGCCTCATAAAAATCCGTCTTTTTCATATATTCCAGCTCTATGGCACGTTCCTGATCTGCAGGATCCATGAGCACTGCAACTGTATAAACATCCTCCTTTTTATCGCTGAGGTGACGGGTCTTTACCTTAAACCACTCATAGGAACCGGATTTGGTCCGAAAAAGCATCTCGCTGCCTGCCCGATTCCACTTATCCTTAACATCCCGGAACATAGTTTGAAATTCATCTGCAAAATGAGGATGGACAATCTGTTTTCGGATCCAGCATTCCGGAAAATCCTCTTCCCGGATCTTATCTCCCGCGATCATCTGACGCTTCGTATGGAAATAAATGGTTTTCTTATGCTCGTTGTATTCAAAGATCTCGCTCTTAAGACCGCCAGGCAGAAAATCAGGCCGTTCCAGATCGCTGATGATCCGGTGATACCCCTCCAGCCAGACCGTGCTGTTCTCCCTTTTGGCCCGTATCATCATACAGCGTACCGTAACCTCACCTCTGGAAGGATGATTCCATGTATACTCGACCTGTGTAATCTTACCCGTTTCAACCGCACTCTGGATCGCAAGGTTAATATAGTTGTAATATCCGTCATTGATCCTGTTGTACCAGTGGAAATAACATTCTTTTGGCGAAAGAGCCGTTTCCACTCCCATGACCCGAAGCATCACCGGATCTGCATACAGCTCGTAGCACTCTGTTTCAAAATCTGCGCATATCCTCCACAGTCCCAGGCTGGTATGCTCCAGAATGTCTTCATACGTCTCCTCCGTACGCTCTTGTGTACCATCCAGCTTTCCGTCTCTGGCAGCCGGACACCTGAATTTTAACAGCCACTCTCTCCGTTCCTTATAGGCCTTTGAATCCCGGTTCAGATAGGTCTGTTCAAATTCCTCTTTTCTGCAGGGTCTGGCAAAAAGATATCCCTGAAGCACATCCGGACACAGTTCCTTTAAAACAAACAGCTCTTCTTCCGTCTCAACGCCTTCACAGCAGACACGTATCCGCGCGCTGTGAGCCAGCTGTATTACATTATCCAAAAGCCTGTAGTTGTAGGCATTTTTCTGGATACGATTCACAAAACAGCGGTCAATCTTTGTTTCATCAATATCAATGCTTTTTAAATAGCTTAAGCTGGAGTATCCTGTTCCGAAATCATCAATGGCAATCTGGATTCCTTTTCGCTTCCAGTCATAAAAGATCTTATTATAATAGGTATAGTCCTGAAGCTGCATACTTTCCGTCACTTCCAGAGTGAGAGCGTCTCCCGGCAGTCCTTCTTCCCTGAGAATACCTAAAACCTCTTCCTCGATTTCCTTTTGACGAAGCTGCACATAGGATATATTTACGCTGATATGAAAGCTTGGAAGAATCCTGCGCCATAATACGCTCTGTCGGATGGCTGTCCTCAGTACCCATAATCCTACTTCACAGATCAGGCCGCTCTGCTCCAGCAGAGGAATAAACTGATCGGGCCCTACCATCCCGCGTTTTCCTGATTCATAGCGAAGCAGCGCTTCGGCTCCGTACAATCCGTAGTTTTTACTGTCAATCTGGGGCTGATAACAGAGATAAAATCCCCTGCAGCCCTGATCAACAGCTGACTTAAGCTCATCCAAAAGCTCAATCTGATCCAGTTTTTTCTGATAATCTTCGGGAGAGAAGAAAATAAGCATATTTTTTCCCTCTTTTTTTGCCCGGTCAAGGGCATTTTCCGCAAACTGGTATACGATCCAGCCATCCATGCCCCGGTTAGGGGAATAAGCGGCAGCTCCCGCTGATAAAGTGCACTCTTTTTCCATCTCCTGCCTGACGGTATCGTAAAAGGAGAATACTTCCTTTTTCCCTTTTCCCGGAAGGGTTGCTGCAAAACAGTCTCCATCCAGCCGATACAGCGTAACCGAACAGTCTGCATTTTTTTCCAGACTTTCTGTCATCCGCTTTAAAACATCATTTCCAAAGGGTCTTCCATTTTTTACATTGATATGCTTAAAATTATCAATTCCAAAAACGATAAAATATCCCTTTTCTTTTAAAACAGCAGATTCCAGATCCTCTGTACACTTATCATAATTCCACAATCCGGTCAGACTGTCGATCCTCTGTCCCAGGACAAGCTCATCCATGCTCCCTAAAAGGACTGCCGGCTTTCCTGACTTATCCGCATGCACCGTTGCACGCCAATGAACGCCCACCCGGTTTCCTTCCCTGTCGATCATCCGGCATTCGATATCACAGCCGTTTCTTTTACCCGAACGGACCGCCTCCATATCGTCTTTTATGAGCTTTACATCCCGGTCATAAATAACAGCTTCCCATTCTTTAAACGGGATTCCCTGCTCTCCGGAAAAAGGCAGTGCAAATCTGCGGCAGATCTTATCTGTAAAATACATGCGGTCATCCTGCAGATCACAGGCATAAAGATATCCATTGACGCTTTCATCCAGAAGACGGATGATCTGCATATATATATTCAAATCTTCCCTTATATCCATATGTATCAAATCTCCTTTATTGATACTATGTATTTTATCATCTAACCGGAGATTTGTGTAAAAAATTTCATTCTTTTCAGATCTTCTTCCAGGTCCTCTTCATGGAACTGATGGCCCCCTTCATAACAGCGGTGGACCAGACATTCTGCGGCGCCGTTTAACCCATAGGCTTTTCGTACGATCTCCACCTGTTCCTCTGCATTGACAATGCCCCTTGGGCCGTTTAAGTGATCTGCCCTGCCGGACTGGATCACAAGTGGTCTGGGCGCAATGAGGGACGCAATATCTCCCATATCCAGCGCATTCCAGAGCCCCGGGACATAATTGCAGCTGCAATTTCCATTTAATTCCAGAAGGGAGTCTTTAAATCCATACAGATAACCGCTGATCACTGCATAACGTACACGCTCATCCAATGCAGCCAGATACAGCGTCTGAAGTCCTCCGCCAGAAAAGCCCACGCAGCCCAGATGCTCTGTATTCCATTCTCCCCTCTCTTCCAGATAGTCGATCAGGCGCATCAGATCCCAGGTATTCATTCCTGCCACAGTCATTCCAAGGGGCTCTGCCATATGGGCCAGATAGAAACAGGTTCCGCGCATAAATGCATTTTCCTCATCCTTCTGAAAAGCCAGATCCCTCCGCTCGCCAAAGCCTCTGGCATCGGGACAGACGGCAACATATCCCAGCCGGGCCAGATAGAGGCCGTAATCGTAATGGAAACGGTCAATCGCCTCTGCCACTGCCGGAATCTCACTGCAGCCGGCCACACTGTATTTTCCCGCCCCCTGATGTCCATGGGGAGCAAGGACACAATCGGAATGACGTCCGCTGCCCGGCGGGATCAGCAGATACACCGGCATCCATATATCCGGTTCCACCTGCAAAAGAAGCTTTTCCCTCAGGATTCCTCCGTCCAGCATGACTCGTTCCGCTATTTCAGGGCAGGGGGAGCAGATTTCCATTTTGTCCATTCCCAAAAGCTCCCACAAGCGCTTCTTTTCCTTATTTTTCCATCCCGTCCATTCTTCCACGTTCGTTCCTGAAAAAGCCTCCTGCCTTGCCAGACGGTCATATTTTCGCTTCATCCCGTTTAGGCTGTCATAATAGCGGCTCACTGGCAGGATCCGTTCTCCTGTGTTACTCATCTTCGTCCTCCTTACTGCTATTTTCCCTTATCCTGTCAAAGGCTCTGCGTATATGGAAGGCATTGACCACAAAAAACAGCGGACAGCCGAAAATAAGAAAAATAATGGCCGCCTGGGGCAGAAAGGCAATACTGAATACTGCAGCGATCCCCAGTACAAGATCCTGAAGGATCATGGCAGAGGTTGCCCCCCAGTTTGATGCTGCCATCATGTATGCACTTTTTATGGTTCCCATCCATGTATTTTCAAAGGTTACAAGTACCGGCCACAGCCACAGCATAAGAATCCCGTAAAGAATGGAAAGAAACACGGTAAGAGCCAGCATAAAAAGTCCCGCCGCTCCCTTTGGCTGTACCGGGCCGGAAAGCAGGTACAGATCGGTTCCGATCACCGCACCGGCTAAAAGACTTATAACTCCCAGAGGAAGCGCCTGAAAAAAATTAATCCGGAAGGCTTTAAAAAACATGGAGCACACAGAGCCGCCTTCATCCCTGACAATCCGCAGGGCTGCATAATGGGCGGCTGCCAAAGCAGGTCCTGCCGTTATAACCGGCAGGCTGCAGAGGAGCCAGAGTACGTGAAGGATGATCATGTCTCCCAGTTTCATTAAAAACGTTATAAATGGTCCGTCATATCGCAGCATATTTTCCTACCTCACCATTCTCTGAAGCTGTTCCATCTGATAAAATTCTCCTTTTTTTGCCATCAGCTCCTGATAGCTTCCCTGTTCCCTGATCCTTCCCTGTCCGATGACAAGGATCCTGTCGGCTCCGCGCACGGTAGAAAGGCGGTGAGCCACAATAAAGGTAGTCCTTCCCTTTGTGAGGCGTTCTAAGGCCTCCTGGATCTCCGACTCAGAGATGCTGTCCAGAGCCGACGTAGCCTCATCCAGAATAATGACCTGAGGATTGCGGATCAGCGCCCTTGCAATGGAAATCCTCTGGCGCTGGCCCCCGCTTAAATTGGCTCCATGCTCTTCGATCATGGTGTCAAGCCCCTGGGGCAGCCTTTTTACCACCTCAGACAGATTGGCTGCTTCTACCGCCTGCGCGATCTGTTCCTCGCTCACATGTTCCAGACCATAGGTAATATTTTCCCGCACCGTTCCGGTAAACAGTACCGGCGTTTGGGGCACCACGGACAGAAAACGGCGGTAGGTTCTTAAATTCAGGCCCTTCATATCTTTCCCGTCTAACATAAGCTGTCCCCCAGAAGGCAGGATAAAACCAATGAGCATATTTAAAATAGTTGTCTTTCCAGAGCCCGACTCGCCTACCAAAGCAATGGTTTCACCCTGTTTTACCGTAAAATCCAATCCGTGGAGCACTTCTTTGCTGCTGCCCGGATAGGAAAAACTTACCTGTTTAAAAGCGTATTCTCCTCTTAGGGAAAGCAGCTCTTCCTTTCCTTCATTTTCCTCTATCTCATCCGAGGACAGTACCTCCCCGATGGAGGAAACGGATTCCAATCCCTTTGTAAGAATAGGAAGCAGATTGATCAGAGCAGAAAACTGATTCACTACCGTCGTAAAGCTGGACTGATAAAAGGTCACATCCCCCACCTTTATGAGACCAGACATAGCCATAAAACCAGAAACCGCCAGACATACCACCTGAAATACCTGAAATACCACCCAGCTTACAGCCCCAAAGTGGGCCTGCACCATATCCAGCCGGTAGCCCCGGTTGGCTGTTTCTTCAAGGAGGGCGCTGATCCTGGCCGCTTCCTTATCCTCCAGGGCATGAGCCCTGGCGACAGGAACCATTTCTACCATCTCCATCACCCTTGCGCTGGTTTCCTCCATTCCCTGACGGAAGGAGCGGTTTTCCCTGTGGATCTTGGCTCTGAATGCCACTACCGCTCCGGCAGCCACCGGAGCAACCAGAACAAAAAACACAAGGATGAGCCTGTTTTTTACGGCTGTGATAGACAGTGTGATAACGAGATTCATCACAATATTAAGCAGATTGACAAAAAGCTGGGATGACAGGGTTTCCACCGCCTCCACATCACGCATGATCTTTGACTGAAGGCGTCCCGACTGACTGCCCGTATGATAAGGAATGGACAGCTCCTGGAGTTTTCTTACCAGAGCCGCCCGAAGTCCGGCTTCCGTATTTCGGATCACACGGCTTTTCAGCTGATTGTGGATCCAGTTTGCAGGCAGATGGATGCTCAAAAGCCCCAGCCAGATTCCCACATTAATAAAAATTGCCCTGCTCCCGGCTTCTCCTCCCTCGATCACCCCATTGACTACATTTGCGATCAAAAGAGGGGAAAGGAGGGCCGGGGAATGTTTCAGCAGGAAAAAGAGAGTGGAGAGAAGAAATTTGTGATACTGTCCCCTGTAGAATTCCAGAAGCACCCGTACAGAGTGCTTCCCATGCTTTTGATAACAGGCTGCAAAGCGGCGCTCCATCTCCTGATACCGGTCCATTTTACTGCTCCTCCTTCTCCTCTGCCAGAAGGCTGCTGTATGGCTCTCCCAATGCCCGAAGGCCCTCTGCAAGGAATCCGGCCATCATAACGGCCCCTTCATATTTTAAATGGGTATTGTCCTTTGGCCACACAAACAGTGGACGAGACCACAGTTCCCCCACCTGTGCCAGATACTGTTCTGTCACAGTAGTAAGATCCACAACCGGAACGCCTGCTTCCTTTGCCGCCTCTTTCATCGCCCTGGGATAGGCACCGTGGCTTCCCGGTTTAAAAGTTCCGTTTTCATCAAACAGACGTCTGGCAATGGGGGTAATAAATACGGCCTTTGCACCGCAGGCCTTTGCTGTCTCTGCAAACATCCGAAGATTTTCCTTAAAATCCGTATCCGGATCGGTGTGACGCGCTTCATCTGCTTTTGAATCATTGTGACCGAACTGGACGAACAGATAATCCCCCTTCTTAAGTTCCTTCTCAATGGCGGCAAGCCGTCCCTCTGCAATAAAGGACCTGGTGCTGCGGCCGTTTTTTGCAAAGCTTATTACCTGGATATTATCCTTCAGATACAGCGGAAGAGCCTGGCTCATACCGGTCTGGGGATATGTATTGATCTTATTAAATGCTACGGTGCTGTCTCCAGCATATAAAATTCGTTCCATTGTTATACACTCCTGTCATTGCTCCTGTAAAGCGTTTTCCTTTTTTTAATCCCTCTGAACAAAGGGATGTAACGTGATCCAAAACGCCGACAACGGTTCCATTGATATAGAAAGACCGCTTAAGCCCTTCTGTGACTATTTTAAGGTAAACATGGCTGCTTCCCGGCTCGAAATCCTGCTCCAGACAGCGGACATAGGCATTGTCCACATATTCTCTGACAAACAGGCAGCGATCCTTTATGCCAAATTTTATAAATGTGTTTTCATCATAATATAAGGTAAGTCCGGCGTCCCGGTATCCATCCTCATCCGGAGCCCACATTTCATATTCGCAGGTAAAGTTAAAATCCGGCTGGCGTTTTACCAGAAGGCTGACGCAGCTTCTGTCATTTAAGTCCTTTCCTTCTCCCCGGATACGAAGGATTCCTTCGGGAGAAACGAAGCTACGCTCTCTGTCAATGGTTCTTGGACAGAGCCAGCCGTCATAAGGAAGCTTAACCGGATCCGGTTTCTGCAATCCATTAAGAGGAAGCTTTGCCATATAAGAGGGGCCTTTTCTCTGATTTACCAGCGGCCAGCCATCGGGTGTCCAGGTAATCTCATCCAGACACGTTTCTCTTCCCAAAATTCCCCATTTTCCGTCCAGATACCGCGAACAGAGATATACCATATACCAGCGTCCGTCTGGAGTACTGACCGGTTTTCCATGGCCGCAGCACTGGATGGCTGCAGCCGGATCCTTCTGGGTCATGATCGGGTTATAGGGACAGTCCTCATAGGGGCCCATAAGCTGCCGGGAGCGGGCCACCGTAATTTTGTGTCCGATCCCGGTTCCACCCTCAGCCAGGAAACAGTAATACCAGCCGTCCTTTTTCAAAATATGAGGCCCCTCAGGCCCATGCTTATCCCAGCCATACCAGATCAGCTCCGGTTCTGAAAGACATTCTTTCCCGTCCTCAGAGATCTCCATGATGCGTGCTCCGCGGTTAAGAAGCATATAGGTGCGCCCGTCCTCATCATGGAAAATGGAGGGATCGATTCCTAAAACTTTGTGGATCACCGGTTTCTCATAAGGGCCTTCCGGCTTTCTGGAACGGGCCACAAACTGGGTTTGGATACAATCCGCGTCATCATTCATCCGAAGGGTGGCACAGACGGTAAACCAGCCGTCATGATAGCTGATATCCGGCGCCCAGAAGCCTCTTCCGCCCTCTAACGGCCCCAGATACTTCCTGGCCCAGTCCGGATCCGCCGCCACATATCCAATGGTTTCCCAGTGGACCAGATCTCTGGAATGGGACACCGGAATTCCCGGAAAAAAGATAAAGCTGGAATTAACCATGTAGTAGTCTTCTCCCACACGCACAATGCTGGGATCTGGGTACATCCCCCGGACCACCGGATTGCGGTAGCAGGCTTCATGGGAAAAGCCGCAGACGGAAGCAATCCAGGCTTCCATTTCCTCTGCCGCCAGATCGCCCGGATGCTCCTTGGCCTGGATATGAGCCAGATCAAAGGGCGTTACCAGATCTGCATTGGCCCAGGTCAGATCCAGCCCTCCCGCTTCTGTAAGGAAACGCACCAGCTCAAGATTTTTGCTTCTTACCGCATAATGAAGAAGGCTGTTCCCTTTCTCATCACAGGTTTCCAGATGGAAGGTATGGCCTGCCAGCTGCTTTACTTTGTCCAGATCGCCCAAAAGAGCCGCCTGAAAGGCCTCCTCAGCGATCTTTTTTGTGGCTGATGTGTATGTAATCATATTCTCCCCATCCTCCTGATGCGATATTGTTCCGATTGCAGGCCCACAGGCAGAGCTTGGCCCCTGTCCAGGTTCCCTTTGCCAGATGGAAGGAAGGGCCGAAGGGGAGGAAGGTGCTGCCGTCGTCAGAAACAGAAAAGAAAAACATTTTGTCTTCACCAAGCTCCATGCGCAGCCACAGGGCTTTATCCTGATTCCACTCCTTTGAAGCAGCCAGTCCCTCCATCGCCTGGCCTTCAAACTCTTTTCCTGTGACAAAGCCTTCGTAAAGGCGCAGCCAAAGCCTTTCGTTTTCCCGTTCCAGACCGCAGAACGCATAGTGATGGCCCGTCATGCCCAAAACGGCCATATCGCCGTCACAGCCCTCTGTCCCGTCGCCGCCAGACAGCTTAAGCTTTACTTCTGCCGTAAATGCATTGGACTGAGGGATCTGGGTCATCACGTTGGGAGCATACCATAAAAGATTCTCACGCTCTGGATTTGCCAGACAGGCCAGCTTAAGGCTTCCCTTTTTTGCTTCCTGCGCAAAAAAAGCTTCTCTGGGGTTGGACTGCCACTGCCACTGCAGGCCCGGACGTCCGGTTTCAAATTCATCTGAGTCCGCAATCCTGTAAGCAGGCTGTCCTGCTTTAGGCAGCTCCCACTCCTCTACCGGCTCTCCGATCATATCGCCGTTTGTTTCACAGCCGATAAAGGGCCAGCCATCCTGGAAGCACATAGGCTGCAGATGGACAATGCGTCCTAACTCTCCTACGTCCTGAAAATGGATAAACCAGCTGCTTCCTTCCGGCGTGTCCACCCATGCGCCCTGATGAGGCCCATTGACGGCTGTATTCCCCTGGTGCATTACAATCCTGTACTCATAAGGCCCCCAGATCTTCTTTGCCCGCAGGGCAGACTGCCAGCCAGTGGCAACACCTCCGGAAGGCATCAGTACATAATACCAGCCATCCTTTTTATACAGTTTTGGCCCTTCGCTGGTAGGCGCAAGCTGAGTGCCGTCAAAAATCACCTTTGGCTCTCCCTTTAACCGGGTACATTCCTGATCCATTTCCACCAGAGCCAGACGGTGCTTAATCCCGCAGCGGCTTCTTGCATAAGCAAAGATCATATAGGCTCTTCCGTCCTCATCCCAAAACGGGCACGGATCAATCCAGCCTCTGGATTCACAGAGGCGGTTCAGTGTAAATATTCTCTTCGGGTCTTTGGAGCGCGCCACAAAAATCCCCTCATCCGGCAGTGGAATAAATACAAAAAACTCTCCCTTATGATACCGGATGGATGGCGCCCAGGTTCCCGAACCATGAGCCGGCCGGTCATATTTCTCAAAAGGCAGAGCCGGTACGCAGTAATTGATGATCTCCCAATGAACCAGATCCCTGGAATGAAGGAGAGGCACCCCCGGAAGATATGTAAACGAAGATGCCACCATGTAATAATCTTCCCCGACCCGGATTGCATCCGGATCGGAGTAGTCTGCATATAAAATTGGATTTTGATATGTTCCAGTGTTCATACATTTCTCCTCCCTGCGTCTGTCACTCTTTGACAGCGCCGATATTCACGCCGGAAATAAAATACTTCTGGCAGAATGGATAGATGATCACAAAAGGAAGAATGGCTACAATAACTGCCGCATTCTTGATCGTGTTCTCCGTTGCGCTTCCCACTGCAGAGGGAAGGTCGCTTCCTAAGATCAGGGAGCGCAGCTTCATCTGGAAATTATACAGGTTTTCATTTGTAATGTAAAGTTTATAATTGGTGTAATCATTCCAGTACTGAACCGCAAACATCAGTCCGATGGCTGTTAAAGCAGCCTTGGATAAGGGAAGGACGATCTTAAAGAAAGTTCCCATAGGAGAACAGCCGTCAATCTCAGCAGACTCAAACAGGCTGGCCGGAATTCCTTCAAAGAAGTTTCTCATCAGAACCAGATTGTATACATTGATCGCAGGAAGCAGAATTACAACCCAGAGCGTATTCGTCAGGCCGAGAGCCTTCATAACCAGATAGGTAGGGATCATACCGCCGTTAAAGATCATAGTAAATAAAAGGAAATTTGCCAGCAGCTTGCGTCCCGGCATCTTCCACTGGATCAGCACATAGGCGCCCAGTGTGGAAATGGCAAGTCCTGCGAAGGTTCCCGCAATGGTAGTCACACAGGAAATCAGAAACGGCTGGAACAGGGTAGGATTGGTAAATACGGAAATATATCCGTCCAGTCCAAACTGCTGAGGCAGAAGACGCATTCCATAAGCGGTCTTTAAATCAAAAGAATCCACCAGAACCTTATAAATGGGAATCAGCATGATCAAACTGATCATTACAAACAGGATGACTGAAATTATATCAAAAACAGTCCTTCTTTTCGTTCTCATAATTTTTATTCCTCCTATACAATGCCTCTGCCGCGGACCTTATAGCTTGCCCGGTTGCACAGCAGCACCAGAATACAGCCTACAACAGACGCTGTCACACTGACTGCCGTGGTATAACCAAAATCAGGAAGCGCTCCTGAGTTAAAGGTCTGGGTATAGATATAGGTCTGAAGTACGTCTGCCTTCTGGATCACCGCGTCATTCTGCAGTACAAATACAGACTCGAACAGATTCATAACCTTTGCAAGATTCAAGATCAAAACAGTAATAATGGTATTAGCAAGGGCGGGAAGCGTAATGTATCGGATCTGATTCCAGCGGTTTGCCCCGTCCATGGAAGCCGCCTCATAAAGCTCCGGATTGATGCCGGATAAGGTAGCCATGAAAATGATCGTTCCCCAGCCCGTATCCTTCCAGATATTGATCGCATAGAACATACTTCTCCACCACTCTTTATCTCCCAGAAAATAGATTCCCTCATCAATAATCCCCAGCTTGATCAAGATTGAATTTACCAGTCCTGCATCACCGGGAGAAAGGATCAGGGTGAATACAGAGGCAGTCACAACCCATGACATAAAATGGGGCAGATACACGATGGTCTGCGTTACCTTTTTAAACTTCATAAAGCGCAGCTCGTTAAGCAGAATAGAGATCAGCACTGCCATAAATGTATTCAGCAGAAGCTTTACCACACTTAACAGGATCGTATTTCCAAAGGCGCTCCAAAAGCCCGGCATGGAAAACATACGCTCAAAATTTGCCAATCCGATAAATTCCGGAGCCTTAATACCCTTGTAGGAAAACAGGGAATAGCGGATTCCCAGCATTGGCAGATAATGAAATACGACTGCAAAAATAAAGACAGGGATAAACATAATATAGAAGCTTCTATAATAATAGATCTGCTGCTTCAGAGATTTTTTATGCACCGTTCCCGTTCCCGGGTTTGATGTTTCTTTTTTCATTCTATTTTCCTCCCGTTTTCTTTTGTTTACCTGGATGACTCTGTTTCAGCCAGTCTGTTAAGAGAATCCACGATCATATTAGACCACTTTACGCCGTGTTCCTTTTCAAACCGCTGGTATGCCTCCTCTACCGGCATTCCCTGGACTACTACATCTGCTACAATGGAGCGCTTTAAAGTTGTCAGATCGCCATTATAGGTAGCCATTTCCGTTGTAGAAGGAACCATAAGGGACTGTTTGCAGTGTTCTTTGAATATCTCCTGTGAATTCTTTGCCGCTGGTGCAACAAAATCAATACCGGGATCATTTTCCCACTCTACAATGGAAAGGATCGGATCCATATGTCCCTTTGTGTACTGGGTTCCCGGCTTGTCCATGCTCTCCAGACCATGGAACTGGCCTTCCTCATATGTATTTCCGCAGACAGTCTCAGCCTGAACCGACCAGTGCACGCCCTCTACTCCATAAGTCCAGAGCGTCTGCATATCCCCGCCGTCCATCATGGATTCAATAAAATATTTATACACGGCTTCCGGATATTTACAGGAATTGGTAATACACCAGACAGCCGGCGTTCTCTCTATATAATTTCCCAGCTCCTTGATCGGCGGAAGGGGAACCAGCTCGTCATCCAGTCCATTCTTTGCCAGATTGCTCCGCAGGTTTTCCGCCCAGGTTCCGGACCAGTAGGTAAATACGCCACAGCGGTCTTCGTAAAACTTGTTGCGCACATCGCTGGTGCCGTTGGTCAGCGTTTCCTTATCAACATATCCGTTTACATAAGCATCCCTTAAACGAAGCAGAGAATCCTTGAAATCCTGCTCCATAAAGCCGTCATACCACATTCCATTCTCATCCTTTGTAAAGGAAGGATAGGAATTCTGATAAAATTCCGGCAGGTAGTTGGTATAAGGAGATTCCTCACCCATAAAGCCGGCTGCGGAAAGAGCGTATGTATCGCCGTTCACACCGTTTCCGTCCGGATCTCCCTCTGTAAATGCTTTTAACATATTCATGTATTCGTCATAGTTTGTCGGCACTTCCAGATTACAGTTGTCCAGCCACTTCTTTTTTACATAGGTAATACATCCGCCGCCGCGGTTTACAGGAAGTCCGTAAAGCCGTCCGCCGATGCGCATTCCGTCAATGACATCTTCTCCTGTCAGCCGCCCGGACTTCTTTAAATCAGAATTTTCATACGTCTCTGTCAAATCCCACAGAGCACCTTCCTCCGCATAGCCGCTGTAATAGGTAGAACTTAACAGGATCACATCCGGCCAGTTTTTAACGCCAGAAGCGAATGTCTGTCCTACTACGTCGTAATAAGCGCTGTGATCCGGCTGGATAAATTCAATATCAATCCCTGTCAGCTCTTCCCAGCGCGCCTCAAAGGCATCGCGTCCATTCCGTTTCGTAAAAACCGTACCGTCTGCCATAACCGTAATTTTTTCCGGTTTGATCAGTTCTCCGTCTGCTGTGTACTTCTCCACATTTTCAGGTGCTGTCACGCCATTCTGACCACAGCCGCCAAGCAGAGACGCTGCCATGACCGCTGCAGCGAAGGCTGCGGTACACCTAACCCTTTTGTTCATGGTTTTCCCTCCAGATCATAGATTTCGTATGCTGATTTCACCACACGTTTTTATGTGTCTACAAAATTATCACTCTTACTGCTTCATATCAACTGTTAAAATTTCATTTCATTGTGCATTTTTCATGAAATTCTTTGTTTTTACGTCTATTTCTTTTTCTTTATAGCATTCAAAGTTTTTTCACGTTTCCATTAAGATCTGCACTGCAAAACACACATTTTTTACGGATAACATACATTTTTCTCTTTTTCAGTTGATTCTCTCCCGTTCTTATATTATAATGGCACCTATGAAAACACTAAAAAACATATCCTTTAAAAACAGGCTTGCACTGTCATACAGTTTTATTCTGGCCCTGATGCTGATCAGCGCAGCTATTTTTTATCATACATCCTACCATCATTTAAAAAAAGGGCTCCATTCCCAGACAGTCAGCGTACTCTCATCCTCTGTCCGTCAGATGGATGATCTTTTAAAACAGATCCATACTGCCAGCCTGCAGCTTTCTTCCAGTTCTTCTTTTAAAGCCCTGGCAGATTCTGAGAATATGGAAACGGAATCCTTTTCTTACTCCGCATGGAGGGTTCAAGAGCAGCTTAAACTGATTCTCCCTTCAAAGGAGCTGAATACAGGCGGACAGCTGTTTATCTATCTGAAAAACAGCGGATATATCTTATCCTCCAACTTCTTTTCCGAACTGGAGCTTGCCAGAAAGCATGATTCCCGCTACACATTTTCCGTCGACTTAATGTCCCCGTCTGCATGGAGAACATTTATTCCGGTCAATGAAGGAGATAGCTTTCTCTATATCTGCCCTGTAAGCAGCTCTCTTATTTCCATAAATGGAACGGTAAACAGCGTCCTCTGCTTTATGGTTGATCGAAACAGCATGGAACGCCTTTTTCCTGAAATCCGCCTGTCAGACGACTATCAGATCTGTGCATTGGATAAAGATGGCAGCCCTTGTTTTTCCATCCGCGGCTCTGCCTCTCCTGAGATTGACCTGCAGCTTCTTTTCGGTCTTTCCTATTCGGATAAAACGGCTGATTTTAAAGACAAGGGGCGTTCCATAAGCGCAGTACAGACAGTATCGGACTATAACGGCTGGAACTGGTATCTCATTCAGCCCTCTTCTACCCTTTATTATTCTGCTGAAAACTACCAGCGGCTTTCGATTGTACTGATCATTCTGACCGTACTGTTAGAAAGTGGCTTTATCGTCCTTTTAACGGCTTATAACAGCAGATCCGTTGCCGATCTGAGCAGTGAACTGGAAAATCAGCATCATCTGGCTTCTGCCCTGACTACTATGGTAGAACAGGCAAAGCCTCTTGTATCGGAATCCTATATCCGTAAAGTGATGGAGGGTAATATTACAACGAATGAACAGATGGAGCGGATCACCTCTGAACTGGGCTTAAAACGGGAAGGATGCCGCTATCAGGTTCTTTATATAGGGGCAGCTCCCCGCCATGCCCATAACCTGGATGCAGAAGCCCTAAAGCTGTGTATTGAAAACCATGATATCCTGGTACAGGAAGCGCTGAAGCGCTACTTTCCCGACACCGGACATATCTATAAACCCGGCGATGCTGCCTTTGCCTGTTTAATTGCCGTTCCCTCCGCTCGTTCGGACAATGAAAATACCGAACAGAATATACAGATATTCCGTTCGGTCCATCAGGAGCTTTTAAAGCTTTATGATATTGAGATCAGGGGCGGTCTGGGAAATATCTGTGAAGTAGTTCCCTATATCTGGAAATCATACCAGGAAGCCCACAACGCATGGTCCATGACTACCGATCAGCGCTGTATCATCAGCAGCCTGCGTCTTGATTCCTCCACCGATACATACTATTTTCCTGAAAGTCTTGCCGTACAGCTAAGCGGCTTTATTTCTACCGGAAGCAGTTCTCAGACAGAAGCTCTTTTTTCCTGTTTAAAGGAAGAAAACCTGGAGAAACGCACCCTTTCCTTTACACAGCTTCGCTGGCTTGTTTCCGATATAAGAACGGTTCTTTTCAGAAAACGCCTGTCTGTTGACCCATCCTTAACAGATGCTCCGGAACGAAAGGAGCTGTTGGATCTGATCGACCGTCAGTTTGAAAATGAGATCAGCCTGGATTCCCTGCAGTCCATCGCACTGCAGCTGTGCAGCTTTTATGGCTCTTGCGGCGACTCCAATGAACTGATCCAGAAAATCCAGAATTATCTGAATCGTAATTATATGGACTCCTCCTTATCTCTTTCTAAAATCTCTGAGGAATTCCATATTTCGGAAAATTACTTCAGCTTTCTTTTTAAAAAAGAAGTTTCTGAAAATTTTTCCGTATATCTGGAAAAACTGCGGATGGCAAAGGCAAAGGAACTGGTACTGGAATCCTCGATTTCCATTTCTGAGCTGTACCAGTATACGGGCTACAACAATGCGGCTTCCTTCCGCCGGGCATTTAAGAAAAAATTCGGCGTATCACCAAAAGAAATGCGTGAAAAAGCAGCCTCCGGTCTATAAAGCGCCCTTTCCCAAAAACTCTGCTCTTTCTCCCAGCTCTTCTTCAATCCTTAAAAGACGGTTGTATTTTGCCACCCGTTCGCTCCGGCTGGGAGCCCCTGTTTTGATCTGTCCCGTATTCAGGGCAACTGCCAGATCGGCGATCGCTGTATCCTCCGTTTCTCCGGAGCGGTGGGAAATAACCGCCGTGTACCCGGACCGGCGGGCCAGCCGGACCGCTTCCAGCGTTTCTGAAATCGTTCCGATCTGATTGGGCTTGATCAAAATGGAATTACCGCATCCCCATCCAATACCCTTTTTCAGCCGCTTTGTATTGGTAACAAAAAGATCATCGCCTACCAGCTGGATCCTGTTTCCCAGTTCCTTTGTCATATACTTCCATCCTTCCCAGTCCTCTTCATCAAGACCATCCTCAATGGAATATATGGGATACGTTTCACACAATTTCTTCCAATGCTCTGTCAGCTCTGAAGAGGTAAACTTTTTTCCGCACTTGGGAAGAATATATTCTCCCATCCTTTCCCCTTTCCATTCGCTGGACGCCGCATCCAAAGCAAGCACAAAATCCCTTCCCGGCTCGTATCCGGCCCGTTTTACCGCCTCTAAAATACAGAGGATTGCTTCCTCATCGCTTTCAAGATCCGGAGCAAATCCCCCTTCGTCGCCTACAGCAGTAGCCAGCCCCTTTTCTCTTAAGAATGCGGCTAAGGCATGAAACACCTCCGCGCACCAGCGCAGTCCTTCCCTGAAGCTTTCTGCTCCTGCGGGCATGATCATAAATTCCTGTACGTCAACCGTATTTGCCGCATGGGCTCCTCCGTTTATAATATTCATCATGGGAAGCGGCATGCAGCCCGCATTGACGCCTCCCAGAAAACGGTACAGCGGAAGTCCCAGGGCATTGGCCGCTGCCGCTGCACTGGCCATAGATACCGCCAAAATGGCATTGGCTCCCAGCTTTGACCGGTCTGCTGTGCCGTCTGCCTTGATCATGGCATGATCCACCTCATAAATATTACAGGGATCCATCCCCCGCAATATTGCATGGATATCTGTACGGATATGTTCTGCTGCCTTTAAAACACCTTTTCCGCCAAATCGGTCCAGATCGTGATCCCGCAGCTCCAATGCTTCAAATTCTCCGGTGGAAGCGCCGCTGGGAGCTGTTCCCCGGCCCATAGTCCCGTCTGTCAGATGGACCTCTGCTTCTACCGTAGGATTTCCCCTGGAATCCAGAATTTCTCTTCCTGTAACAGATGCGATTTCCAAACGTTTCATATTCCTTTTCCTTTCCCACAGTCAATTTACCATTTAAAAAATTCCCATCATCCCGCCGATCCAGTACACGGCTCCTAACGCCCAGCTTGCAAGAACCCCGTAGAGGATCACTGGGCCTGCAATGGTAAAAATCTTGCATCCCACGCCAAATACTTCTCCCTCTGCGTGAAACTCAATAGCCGGGGCCGCCACAGAATTGGCAAATCCGGTGATGGGAACAAGAGCGCCGGCTCCTCCAAAGGTTACCAGTTTGGGATAAATATTAAAGCCTGTGAGGAGAACACTGAGAAGGATCAGTGTCAGAGAGGTCCAGGCTCCTGCCGCTTCCTGCTCCAATCCCCGGCTGTTCATCAGCCAGTTATTTATAAACTGGCCCAAGGTGCAGATCAGGCCACCCGTAAGAAAGGCTTTTCCCAGAGTCGGCCAGAACGCATGAACCGGGGTGATGCGCTTTACATATTCCTCATATTTCTTTTTATCAATTTCCATAATGACTTCCTCCTCAGCTAAACGGCCAGTCCCTTCCAGAAATAAATCCAGGCCCCGGCAAACTTCCCTGCAGCAATGCCCAGTATCAGATACTGCAGCCCTGCCGCCAGACCGATCCTGCGGCTCATGGCAGGAAGAGCCTTCAAAGTCTCTGCTAATGACATAGCCAGACAGCCGACAAAAACGCCGATGGAAAGGCCTGCTGCCGTTAAAAAAAGCGTTCCGGGGCCTTTGCCCAGTATCATGGGGATTTCATAAATGTCTGCTGCATTTCCCAAAATCCCTCCTGCTATAATCCATTTTTCATACAGACGCGCCTTTTTCCCGGTGTTTGTCCGCCCCATAAGACGGACAAACACACCGATCATAGCTAAAAAGGCATATACACCTGCAGCGATCACGCCTCCTGCACAGATCCCAAAAAAGATAAGGAACGCATATTTAAGAAATGTCAATCTTTTTCTCCTTCCTCTGTGCATTATCAATGAGGGTTTTACTGATGTTTTCCTCGTAAAGCCGCATTTCTACCTCCAGAGGAGTCGGATCTGTATTCACCTTGCCGGCAGAAATATGGTTAAAGAACACCATGATCCCAAGAGACAGCCCCACACAATAGCTTGCCTCCAGCACAGTAAAGCCCGCTGCCTCATACCCCATCACCAGACGATAGATCTCATGAAATACGCTGGTGACGCTCACATCATTATTAAATGTCATAATAGCAAAGGCCGCTCCAAAAAAACTGATCAGGCAGATACAGGCTGTCTTACACCACTGCCGTCCATAGGCAGGAGGAGCGGCCGGCTTGTAGGCAATGATAAAGTCTGTCTTTCCCATATGCTCCACTTCAATCCCCGGATCCAGAGCCTCCAGCTTTTTGGTCACATCCAGAGCGCTCATCACATACCGATGGGCTTCATCTGAGCGCACGGTCATGATCCTGCATACGCTGCATTTATTCTGTATATTCTGATCCCGGCAGTAGACCTGGGCAACATCCTTTAAAAGAATATCTTTGTGGGTCAGTTCCGTAATCTCATCCAGCTTTACATAAACCGTATGGGTCATATTCATACCCCCTGACATTTTTGAATATAAACCATCACTCCCTCGTTCTCGTATCCTTTGTCTCTGATCCCCCAGACTGCATACCACGCAAAAACGCCCAAAAGAATCGCTGCTGCTGCCAGAATGCCGATGATCCACTTATATTTTCCTGATTTCATGCGTCTCACATCCTTTCCGGTTTTGATGCATCATCAGCGGACAAGGATGATTTCGTCTGCCTTTATCCGCTGATGGTAGTATGGGTTTTTTTATCGTTTCTATTCAACTATTTTTCAGCTGCTTCCCTCCTCATAGCGTTTCCGCATCTCCTTTAAGATCCGTTTTTCCAGACGAGAAACCTGTACCTGAGAAATGTTAAGCGCCTTTGCTACCTGAGTCTGAGTCTGGCTGTAAAAATACCTTCTCAATATGATTTCTCTGTGCTGGTCTGTGAGTCCTTCCATCAGTTCCTTTAAAACAAGATGGTTTAACAGTTCTTCGTGGCTGTCATGCTCCTCCTCCAGCCGGTCCATCAAAAGCAGTTCCTTGTCACCGCTGTTTCCCAATGGCTTATAGAGGGATTCCACCTCTGCCGCCGCCTCCAGGGACGCTGCTATCTCCTCACGGCTGGCCCCTGTTTTCTCTGCAATCTCTTCAATGGTAGGCTCCCGTCCCAGTATTTTAGTCAGCTCTTCTGCGGCATTTCTGGCCTTAAAGCCCAGCTCCTTAACGGAACGGCTTACCTTTATCATTCCGTCATCTCTCATAAAACGCCGGATTTCTCCTGCGATCATAGGGATAATGTATTATAGTGGAAATTATGAAATTTCCTTTATCCAATAGGGTAATTATCTTGAATAAGATATATGAAATTTTACACGCAAGAAGATGTATCCCCTTGCGATGTATTAACTATAGAAATGTATTTTACTGTCGTGTCAAAAGATCATTATACTCGATTTCAACATAATCATTCGATATTTTGATCTTCTTGATATATTCACGTACAGTCTTTTGTCTTTCATTGAAAGACATGAACTCCCAGCTGTCAGCAACACTTTTGAATGCTTTCGCTCTTGCTGCCATATCTTTAGCTCTTGTGTTCTTTAAGGTGTACTGTTCAATCTGTGTATTCAGATTTTCCAGTTCCTTGTTAATCTCACCAATCGTCTCCAACAGGACATTGTTATTGGTATCAGATGCATATAAATTATACAAAGATTTCAGCTTTCCTTCAAGAACTGTTTTTCTCTGGTTCATAGCTTCAAATCCCTTTTGATTTTGCTGTTCTGATTTTCCCTCAATTATTTCATATTCTTTTGATAATTTCAGCATATCATTAACAACAACTTCTTCAACTTCAGCTGCATCTAACTTTCCATTCTGACAATTAGGATTCTTAACCAGGTGCGGCTTGCTATGATCTAGTGAATAACAATAAATCATCACTCTTCCGCCACTCCATTTTTGATAACGCATCTTCGCACCACATAATCCACAATATATTAAACCTGTTAGTAAATACTGTGATTTATGAGAAGTTGCTCTTGTTCTTGTTTTTCGCAATTCCTGAACTTCATCGAATAATTTTTTATCAACTATCGGTTCGTGAAGACCATCAACGATTTCCTTATTATATTTAAGCTTTCCAATGTATGTCACCCTGGATAACATATCGGACACTTGCTTGTCTCCTTTTAAATCAAACATCTTTGCCAGTGCATACGTGGAATAACCTTCCTTATACAATGCAAAAATCTTTCTGACTGTTTCTGCATCTTTATTTGGTACAAGAACATCATCGCCATTATTATAATCATAACCAAACGGTGGTTTCGTACCACGCCATTTTCCAGTTTTGATTCTCTCTGTAATTCCCATCTGTGTACGTTCACGAATATTTTCTCGTTCATACTGAGCAAATACAGATAAAATACCTACCATAGCTTTTCCATATGGTGTTGTTGTATCAAAATTTTCATTTAATGAAATGAATCCAACACCATTTGCTTCAAACACATCTTCCAGAAGATAAATCGTATCTTTCTGACTTCTGGACAAACGGTCAAGTTTAACAACTACAACAGATTCAACTTTGCCTTCTTGAATTTCTTTAATAAGACGTTTCATCTCCGGTCGGTTCAGATTACTTCCCGAATAACCACCGTCAATGTACAGATCATAATTATCAATCTCCTGGTAATTACAATACTTTTCAAGTTTCTCTGTCTGAGCACCTACTGAATATCCTTCTTCAAACTGAACATTTGTAGAAACTCTGATATATAATCCTGTTTTTTTATTATTTGAGGTATTCTTTCCGATTCTTATGTTTCTCACCTCTCTCTTTCCTCCTCTCAAGTACAATATACCATCCTTCAGAAATAATTTCAACCTATTTTATACTTTAATGTAAGTTATATGAAATTTCTTTTTCAGATGCATCGACTTTAATATTATCAACTGCTCCCATCTCTTTATTCATCTGATATAATATCTGACGAACCACTGGGGAATCCAATCTGAATCTTTCTAAATCTTTATCTTCGATTACATTACCATTTGCGTCATATCTTCTTACAATTTTTAATGCCATCGCAATCCCTCCCTTTATAAATCATATTCAATCGTCTCTAAAAAATCACAAGAACCGCTCGTCCTGTATTGTCATTCTTTTGTGTTATCAACATTTAACGACGTCATTTTCTGATGAATTGTCGAAAGCGGAAATATCAGTTCCCTCTTTCGTTCATTCCCATCTGAATCCGTACTGCTTTCAGTACCCGATCCAGGCTCCACTTGTTCACTCTTCCGCATTTCTCAATAATACATTTCGTAGAAATGCTCATAACCTGTTCAGCCAGTGCCAAACTTCCTTTTCGTATTCCCGTCATATCATATTTACTGATAAATACATGTGTTGGCAAATACCGTTTCTTATATATTCTTGATGTCAGCGGAACTACCGTTATGACTGAACTGTATGTATTGGCTTTATTATTGCTCACTACGATCACCGGTCTTACACCACCCTGAACAGATGTTGTAGGAAACATACCGAGATCTGCCCATAAAATATCTCCTCTGCGGATTGTCATTTGTCCTCTCTCCAATCTATTATTTCTATTTGTAAAGCATCCATAGCGCTATATTGGCTCCACAGGAATACGGCAGAGTTTCTTTCCCATAAGGAAAGCTCTGCCGCATAACCTCTATAGCCAATTTGATTATTAAACAGTGCTCGCTCGATTCTATTTATCCTCGATACCCCGAATCGTTACTCCCGCATATGCAAGAAGGGAATAATAACCTGCCCGAATGCATACTCCAGACCACAACCCGAAAACTCTCGTTTCCAGGCTCCAGCAGTTCATAGGTTTACCAGTTACAGACTTCTCAGGATCTGCAAGTGTATCGCATCTCATACATATCATCGCATCACCAGCCTGCCAGCTGGCTTCGGTCAGTGCTTTTTCGCAGCATTACAGACTGAGCTAAAAATCTTGGTTTTGTCTTATAATCCTATAGCGGCATCTTCCTCGTGCTCTCTGCATGAAATGTCACGTCAGTTATTATTGGATATTCAGTTATCATGGTTCATTTTAGGAAGTCCTTTAACTTCCTCTAATTACTAAAGTCAAATGACTTTGGCAGATGCAAAAGATTTTGAAAAATTTTTTAAAAAAATTTATTCATATACATTTCACGCATCTTATTAAGAGTGGATTTCAGCTTGTATGACAGCATCTGTCTGGAAATCCCCATAATCTCCGCCATCTGTGTCTGTGTCTTGTTTTCAAAGAAAATGCCATAAATAATCATGCGTTCCTCTGAGTTCAGCTGATTGATCACTTTGTGAATATCCTGCTGTTCCATTTTTGTCAGTACACAGTGCTCCACATCACAGTTCAGATCTGGAAAATCCTCAATCATAAAGCCTTCTCCATCAATGGACTGACCGCTGTAAGGTACTTCTCTCAGCATCTTATCCACAACCTCACCCAGTTCATTCTTAATCTCAACTTTTTTTGCCTTGCTGCTTCTGTAAAAATTATTCATCGCATACGCAACTTCTTTTGTAATCTCGATCATTTCTCCATCAATATTTGCGTAATACTTTCCTTCGTAAAAATATGGGTGTTCAATATACATATCCGTTCCTCCTGAATTTGAAATCTTGTTGCTCGTTTCAAATCCAGAAGGCGGACCTCTGTTTAGGATCATGCCTGCTCCGCCTTTATCCTGCCGGGATACGCCCGCAGTTATTGGCTGAGAAATTCAGGCACGAAAAAAAGCCCCAGTAGTTTTTTCTTAACTACTGAGGCTTTCGTCTCTTTCTTGTATTCAGTTATCTATGCCTTCTTTCATCAGCATAATCATTGTATCAGGATAAAGTTCACAAAATATCCGCAATACATTCCCATAAGTTCATCTCATTATTAGAATCGTACATATTTCAGTATAAAAAGTTCACCGTGTTATTCTTCTACTTCTTTTCCATCTATATATAGTTGAAATTTATCAGGATTATTGACTACATCATAGTCCTTTCCGTATTCTACAGGTCTATATTCGGCTGTCATTACCGATTCCCCATCTTCAATATCCTCTTTCCATAAATAGATGTTCATATCAAGGCTCGTCGCATATCCCCTGTCTGTGGAGAATTTTGTAGAATAAAATGAATCATCCTTGTACATCTGCAAAAGTTCTCTTGCAAAAGCTTCTTTATCCTCGATATGTCCCCGGTTAGCAACCACGGTAATATTTTCATCTCGATTTACGGAAAATGTTCCAACTACATCCGGTTCGCCTTCCTTATGACCAGATTCAGATTTCCCATAAATACTTCCTGCAGCAATTATCAAGATCACTGCTCCTGAAATCAATGCAATTATCTTTTTCTTCATATTTTTATTTTCCTTTTAGTTTTTTTACTGCGTAATTGATTACTTCTTCCGGTGTAGGTCTTTCTCCTTTAAGTGTCATTTTCTTCCATTCTTCCTGCACAGCCGGATCAGGATTATCAAATCCTGCATCTATGGCTATCTGCATTTCTCTGCGTACTTCTTCTGGTGTTGTGTTGTACTTTTCTGCAATCTTCTCATAAATAGTTTTCTCTCTCATTCATTTTCCTCCGATATATAACTGGAATTACGTCTTGTTCTATAGAACCAATTTAGCATATTTCTATTATCATGAAAAGACACTTTACCACTTAAATCTGAATAAATGGTCAAAAAAAGAAGAGCTACTTGCTCTTCCCAATTTGTCATATTACTCTTCCAATAATGTATGAATTACTTTGATGATTTTTTTCTGCTCTTTGATCGGAAGTTTTTCTATTTTCTCTGTCAACTCATTGGTAACACCTGTGACTGAATGTGCCACAACATCAATCAAAAGCGTATCTGCCGAAACATCTAATGCATTTGCAATTGCAACAAAGGTATCCAATTTTGTAACTTTCAAGCCTCTCTCTATTACACTCACATGCGTCGGACTCAAATTTACTAATGCAGCCAGTTCCTCTTGCGTGAGATTTTTTGCTTCTCGTGCTGATTTGATTCGCTGTCCAACTGCTTTCAAATCCATCGTAACACCTCCTCCAGAACGAATAATCGTTCTGAATTTAGTATACTTGTGGATATCTTAAATATACAGAATCGCAAAACCAAGTTCTAATTCTACGGAACTATATCCAAAGTTTTTCTTTGCATTTTCGTAAAAAAGCGTTATGATTGAATCAGTTAAATCAAAGGAGGTATCAAATCATGAAATCACATAAATACTGGTCCTTAGGCGCACTTTTCTGTATGTTGGGATGCATTTATTCTGGAATCAAAAAATCTATGACTGCACATAAATACTTTGCCTATTCTTCATTGCTTTGTATGGGCATGTCCATTTATTCCGGTCACAAACTGGTTTCTCCAAAGAAGAAAAAAATCACTAAATCAAATAATAGTGAGAATAGTTAAATAAAAAATTGACCTTTATTCATCAAAGACAAAGTTGCTGGAGAATATTTTTTCTCTCCAGCAACTTTCTTTATCTTTAAGCCATTGAAATACAATACTGTCCAATCAGCTTCATCCAACTATTATATTTATTCTTTTCACACACCTTTCGGCAAATTTCATTTTCCATCAATACACAGAACATCTTATCATAATCAAATGCCCAAACAGCACCATTCACATGGTTTTCCACTGCTTTCTGATCTATGCTCTTTAAGCGTGTGACCATTTTTTCAATTTCTCTATTTCCCAAGTTACCGATATTTTTACAGATAAACCGAAAGAAATTCAACGTTGCATATTCGTCATGCCAATGGAACTCTTCTGGATTGTTTTTAATTTTACTGGCTCGCTGCTGTTCTTTGATTATCTGATTAGCTACACCTTTCATCGAATCTTCGTATCTCATATTACTCACCTACTCTTCCTCAACGCCCAGTGATGGTTTAAATCTTTTATCCTTTGCCTGCGGTACCACGATCTCATAAAAATAAAATCCTAAATACCCAAGTGCCTGCTTCTTCATTTTATAAAAAGAAGTCCTGCCTATTCCTAACTCCTGTTGTACTTCCACATCTGTCTTATTATAATGACTGCAAAAACAGGAATGAAGGATTTCACTGAGCATCACACCATTTGGTGCATAGAACTTCACCAAAGTCATTCCCCGATAGATCATGTCCGACAATCCATAAATAATCATCAGATTATTCATCTCCCGGTGCATCTTTGGCACATTCAGCTGGTTGTTATAAATGCTCAGATAACTCAATGCATATGCCATATCTTCATTGATTTTCTCCTGGCATTCCATATCCAGTTCTTCTAACACAATCTGATTTTCCAAAATCAATTTCTGATAGCTTGTCATCAATTCTTTAATATCAGTATAATGTCTTTCGATTGTAACTTCCAGATAATCCTGTGCATGACTTGCCATCTGGAAGGTAATTTCTTTCATTGATTTAATTGCATAATCTCTGTCTGTCATCAGTTTCAAAATCTCCTTATCATCATCACACTAACTGGCGGTCTTTCAGCCCAGTTCGCTTTCCCCATGATTTTGATGGGAAGCAATTACTTACTACAACTTGCAGAATCGGATATCCAAAAGGCATTGTGGGAGCTGCCTTTGCTGACCGGAATCCATCTTCTTATGTAAAACCTGCAGGAATATAAAGGGAAAGTGACTATCCCTGCCGGTTAATAATCCAAATAATATCGTCTATACCAATCTCTCCTTATGCTGTTTTTCTCTCCATAAACCATTTATCCACTTCATAAAACAAGTGGCTTTCCTGCCCCTGTATCATACAGGTGTACATCATTCCTACACCGCCTGCCTTTCTGCTGGCGCATCGCTCGATTTTCAAAATTCTGTCGATGCTATACTTTCTTCCATCCTCCCATGTAAAAAATATGGGAACCAGCTGCCCGTCTTTCCGAAACTCTGCCACTACATCTACATATACTTTGTTCATGCCGACACCTCACTATAAAATCTCGATTGCTCTTGGTGATGCCGGGATTCTGCGGATATATCCATTTTGCTCCAACTGCTTGATTCTGAAAAAAGCAGATGATGTTGATTTCACCCCGATCAACTCTCCAAATTCCCGGACTGTCGGCGGGTATCCATGCTCCTTCGTATAATTCAAAATACATTGATAACTTTCTTTCTGTTTTCTGGTTAATGCTTTTTTCAAATCTATCCCTCCAATTACCCATGAAAATAACTGTGTGGATGGATCGTGTGCGTACCAGCGTCTAAGTGGGATAAGACTTTATCCTGATACATTGCCGCTCGCTGTATACTGAAATAACCAAACCGTCGTCTGATCTCATCTACAGTACGATCCAGCTTCTCTAACTTTTCCTTTTTCTCCTGATTTCCAAATAAATCCAACTGCACGGGAATATCATCTAACACAAGATCCGCAGCTCGGATTCCCAGGCTTCTAATGGGATGTTCCCATTTATAATTATCTTTAAATAGCTGAAATGCTGCAGTTACAATCTCGTTTGTAATATTCGTTGGCTGTCGTAAATGTATCTGTCTGGAAAAACTATACAATCCATTATCTCGAACTGTAATTTCTACTGTTTTGCATTTAAATCCATGTTTCCGCAATCGTGCAGCTACACTTTCTGCCAATGCTATTTGAATGATCCAGACATCCAGATCATTTTCCAGATCTCTCGATGTTGTAGTGCTATTACCTATCGACTTTACTGGAGCTTCATACCCTTCCTTGCAAACCGGATCTTCATCCCAGCCATTTGCGAAAGCCCATAATACATTTCCTATTTTTCCAAAATGGCTCTCTAACAACTTTTCGTCTGATTCCGCAAGTTGCCCGATTGTCCGGATTCCAAGTTTTTGCAATTTCTTATTTGTCTGTCTTCCGACATAAAGCAAATCTGACGCAGGAAGATGCCATATCCTGTCTTTATAATTTTCTCGATTAAACTCTGTGATTGCATCCGGCTTTTTATAATCCGAGCCGAGTTTCGCATAAATCTTATTCCAGGAAATTCCAATACTCACTGTTACTCCAAGTTCGTATTTAATCCGATGGCTGATTTCTCTCGCAATTGTCATTCCGCTTCCTTTCAGATTTCCACTGCCTGATACATCCAGCCAGGCTTCATCAATTCCATATGGCTCAATTTTGTCTGTATACTCTGAATAGATTTCTCTTGCCATTTGTGAAAATCGCAAATATAAATCCATCCGTGGCGGTACAAAAATAATTTCCGGGCAAACCTGTTTCGCCTGCCATAATGCCATTCCGGTTTTTACTCCTTTTTTCTTGGCGATATAATTTGCTGTCAGTACAATTCCATGCCGGGCTTCCGGATCGCCACCTACTGCCAGAGGCATTCCGGCAAATTCCGGATGATGTAGCATTTCTACACTGGCGTAAAAACAGTTCATATCACTATGCAGGATCACACGCTCACTCAAACTTTTCACCTCCCAGCTGTTTCCTTCAACATAATGTCTTATCAATTTCTGTATGTTTAGTATATATCGACATTCCGGAGATAGTCAAGTGACATATTGGTTGCATTTTCTCCATTTCGGAGATTATTGTTGATTTTATTTCTAACATACGGTATAATGCATATAGAAAATTCAAATAGAAATGAGGCGAACAAATGCGTGATTTCGGGGAAATATTAGCAGAAAATAGAAAAAAGAAAGGATACTCTCAATCAGATCTGGTAGACCTGCTTTCTCAAGAAGGTATTCAGGTCACTACAAAAGCAATCTCCAAATGGGAGACCAATGCACGAGAACCAGCTTTACATGTTTTCCTGACACTTTGCCAGTTACTTGATATCGAAGATATATATGAATCCTTCTTTGGAGAAAACCCATATAACATTATGAGTGGATTAAATGAAGAAGGCAGAAATAAATTGATTGAATTTGCTGATATTTTGAAAGCTTCTAAAAAGTTTTCTCCACTGTCTGCAAAGATTATCCCATTCCATCATCCTGTAGAAATTACCTGGGAACCAGTTTCTGCTGGTACTGGGAATTACCTGGAAGATTCTGTAAAAGAAACTTATGATGTAGGACACCTTGCTCCTGAGCAGACTGACTTTGGTGTACGGATCTCCGGTGACAGTATGGAGCCACTTTATCATACAGGCGATGTCGCATGGATTCAGAAAAAAGATTCTCTTGCTAATGGTGAAATTGGAATCTTCTATCTCAACGGCAATACTTACATCAAGGAATTACACGATGAGCCAGATGGTGTTTATCTGATTTCTTTAAATCAAAAATATCGTCCTATCCAGGTTTTGGAATCTGACTCTTTTAAGATTTTTGGAAAAGTAATCGGGAAATGCAAAGGTGCAGAAATTCCGGGATTCCATTAGATTTCAACAGCAGGTTCACAATTCTGCTGATAACAATAAGCAAAGGAAGTGATTGAATGGCAATCAATAATACACTAAAAGATATTCGTGAAGAACGGAATCTCATTCAAGCAGATTTGGCTGAAGCCATAGGTTCCTGCAGTCAGACTATAGGCCGCATCGAACGTGGAGAACGTAATCCCTCTCTTGAGATTGCAATCCGGCTGGCACATTACCTGAAAGTGCCTGTAGAAGATATTTTTCAAGTTGAAGACTGAAGCATAACAGCCAGAAAACCGAGGAGTAAAATCCCCGGTTTTCCTTTTGCTCAAAAATTAGTGTACTCCTTTTACAAAGTCCACTGCGTTTTTCATATCTTCTTCATTCGGATGTCCTTTTGCAATACCTCCAACCAGTTTAAATGGTCCGAATGTGTCATACCCTTTACAGCCAAATTTTCCAACCACACTGGCATGTTTTTTATCCAAAATCTGCTCTATGGATTTATAATTCGCACTTCCACCATAAGTACAGATCAGAAATATCTTTTTGTCGTTCGGTAAATTCTTCTCTGCAAATTCCAATATCGACTGATGAAACTTTGAAAAATAGATTCCTGATGCAAACCCAATCATATCATAACTGCTCAGATCTGCATCTGGCTGTATCACAGCATCAATCAAATCCACCTGACATTCTTCTGCGATCCTCTTTGCTAATTTTTCTGTATTTCCATGATGCACAGATGCGTATACTATCGCTGTTCTCATTTTTCTTCCTTTCTGTCTGTTCCGTCAATCAGGTCATAGCTCATATCTAAAAAGTCCAATGTCTTTGCTTCACTGACTGAACCATCCAGTAAAATCGTGATCCAGTGCTGCTTATTCATATGATATCCTGGTAAAAATCCATAAGTCTGAATAATCATGCTGGTCATTTCTGGATCGCACTTTACGTCCATGATGTCAACCAGCTCATTTCCCTCTAATCCCAACTTAGATTTCTCAACTGTCATGAATACTGCATACCATTTTCCATTTTTATGACGAAGTACCGCACTGTCTGGCGATTTACTCCATAAATATTCCGGAACTGTACCGTACTGTTTCTGCACGTATTCAAAGATTTCTTCCGTCTTCACAATCTTTTCAACTCCTGATTCTTCTGATATCCTGTCCATAATCATACCACATTTTCGTATGTCATACTACATGCCAAATTCTTTTGCATTTCTCTTATTCTTCTGACTTTAGCTAATAGAGGGGTAAAACAGCAAGGACAGGAAGTGAGGATACACTTCCGAAAAATCCCAATTCAGGGTACCCTGCCCTAAATTGAAAAAACGCTGAAAGCAACGATACTACTGCCCTCTCAGAAAGGAGAACCCACCAATGGCTGAAAGAAAGCGAAACAAAGAAATCCATTTTTATGTCACAGAAGAAGAGCGGAAGCTTATCCGCAGAAAGATGATTGAATCAAAGACCAAAAACATGGGAGCTTATCTTCGTAAAATGGCAATCGACGGTTACATCGTCAACACCGACACTACTCCGCTGAAGAAACAGTATGAGGAAATGCACAAGATTGGCGTAAATATCAATCAGATTGCAAAAAAGGTAAATACCACCGGAGATCTATACCCGGAGGAAATGAAAGAATTGAAAGAGATGGTGAAAGAACTATGGCGTATCTTAAGATCTTCCCAATTAAAGTAACAGACAAGAAAGCTCTGGACTACATCACGAATCCAGATAAAACAGATGAAAAACTGTTAGTTTCCAGTTTTGGCTGTTCCCCGGAAACTGCAGATCTTGAATTTTCCATGACTAGAGAAATGACGAAAAAGAATGGAATGGACAAAGGTGATAACCTGGCATTTCATCTGATTCAGTCATTTAAACCTGGAGAAGTTGATGCCGAAACTGCCCATCGCTTAGGACAACAATTTGCAGACGAAGTACTGAAAGGAAAATATGAATACGTGATCAGTACCCATGTTGACAAAAACCACATTCATAACCACATCATCTTTAATGCAGCAAGTTTTGTTGATTATCACAAATATGTTTCCAATAAGCGGAGCTACCATAAAATCTGCCGGATCAGTAATCGTATCTGCCATGAAAATGGACTTGCCACCAGTATGCCAACCGGAGAAAAAGGTAAAAGCTATAAAGAGAACATCGAATATCATCGTGGCACCAGTTGGAAAGCCAAGCTACGTGTTTCAGTTGATAAGGCAATCTGGACTTCCATTAACTATGAGGAATTTCTACAAAAAATGCAGTTAGCCGGATATGAAGTCCGCCAAGGAAAACACCTATCCTTCCGTGCACCAGAGCAGAAGAATTTCACTTATATGAAATCTCTCGGAAGCTATTATTCAGAAGAAAATGTCCGCATCCGCCTGGCTAAAAATCGTAACAAAGTGAAAACTCCAAAGCATCTATCCAGAGAAGCTCGCCTGTATATCAATATCTCCACGTATGTTACAACCGGCAATCGAGAAGGATTTGAACGTTGGGCAAAACTAAATAATCTAAAAGAGACAGCCCGCACCTTCAACTATCTTTCCGAAAATAATCTGCTGAATTATGAAGATTTCCAGCAGCATATTTCTGATGTTGATGCTTCTGTTAAAGCGGCTGAACAGAGAATAATACAAATTAACAGTGAGCTAAGCACACAGAAAATCATTCAAAAGCACTGCGATTCTTACCGACTCTGCCGTAAAGTGATTGAAGATTGCAAATCTGCCAAAAACCCAAAAGTATACCGCACCAAACATCAGGCAGAATACCAGCTCCACGATTCACTAAAAAAAGAGCTTCAGGATCTCGGTATTACCAAAATCCCAAGCTCTAATAAAATCCAGAAGCAGATTGAAAATCTTGAATCTGAACAGACTTCTACTGTTCGGGAAAAACAGGAATTACAGAAAAAGCTGAAAACTCTGGAAATCATTCAGCAGAATTTCACAGCACTGCTCAATGCTCCGGAGATACAAATTCCTGTATCAGGGAAAGAGCCAACTCTTTAAAAAGAAGAGGTACCTATGTAACGGTGCCTCTTCCCTTTCCATCTAATCTGTTTTATTGCTCTACCCTATCACCCTTAATATGCTGGTGGAAGATGTATTCCATGTGGAAGATGATTATCTAATTAACTACATTATTTTCTGTCTAAAATATCCATAAATTCGTCACCTGTAATTGTTTCCTTCTCATACAGGTACATAGCCAGTTCGTCCAGTTTTTCCCTGTTTTCGGAAAGGATTTTTCTTGCTTTTTCATGCTCTGCTTTTACGAGCTGCACGACTTTTTCATCAATTTCCTTCTGGGTATCTGTGGAACAGGAAAGAGACGTATCGCCGCCAAGATACTGGTTGGTCACGGTTTCCATTGCCACCATGTCGAATTCATCTGTCATGCCGTAGCGGGTGATCATCGCTCTTGCAATTTTTGTTGCCTGTTCGATATCATTGGAGGCTCCTGTCGTGATCTCACCAAATACGATCTCCTCTGCCGCACGTCCGCCTGTAAATGTAACAATCTTATTCTCAAGTTCTTTTTTCGTCATCAGATATTTATCACCCTGCTCAACCTGCATAGTGTAGCCGAGTGCACCTGAGGTACGCGGGATGATCGTAATCTTCTGGACCGGTGCTGAATGGCTCTGCAATGCAGCTACCAGAGCGTGTCCTATCTCATGATATGCAACAACCTTCTTCTCCTGATCTGAAAGAACCGCATTCTTCTTCTGATATCCTGCAATAACCACTTCTATACTTTCTTCGAGATCAGATTCATTTACAACGGTCCTTCCACTACGGACAGCACGTAATGCTGCTTCATTTATAATATTGGCAAGCTCCGCACCGGATGCACCGGATGCCATACGTGCAATCGTATGCAGGTCAACATCATCAGATGCTTTTATCTTCTTTGCATGAACCTTTAAAATTGCTTCACGTCCTGCAAGATCCGGCAGTTCAACCGGCACACGCCTGTCAAAACGTCCCGGACGTGTAAGTGCCGGATCTAACGACTCCGGACGGTTCGTTGCAGCAAGAATGATGACACCATTATTTCCTTCAAATCCATCCATCTCTGTAAGAAGCTGATTTAAGGTCTGCTCCCTCTCATCATTTCCGCCCATTTGTCCGTCACGCTTTTTACCAATAGCATCAATTTCATCAATAAACACGATACATGGTGCCTTTTCCTTTGCCTGTCTGAAAAGATCTCGAACCTTGGAAGCTCCCATACCGACAAACATCTCTACGAATTCTGATCCGGACATTGAGAAAAATGGTACATTTGATTCACCCGCAACTGCTTTTGCAAGCATTGTTTTACCAGTTCCCGGAGGTCCTACAAGAAGGACACCTTTTGGCATAGACGCACCTACATCGGTATACTTCTTCGGATTGTGAAGATAATCAACGATCTCTGAAAGGTTTTCTTTCGCCTCATCTTCTCCTGCAACGTCTGAAAAACGGATTCCCTCACTGGATTGCACATAAATCTTCGCATTGCTTTTTCCCATTCCAAAAGCCATCGAATTTTTTCCTCCGGCATGCTCCATCAGTTTCTTCGCCATATAATTTCCCAGTGCGATAAAAAGGATCAATGGCAAAACCCCGGTCAGCAGGAAGCTGATGATCGGTGACATCTGCTTATCGATATCTTTTGCGAATACTGCTCCACATTCATATAGCCTGTCCGTCAGGTTCGGATCGTTCATCAGACCTGTTTTATAAATATTTTTTTGATCTTTATCTGTAAAGATGATCTGATTGTCCTTAACTTCTACTTCACCGATATTCTTCTTCTCGATCATGCTCATAAAAGTTCCATAATCCGTTTCCTTTACCTGATGCTCCATAAGGATTGGTGCGACAACCAGATTAAATACAATCAGCACTATTAACACAATCCCATAATAATATGCCAGTGGTTTTTTCGGTGTTTTAACTTCTTTCATGGTCTTTCCTCCTGTTGTTCTGCGATATGCTTTCTCCGTGCATTTTCGTATTATTTATTCTGCCATCTGACTTCGCCCTTGGACAGAAGCGGATAACAGATCAGCTGATCTGAATCCAGATTTTCC